>CAYUTA010000038.1:0-23692 GCA_964447605.1 uncultured Oscillospiraceae bacterium | reverse complement strand
AATCAATGGGCGGTTACGCTTCCCGAGCCATCCCTGCCCGTTTATGCCTGATTTTCTAACGTTTACGGGAAGGACCGCTCCCCGAAGTGCATTCCTGCTCGGTTTTATACGTTTGCCTTGCGAACGTTCGGTTCGCCTACTGGGTTCCCAAAGTGTCACATTGCACGCAAATCCATGCGAAACGATTCATTCGGAATGTGTATTCCGTTTCATGGATTAACCAGTCTGCACGCGGATCCTTTTTTTCTGGCAGGGATGGCTCGGGAAGCGTAACCGCCCATTGATTTACTGAACTGTTCCGTCGATTCACGCCGTTTCCCGCAGATATCGGGTCAAAAAGCGTGTAAACGTTTCTCAGGCGATCAGAAAACCCGCCCGAATATTTTTTGAAAATCTGTTGACAAGCCACAATGAAGTCTATATATTAAAAATCGGAATAACTATTCCAAATACGTGGCATATCAAAAGATAAAAGGAGCAATCATTATGGCAAAAGAGAAACTGAGCGGTATCTACATTCCGGTAATTACTCCCTTCAACAAAGACGAGTCCATCAACTTCAGCGCAATCAAAGAACTTGCGAAGTTCCTGGCAGCGAACGGCGTAACGGGCATCATTCCTTCCGGCAGCACGGGCGAGATGGTCGGACTGACCACTGACGAGCAGATGGCGGTCAACAAGGCCTACATTGAAGCCGGTCATGCCAACGGCATCAAGGTCGTCGCCTCCACCGGCGCATACCGCACCTGCGACGTCGTGAAGATGTCGAAGGACGCAGAAGCCAACGGTGCAGACGGTATCATGGCGGTGACACCTTGGTACATGGCGCCCAACGAGAAAGAACTGCTTTCGCATTATCATGCCATCCATGATTCGATCAATATTCCTGTGATGCTCTATCACAATCCGTACTATTCGACCTGCCTGATGAGCGACAAGTTCATGGCGAAACTGTACAACGAAGGCTGCATCGACGCCGTCAAAGAGCGTCAGGCCGACGTGTTCCGTCAACAGAATCTCCGCCATCTCACCGACGACAACTTTGCTATCTTCTATGGTTATGACGTATGCCCGGTTGAGACGCTGAGCTGCTGGACCGACGGTTGGGTATGCGGCACCGGCAACCTCTTCCCGAAAGAGAACAGCGAAGTTTACAAGGCCGCCAAGTCGAAGCAGGTTGCCAAGGCGATGGAAGGATACACGAAGCTCGTCCGCCCGTACCTGCATCTCTTCTCCGAGCCGGATTCCAACGGCGACGTGCTCTGGCTCCAGATCATCAAGGAAGGTCTGAAACTGCGCGGGATTGACGCAGGCTGCTGCCGCAAGCCCGTTCTCTCCGAACTGCCCGCGGAAACGATGGATCGTCTGAAGGCAACCCTGAAGCACTACGGCTACCTTGCATAGCACGCACAACAACAATTCCTACCGCATCCCCGTCCCGGAGAACCGTCTCCGGCGCGGGTGATAAATATCAAAAGAGGAGCCAACTGAATATGAACCAGAAAACAGTCGATGTTATTGTAGCGGGCGGCGGAACCGCCGGTGTGATCGCCGGGATTGCGTCTGCACGGGCAGGCGCCAAAACGTTGATCGTAGATAAGCAACGTTGTTTGGGCGGCCAGTTCACTGCGGGATTGCAGGGCGCATGGGTTGGTTTCAGCGACAAAGCGAAGGTCTGCGTAAAGGGCATCGCTTGGGAATTGCGGAACATCTTCAAAGAGCGTAACGCGATTGTGGAGGAAGACCCTGACACCGACGTGTGCTTCCTCTACGATACGGAAGTCGCAAAGGTCATTTTGGATGAAGTCACCGCAAAAGAGCCCAACCTCGAAACATGGCTTGACACATCTATTGTTGATGTCATCTGCGAAGGCGATACCGTAGTAGGCCTGATCGTTTTCTCCGAATCGGAGCTGATGGAGATTCGTGCCAAAGTTGTGATTGACTGCACAGGGGATGCGTTTGTTGCCTTCAAAGCGGGCGCACCGTTTGAAATGCGCGAAAAGAAGGACATCCAGCCAATGACGCTGATGGGTCGGATGTGCGGCGTGGATATGGAGCGTGTCAAACAGTATTACGACGAGCATCCTCCGGTACTGGACACGCATGTACCGCCTGCCTGGCAAGATTTCAAAACATTCCCGGGCTTTATGCACTTCGGTCTGGGCGATGAACTTGCCAATGTAGAGCTGCCTCCCGAACAGGAATACCTGCGCAACTGGCTGGGCATCTTTACTTCCACGCCGAATCCGGGTGAAGTGACGATCAATTGCTCCGGCGCGGTGGAATCGCACAGCACCGAAGGGTTTGCCGCTCGTTCCGAGCAGGAAAACTTCTCTCAAAAGTGCCTCTACGATGTTGCGGAAGCTTTCCGGAAATATGTTCCCGGCTTCGAAAACTCCTATCTGTCGGCGATCGCCGCCATGTTGGGCGTGCGGGAAAGCCGCCGTATCATCGGCGACTACAGAGTAACGCTTGAAGATTTTCAGGCGGCACGGGATTTCCCGGACAGCATCGGACGCGGCGCAATGCCTGCCGGCGCGCATACGCCCGATGGTGTCACGATGTATGTTTACGATCTGGAACCTGGTAAGTCCATGACGATCCCGTATCGCTGCATGCTGCCCAAGGGTAAGGACGGTCTGATGGTGGCAGGTCGATGCGTTTCCTATGAAGCGCCGGTCGCCAATTGCATCCGCTGCATGCCGCAGTGCATGGCCATGGGCGAGGCGGCGGGCATTGCCGCAGCCATGGCGGTCAAAGCGGGCGTTACGCCCCGTGAAGTCAACATTCCCGCATTGCAGGAAACGTTGAAAAAACAGAATGTGATCCTATGATTTGCAAATGGTACTTACAATTTGTAATCGAAAAAACAAGAATAAAGGAGGATCCCCAAAATGAAGAAACTGGTAGCACTGTTACTGGCCGTCATCATGACGGTGTCGCTGATGGCCTGCGCCGCGCCGGCAGCAGAACCCGAAGCCGCGCCCGTGGCGGAAGAACCCGTCGATTACACAGGTCAGAAGCTTGTCATCTGGACAAACCTGACTGCTGATGCGCAGTACGAAGTCCTGAGCAAGCAGTTCACCGAGTTGGCGCAGGAAATGGGCGTCGGGGTCGAAGTGGAGAAGGTTGCCTTCAACGAAATGTACGGCAAGCTCGCAACGGCAGCGTCCTCCGGCGACGTTCCGGACATCATGCACACCAACTTCGGCGGCACTGCGTACCTGTATGCTGCCGAGAGCATCATGCCGCTCGATAACGTCATCAACGGAATCGGCGCAGATGACTTCCCGACTGCCTACAAGACCGTGCTGACCGGCACTGACGGCCACATCTACGGCCTGCCGGATTGGGCAATGCATACCTCTGTTTGGTATCGCAAGGACATCTTTGCAGAAAAGGGCGTCGCCGTTCCGACCACTTGGAACGAGTTCCTTGTCGCTGCTGAAACGCTGAACACCGCCGACATGTCCGGCTTCCCGGTACCGCTCGACGGCGTACAGGTTGCTGCACAGACTCTCTATGAGATGATGTGCTCCGCCGGCGTGTTCTTCATGGATCCCGCCACCGGTGAGTATTGCTTCGACGGAGAGAAGGACGAGGCGATCAAAGTGATCGACTACCTCGTTGAACTCTACAAGAAAGCTTCCCCCGCAGGCTCGCTGACATGGTCGTGGGGTGACTACCGCAACGCTCTGGCCGTTACCGGCACCGCTGCGATGACGCTCGATATGGGCGCGGTCATCGGCAACGCACAGGGCAACAATCCGGATATGGTCGATAAGCTTGGTTGCTTCGACTTTCCGGGCGTCAACGGCGATAAGAAGGCTTCCTTCGGTTCCGGCTACTGCTTCGTGGCCTCCACGCAGGAGGGCGCGGTTCGCAGCGCACTCGTTTCGGACTTCCTGACCGCACTCTACACGCCGGAGCGTGCAGCCGAGCGTGCACTGTCCCGACCGATGTTCGCATTCCCATCCTACAAGCCGGCGTTTGAGATCTACAAGTCCAGCGAGAAAGTTGCCGCCTTCCAAGATCAGGTCGCCTACATCTTCGACCAGTTCGAGAATGGCACTTGGTACTGGTACGGCATGGAAGCGGGTCTGTCCGCCATGTCCGCCTACATTGAGTCCACCACCATCTTCGGCGAGGCTTTGCAGGGCGCCTGCAACGGCGCCTACACTTCCGAGGAAGCTTACAATCTCATCAATGACGATCTGATGAGCTTTGCAGGCACGCTGTAATCCCAGGGGGATTCACAAAATCGCGTTATAATGGGGAAGAATGCGACAGGCGCATTCTTCCCCCGCCCGGGAGCAACACCGGCAATAGATTTGCGTGCCCGCGCCGGTCGGACACGGAACTGGATTGCCGCAAATCTTTGTCAGGGAGTGAAAAAAATGCGTTCTGGAACGATGTTACCCAAGCCCAAACTGCTGAACAGCTACGCGCGAAGGCACAAGCTGATCGGCTTCGCATTTGCGATTCCGGTTATCATTTTTTTGCTTGCATTCGTTCTTTATCCTGTTCTGTACAACATTTGGCTCAGCTTTACGGATACTTCGCTGATAAAAAAAACAAACAGCTTTATCGGTATTCAGAATTATGTGAAGATGTTTGGCAACAAACTGTTCTGGAAGTATTTCTGGAACACCTGCAAATGGACGTTCTGGTCTGTCCTCGGTCAGCTGACGGCAGGTCTTGGCATCGCGCTTTTAATCACGCGGCAAATGAAGGGCGGCACGGCGCTGCGCAGCTTTCTGCTGATCCCCTATGTTGTGCCTGCGGTGACGTTGGCACTTGTGACCAAATGGGTCATGAACAGCGATTACGGCATTATCAGTCACTGGCTGCAACAAGCCGGTTTGATTGAGGCACGGCAGTCCTTGCTGGCGATGGAAGGCCCTTCCATGTGGGTTGTCGTGATACTCAATGTATGGCGGTCATATCCATTCCCCATGCTCATCTATTGGGCAGCGCTCAAGGGTATCGACCCGCAGATGTATGAAGCCGCGACCGTAGACGGCGCGAACAGGTGGCAGACATTCATTCACATGACGCTGCCGCAGTTGAAGCACACGACGATCGTTCTTGCGGTGTTGCGTACGATATGGACGGCTACCTACTATGACCTGATCTTCATGGTGACCGGCGGCGGCCCGGCGGGTTCCACCACGCATCTTCCGATTCTGATCTATCAGGCCTCATTCGGTTCCTACCAGATCGGATACGCTTCTGCCATCTCGATGGTTCTGGGAGTACTGATGTTTGTTTGCATCATTTTCTATGTGACGAAATCCGGCGTGACGAAAGACTGACGAAAGGAGAAAAAGAACATGTCGGGTAACGCAAAGAAAACAAAAAGCGTAAAAAGAGCGAAACTGCTGACGGGTATTATCGTCTGCATTTTGGTGATCGTTCTGATTATCCTTGTCGGCTTTCCGCTCGCGTGGATGGCGCTGAGTTCCTTTAAGCCGGGCGTCGAGTTGTTTACGATCCCACCAAAAATCATGCCGGAAAACTGGAGCCTTGAATGGTATATTCAGGCATTCAGTAACGAGAACGTCATTCATTATTTTCTGAACAGCCTTTTGATTGCATCGGTCGTTATGGTTGTTGATATGTTGGTCGGCACCTTGACCGCCTATAGCTTGACACGGTTCAGTTTTAAGGGACGCAAGGTCATTTTAATCAGCGTTCTGGCGGCGTACTGTGTCCCTCCGATCATGCTCATGTTACCGATGTATCGCATCATGAATACGCTCGGTCTTTCGGGCAGCCATGTCGGCGTAATCGTGGCACACCTGACGGTCACGTTGCCATTCTCTGTCTGGTTGCTTGTATCCTTCTTTAAGAAGCTGCCTAAGGAGATTGACGAAGCAGCACTGATGGACGGTGCAAGCGAAATACAGGTATTTACACGGATCGACTTGCCGCTGTGTGTTTCAGGCGTACTGAGTACGGGTATCATGGCGTTCATCATGTCATGGAACGAATTCCTTCTGTCGAGCGTGCTCATCAGCAAGGAAAGCATGAAAACTCTGACCGTAGGTTTAGCCAACTACATTAGCTCAACGCATATCGACTGGGGCATTATCATGGCGTTGGGCACGATCACAACGATACCGGTCATCATTCTCTTTGCACTGGTACAGAAATACTTTGTCGAAGGCATGACCGCAGGTGCGGTCAAGGGTTAATCGACAAATACGGGAGTCGTAACGCGAATGAAGGGCATTATACTGACAGGCGGAAAGGGAACGCGGCTAGATCCGCTTACCAAAGCCGTCAGCAAACAGCTATTGCCGATCTATGACAAACCGTTCATTTATTACCCGCTCTCCGTACTGTTACTGGCAGGGATTCGAGACTACTGATCATCAGCACGCCTGAGGATACGCCGGTGTACGAGCGGCTGCCGGGTGACGGGAGCAGGCTTGGCGTTCATTTTCAATACTGTGTTCAGAATACACGGCAGACGCTTTCATCCTGGGCGAAGAATTCATTGGAACCGACAGCGTTTGTCTGATCCTCGGCGATAATGTGTTTTACGGTCAGGATTCTTTCATCCGTCCTGACGAAAGCGATGCAAAAAACCGTCCGGCGCGACTGTATTCGGCTACCCTGTCAAGGATGCACGCGCGTTCGGCGTCGTAAAGTTCGATGCGTCACACCGAGTCGTTTCCCTCGAAGAAAAACCAGCGCATCCGAAATCCAATTACATAATGAGAACGATATTAACATCCATAAGGCTGTTGTTGAGGGGCATCGCGCTGTCCACACCCATGATTTTATTGAAATGGGGTTTGTGATGGAGGGTAAAGGTACACATTCGGTAAACGGACAATCCTATCATATCGAAAAAGGGGATTTGTTTATATTAAATCCGAATATCTCCCATGAACTGACCTCGGACAAGTGCTTTCCAATCACTGTCTACAACTGTATTTTCCAGTCTTCTTTGATCAACGGCTTTTTTTCCACTAATCAGGATTTTGCCGATGTAGCTTCCCGGTATCTGTTTCACTCGCTGAAACAATCCGAGGAGCCCAAAGAATATATTAGGCTAACAAACCCCAACACACGCGAAATAAAAGTGTTGCTAGATGAAATCTACAAAGAATACGAACAAAAAAGCAAAGGTTTCATGCAAATGATACGTGCCGATTTGACAAAGCTTTTGATTTTGGTTTTTCGTTTGTATCGCAGCGATAAAAGCCAAAACCAGAGTCAGTCTCTTTTCAGGAAACTGGTGGTAAAAAATACGCTGGCCTTTATGGAACAAAACTATCAAAGTAATATCACCTGCGGACAACTTGCGGAAAGAAATTACCTTTCCGCAAGCTACTTTAGCCGGATTTTCCGCGAGGAAACAGGATATCCTATCATCCAGATGCTGCAGCAGATTCGTGTAGACGCCGCAAAAAGACTGTTGGAGAAAACAGTTTTTACGATTGATGAAATTGCCGCAAGGGTAGGGTATTCCGACCTGAAACATTTTTATACTGTTTTCCAAAAAACAAGTGGATGCCGCCCTGGCGAATATCGCAGCATGGTTCGAAAATAGGAATGCCTAGTTCTAAAATCGTTTCCCCCAGTGTTTTTTTCTATTATTTTCTTATAATAAAAGTGTCGTGGGGAATTCCTGCAAGAATCAAATTATAGGAGAAAAGTGAATATGAAAAACATGACCATTGGCTGTATTATCATTGGAAACAAAATCACTCACACGCAGAAAGCCTTAAGAGCAGGCACAGATTTGAATCTTGCCGATTGCACAAAATGGGATCAGCCGGTAGACGACGCCCTGATGGGCAAGATTAAAGAACGTATCACCGGCGCACTGCCTGCGGATGCGGATATCTTCTTTGAACATGTAAAATCAGAAAACGAAATGATCGACATCAAAGAAGCGGACGCCTATGTCGCGGTTCCGTTTGGCAACAAGGACGATTCACTGTTTGCCGCGTTTGACGTTGTGTTCGCCGCCCTTTATTCAAAGAACAGGCCGGTTGTGTTCTCCATCCTGCCCTATGAGGAAATCTGGTCTTACGGGTCGGTGTTCTTCCCCTATTTCGTCCGCGACTTTCGCAAAATTGACGAATACCTTGGCATGAAAAGCAACGTATTTGTAAGCAAAAACCTGGAAAACCTTAAAGATATCCTTTCCGCGCTGCAGGTCAAATACAAGATCAACAATTCTACGGCGCTCTGCATCGGCGAGCCTATGTACGAGCCGTTCCATTCTTGGAACTGGGGATACGAGATGGTACGCGCCATGCAGGAAAAGTTTGGCATCAAGTGGAAGCACATCAGCTCTGATAAATTCCTTGAACTCTACAAAAACTGGGACAAGCCGTTTGACAAAAACGTTCTCGACAAGGAGCTGAAGGAAAACCGTACGCCCGAAGGTTATGACACCACAAAAGCGGAAAAGATGTATCATGTCTTCCAAGAGTTGATCGAGGAAGCTGGAGCGAATGTATTCACGGTGAACTGCCTGTGGTCGATTGTGCATAATGAGTGCAAGACGACTTCCTGCTATTCTCTATCGAAATTAAACGACGCAGGCATTGTTTCCGCCTGTGAAGCCGATGTGACGACGCTGCTCAACATGATGATTTCAACATTTGCGACAAACAGCCCGGTGTTTATGCTCAACCCGTACCATTTCCCGGAAGATAACAAGCTGTTTGTATCGCACTGTACCTCTCCGCGGCTACATTCCTTTGACAGCAGCCAAAGGGACGATTTTAATATCTATTCGTATTATGAAATTCCGGAGCTTCCCTGCGGCCTGCAGATCATCAAGGAAGAAGGACCGGTTACAGTGACGGGCATTTCCCACGACAAAATGAACAAGATGATTGTAATCAAAGGAAATATTGTTCGAAACACAGCTTTTTCTACTTGCCGCACTCAAATGGAGCTGGATGTGGAAGGTGACATCAAAGAGATCGTGGAAAACTATCAGGGCAGGCATTGGGCACTTTCTTATGGCGACCAGAGTAAAAAAATACAAATGGCAAACGACATGCTCGGCATCGAGACAAAGCTGTTTTAACTGACGAGCAAATATGTTTGGACATGGCAGATTAAACCGGAATGCGCCGACGAATACACAAAGTATCATCTGGAACCATGGCCTGAGATTTTGGAAGCGCACAGAAAAGCGGGTATAAAGAATTATTCCATATTCCGTAACGGCAACCAGTTTATCTATGTGCTGGAATGTGATGACAAGCTGGAAGATGTGTTTGGTAAAATGGAAGGAAACGACGCGACCCGGCGATGGGATGAAAAAATGGACAAGATGATTGAAGGTGGAATTGCTTCGCCAAAAGAGTTGTTACAGGAAGTATTTTTCTGGAGTAGTGGTAAAGTATAAAAATTAAGAAATGACATCCCCGGCGTAGGTCGGGGATGTCTTACACTCGCAAAAAATTCTCTCCTTTACCGACAGTTTTCAGCTAGACACTAAGGTTTTTTCGACCTTAAATCCACATCATATGGTTCTCCTTACTCATAACGCGTTTTTGCCATTATCCTTAATTTTGGGGAGTATATAAAAAAGTTGCCGCCCCATGCCCCTATCACGCTTTTTATGAACAACCTGTTGTTTTTGCGGCTGGCACATAATTTTCTGCACCGTGCGCCGCCCGTTGGAAATTTTCCGTTCGCCAACGCCCGGTTTCTTCGAAATGGCATTCAAAATATAAGCACGCTTGAATGAAATGGTACCCTTCGTAAAGTCGATATCCTCCCAATACAGGCCAAGCGCCTCGCCGATGCGGCAACCAAGCAGCGCGCAGGTCAAAATTACAAGATAGCAATCCGCCGTTTGCAAATCCTGCATGATCGCTTGGAATTGCGAAACGGTCGGAATCACATACTCCCGCGGTTCCTTTGTCGGAAGCCGCGCGTCATCCGCCTCCACAGAAAGGTCCATCATGGACATGGCGGAGCGGTCGGCACGCGTGCGGCGACGGCCTCCATTCCCGCCGCCATCGTCTCCCGTACCCATGCCCTCATGTTGATCTGCGCCATTTCTCTTCTCCTGTTGTGCGACTTGCGTTTGGATATGTCCCCGTCATTTTTATACCACGCGCACAGATTTCGTTTCCTGAACAGAACGACAAAAAGGCGGCGCTATTTTTTGAGCTTGAAATAAGTTGTGCAAAAAACGGGTCTGTAGGCCCGAAAGCCGGGTTCATTCGCTTGACAGGCACCGAAACCGAATGCTATTCTGACAAAAAAGAGGGGAACACGGCGGCGTGATTCAGATTTTGCAGGACGGTCAAACGAGATATGAGCGCGCGTGGGACGGCAGTCCCGTTGGCGTTGCGGCGCTGCTCCATGAAGCGGGCTTCTATCTGGAAGCGCCGTGCGGAGGGCGGGGCAAATGCGGTAAATGTCGCGTCTTTCTCGCGGGCAACGTGTCCGCGCCCGCCAAGACGGAACAGGCGCTCCTCACCGACGCGGAACTGGCCGCCGGTGTCCGGCTCGCCTGCGCGGCCACCGTGACCGGGCCGGACGCCTTTATTCGCCTGGATGCGGCGCGGGATATGTCCGGCGAGCTGTACGGCGCGGGCGCGGCGCGAGCGCTCCGGCCATGGGGCGAGCGGCTCGGCCTCGCGGTGGACATCGGCACGACTACGGTCGCCGCGTATCTGTTTGATCTCATGGACGGCAAGCCGCTTGGCGCAGCCCTGCGGGAAAACCCACAGCGCGCGTTCGGGGCAGACGTCATCACGCGCTTTGAACACGCGCTGGGCGGCAGCGCAGGCGCGCTCACGGATGCCATACGGGGCTGCATCTCCGGCCTTGCAGCCGCGCTCTGCCGATCGAGCGGACATTCACCCGCCGATATCGACGCCGCCGTGCTGACCGGTAATACCGCAATGCTGTATTTTCTGTGCGGATACGATATTGGCCAGCTCGCCCGCTATCCCTTTGCTGCGGGCGAGCTATTCGGTCGGTTTCAGCCTGCCGCAGGGTTGTTTGATGGCTGGCGGTTTGACTGCCGCATCTACCTGCCGCGCTGCATCTCCGCCTATGTCGGGGCGGACATCAGCTGCGCCATCCTCGCCTCCGGCCTGCCGGAAGCGGACGGGATCGCCATGCTTGCCGACATCGGCACAAACGGAGAGCTCGTTTTTAAGAGTGGTTCCCGCCTGTTATGCTGTTCCACGGCCGCCGGTCCGGCCTTTGAGGGCGCGGGCATTGAGAAAGGCGGCTGCGCCGTCCGCGGCGCGGTGGACGCAGTTTGGCGGGAGCCGGACGGGCTGGGCTTCCATGTCATCGGGGATGGCCGTGCCGCTTCGCTCTGCGGCTCCGGTGCGCTGGATCTTTTGGCCTGCCTGCTGCAGAACGGGGACGTGGACGAATCCGGCTTCCTCGACTGCCGCGATGCGGTGGATGGGCGGTCTGTCCGCCGGCTGACGGACGAAGTGTGGTTCACACAAAAGGACGTCCGCGCGTTGCAGCTCGCCAAAGCCGCCATTCGCGCGGGCATTGAAACGTTGGTTCGGCGCGGCGGCGCGGCGGGAAGCGTCGATGCGCTGTATCTGGCCGGCGGTTTCGGCAGCCGGCTGCATATTGAAAGCGCGCTCGCCGTCGGTTTGCTCCCGCCATGGACGCGCGGAAAGATTCACCCTGTCGGTAACGCCGCCGGGATGGGCGCGGTGCGCCTGCTTCTCGACCGGGATGCGCTCGCCGTCTGCGCTGCGCTTGCCGCCGGAGCCGAAACGCTGCCGCTTGCGGAGGATCCCGTTTTCACCGAGCAGTTCATTGAGCAAATGTCATTCAAAGAGGGGGCGTAGGGTGACGCGGGACGAAACCACGCGGACGCTGCTTGATTTGGCGCTGTCGCTCGGGTTTTCCGAGGCGTGCGCGCTGGAGCCCGCCAACCCGAACTATTTCCTCAAGGTACGCGCGATGTGCGAGCAGAACCGCTGCGGCGACGTTGCGGCGCTGGAAACGGCCACGCGGGAATGCCGGCGCGGCGTGCCCGTGCAGAGCGTGGGAACGTTGTCCGCCTCCTCTGATTTTGAGGCCATGATGGCCGTCGAGGCAGCGCACAGGCCGCGTTTCCTCGATTTCATCGCCTGCGCGCAAACGCTCCGCCCCAACCTTCCATTGAGGTGTTCGCGTTATGTTCCAAAAATGTGTTGAAACACGCCAGGAATTGCAGGGCGTCACCAACGTGCCGTACATGTCCATCTCGCTGTCCGAGGGATATCGCTTTTCCGATGATGCGCCCACGAACCGCTTTTGCAGCGTCTGTCCCCACGCGCAAAAGGACGGGATGCGCACGCATTTATACGGTCTCAACGAGGCTTATCGTTGGGGGGCTCTCTCGTTTGCTACTGCCCCATGGCGCTGATTATTCGTGGCGGCGCTGCGGGATTTCGAGGGGGACGCTCCTGCGGTCTCATTGCGGGGTCGATCATTATGCGCGGCGCGTGCAGGATTCCACATGGTATCTGCTGCATGAGGACATGCGCAACGAGTTGGAATCCGTGGTAAAGATGAGTCCCCTGCAAGTCAACCAGCTGGCCAAAATTACGAAAGCGGCAGCAAGAGGCATTGTCTATGCCCATGCATCCGGGGCCTGCGAATACGACCAACAGCAGTTTTTGAACACAATCTATGACGTGCGCGCAAAATACGCGGAGGCCGATGATCACTACGTCTATATTCTCAATTCAGAAAATCAGCCTTCTCAGCTGATCGCAAGCCACGACCGCGAGGGCTCGCAGGATCTTTTGAACCGGCTGCTCGGCCACATCTGTTTTTACCACATGGGCGGCCTGACCGACATCAAGGCGCGCACTCGAACTGATCGTCGTCATTTCCCGCGCGCTGATCTCCGCAGGCGCCGGCGTCGGCCAGATTTTCCGCTTCAGCGCCGAACATGTCCGGGAGATCGACCGGTTCTCAACAATCGATGAGCTGAGCAAATGGCTGTCCGGGATCGTGCGGCAGTTCGTGTCCGTCTCATTCGGCGATACCTCCAGCAAGCACGTCAATATCGTCTATAGGGCGATGGACTGCATTCGGAAAAACTACCGCTCCAAGCGGCGATCGCCAACAAGGTCTGCCTTTCAAAGCCGTACCTCAGCAGCGTCTTTCGGCAGGAGACCGGCTATACCATCTCCGCTTTCATCAACAAAACGCGTGTGGAGGCAAGCAAGATGCTCCTGCGCGATACCACCAAAGGTCTGCTGGAGATTGCATTTGCATGCGGCTTGGATTTTTTTGCATCGATTTCTTGCGTGAAAAGCGCGCTTCAACGTGTGCCCGGTCCGTTCCGCCGGCAAAGCTTCCCGGCGGAGCCGGAACGAACCTCCGGAAGGCGGCGGCCCTCCGAACGCTCCCATGGCCTTTTTTAGGGTTGCAGGCTTTGCTTCTCGCCCCGAGGGCTCCCGGGCGGCGGACACGCGCGCCGTCCTTGCCCACGATGAAAGCATTTCTTCCGGTCCGTCAATCGGAGGTTCAAAAAATGCAGGACGCATTGTAAAATCCGTCGTTTACAGCGACATGCGCGGCCGAAATGACGCCGCATGCAAAAATCCCGCCACAGCGGTTCCCGCCGGCAAATTGGGGGAATGGAGCGGGACGGCGGGGCACGTGCGCGGAACAGCGCCCGGATGGAAGGGATGCGCAAGCGCGCGGTGGGGTAAAAAAGCTTATCTTGTCAATCCTGGAACGGGTTGTGCAGGAAATCCTGCATTTTTTTGTCAAGCACGGCGAAAATGACGCGTTGCCTGCAAAAAACTGCGGCAGACCGTTTAGCGTTTCCCTGCCACAACAAGCCCCTGTCGGATAAACCGGGGGGACGGCGGTTGTCACGGCGCGTCCGTTCGAGGCGTGCTGCCGCAGGAAAATCCGCGCTTGCTGCGGCGCGCCCGTTAAAAACCCCGGTTTTTTGACGGCCCGGGGAGGCAGGCATGATCCTATGCCCCCAGCTTGAGATCGCCCGGCTTGATCCATCCCCATTTTTTCAGCGGCAGCGCGATCAACCAGGTCAGCACGCCGGGCAGAAGAAAGCATATAAGCGCGATGCCCAGCCATACGGCTGCCGCAGGCTGCATGGCCGTGAGCACGCCGATGGGCCCGACCAGCCCGCAGGTGCCCATGCCCGCCGCGGTCGGGATGGAGCTGAGTCCAAACCCGGCGGAAGCAATCGGCCCGGTGACGGCCGCGGCCAGCGTAGGCGGTATCCAGATCCGTGGGTTTTTTACGATATTTCCCATTTGCAGCATGGACGTGCCGAGCCCCTGCGCGAGCAGGCCGCCCCAGCGATTCTCGGAAAAGCTCATGACGGCAAAGCCGATCATCTGCGCACAGCAACCCGCCGTGGCCGCGCCCGCCGCGAGGCCGGACAGATTGAGCATTACGCAGAGCGCCGCGCTTGAAATCGGCAGCGTGAGCACCATGCCCACAACAACCGATACGACGATTCCCATCAACACCGGCTGCAACTCGGTGGCGCGCATGATGAGCGCGCCCAGCCCGTTCATCAGCGCCGACACGCCGGGGCCGATGAAGATGGCGATCAGCGAGCCGGTCAGGATGGTTGCCGCCGGGGTAACGATGATGTCCACCCGCGTTTCTCCGCTGACAAGCTTGCCGAATTCCACGCCGACGATGCTCGCCAGCAGCGCGCCGACCGGCCCCCCGAGCGCGTTGCCCGCATACCCCACCGCCGCGGCGGAAAGCAGCGCCAGCATGGGCGCTTTGAGCGTATAGGCTATGGCAAGCCCGAGCGCGGGGCCCGTCGCGGCTTTACAAAAGTCGGCGATCTGTACGAGCACCGGCACGCCGAGCCGTTCGCCAAGCGTGGCAAAAATCGTGCCGATCAGCAGCGTGGCAAACAGGCCGTAGGCCATGCTGCCCATTGCGTCGACAAAATACACTTTAGCTGAAATACGGATGTTCTTGCGTGCCAAAAAGGCTTTCAGCTTTTCCGCGCGCGGCTTTATTTGCCGCTGCGCCTGTCGTTCCTCCATTTGTGTCGTTCCTCCCTGTGCGCATGTATACGTTGCCCGGCCCCGTTGCCGGGCGTGTTCTTTATTGATCCGGCACGCCCTTGCGCAGCCGGTCGCGCCGCTCGTGATTCTCCCTGATTTTCGCCTCCTGGCCCTGGTCGGAGGGCTCATAGTAGCGCCGTCCCCTCAGAGACGGAGGCATGTATTCCTGCGCGACCCAGTGGCCGGGATAATCGTGCGGATACCGGTACCCGATTCCATGGCCGAGCTTCTTTGCGCCGGCATAAGCCGTGTCGCGCAGATAGACAGGAACGGGCTCGTCAAAGCTGTGCTCCGCGTCGCATAGCGCTGCGTCCTTGGCGCAGACCACGCTGTTGGACTTGGGCGATTCGCAGATGAAGACGATCGCCTGCGTCAGGGAAAGCGCGGCCTCCGGCATGCCGATGTGCTCAAGCGCGGTGGCGGCGGTCACGGCCTGCACCATCGCCTGCGGATTGGCCAGCCCCACGTCCTCGCTGGCATGCGCGATGAGCCTGCGCGCGATGATGCGCGGGTCCACGCCCGCGTAGACCAGCCGCGCAAACCAGGCAAGCGCCGCGTCGCTGTCGCCGCCGCGCAGGCTTTTGCAAAAGGCCGAAAGCATATCGTAAAACAACTGCTCGTCGCACTTGATCACCTTGCGCTGGCTGGACTCGGCCGCAATCCCGCGCGTAACGTGAATCCGCCCCGTCTCATCCGCGGGCGTGGTCAGAACGGCCAGCTCGAGCGCGTTGAGCGCATTGCGGCAGTCGCCATTGGCGATGGCGGATATGGTGTGCAGCGCGTCGTCGTCAAGCGTGACGGCGAGCTTACCGAAGCCACGCTCCTCGTCACACAGCGCGCGCAGCACCGCGGTTTCCACATCCTCCGCGGTCAGCGGGTAAAATTGAAACACACGGCAGCGCGACACGATGGCGCTGGTCATGGCGATCATGGGGTTTTCGGTCGTTGATCCGATGAAGCGCACCGTCCCCTTTTCGAGCGCGGGCAGCAGCGAATCGCTCTGCGTCCTGCTCCAGCGGTGGCATTCGTCCAGCAGCAAATAGGTGGGCTGGCCGTATAACTGGAGTCTCTGTTCGGCCTGTCCAACCAGTTCGCGCAACTCTTTCACGCCCGCGGTTACGGCGTTGAGCTTGGCAAACGCGCCGCCGGTCGCCGCGGCCACGACGGCTGCAAGCGTGGTCTTGCCCGTGCCCGGCGGGCCGAAAAAGATGGAGGACTGCAGCCGGTCGCTTTCGATTGCGCGGCGCAGCAGCTTGCCCTCGCCAACGATATGGCGCTGGCCGACGAACTCGTCGAGCGTGCGCGGCCGCATGCGGTCGGCAAGCGGAGCGTTTTTCACGAGATTTTCGGAAAGCAGATTTTCCATAATAACCAGTATAACATATTTTTACGCGCTGCAAAGCCTCCGTTTCACGCGGCGCAAGGCGCGTTCTCCGCCGGCCTGCGCGGCGCTTGACCCATGCCTCCGCTTGGGTTAAAATCAAGAGCATGAAGCGTGGTTATCAAAACCTGAAATATTCGCCCCACCGTCGGCGGATGCACCTCAACGAAACACGGTGCTGGCCCGTGGTCAGGGCGGCGCTGGCGCTGCTTGGCTGTGCGGCGCTTGTGCTGCTTATTGTATTTGTGCTGATCCCCGCGTACAGGAACCGGCCTGATTCGGATGCCGCCGCGCGCGCGCCCGCGGCGCGGCAAACCGCGCGGCCTGCGGACGCCGGCCATGATTTTAGCAGATCGGCGGCGGAATCGCTGCAAAGCGCCGTGCCGCAAACCGTATTGCTTGCCGCCGCAGAGGGCGTGGAGGCGCTGGCCGACCCGTTTGTCTTTGGCAATGAAATCCTGTTTGCGGCGGGGCCGGACACGGCGCATTTGACCAGACTGCTGCGCGTCGACCCCGCTACGGGCGCGGCGACGGAGCTTGCCGTCGCGCGCGAGCATGACGCTGTGCGGAATCCCTGCGAGGACGAAGCGTACGCCGTCTACCTTGACGCAAAGGCGGACGGCGGCGGTACGGTGCGCGCGCTGAATAAGCAGACCGGCGAGAGCAATGCGGTGTGCGCGGTCGCGTCCGGCGTGCCGAAGCTCTATCTGGAGTCGCCGTATCTGGCGTTTTCCGAGCGCGTTTCTGCGGATGCGGCAAGGCTATGCGTATGGAATCTTTCCACGGGCAAGAACGTGGCGTTGGCTGTGTTTACCGACCCGGCCTATGCTTCAAGCGCGCCGTTCATCGAAGGCGGCAAGGTGTATTTTGCCGATGCCGACGACGGCGGGTTGAGCGTCGTCCGTACGGTCAGGCTGTCCGACGGCGCTATCTCCGGGTATGCGCCCGGCACGTACGTCCATAACCCGCAGGCAAGCGGTGAAATGGCCGCCTGGCTGACCGGAAACCGCGGCGGCGACAGCGACCTGTATCTGGCGGGGGACGGGGACGCCGTCCGCATCGCGCGAGGCGTGGTGGACTTTGCCATTGCGCCCGGCTGCCTGGTGTACAGCCGGGACGAGACGGTGTTTGCCTGCACGATAGAGGACGGCCGCACCTATGTGCTCAGCGCCGCCGGCAGCAGCGCGCAGCTTGCGGCGGCGGGCGAGGGACTTATCCTCTGGCGCGATCTGACGGACGCGGGCAGGCCGCTGTGGAAATATGTCCCGCTCGGATAAGAAGGTTGTTTCATATGGCAACCAGGTTGAGCGGGCAGAGGGGCGTTTTTTAGCGGCCTCAAAGCGCCGCAGGCGGCTGGGAAAACAGGCCTGCCGCGCAGGGGGACGGAGGGTGTAGCATGAATCGGAAAAGTCTTTGGATTGGGCTGGGCGCTTATAGCCTCTGGGGCATCCTGCCGCTGTACTGGCATGGGATCGACGCGGTCGATCCCATTGTAATCCTGTGCAACCGGGTGCTGTGGTCGGCGGTGTTCGGCGTGCTCGTGCTGGCCGTGCAGAAGCGCCTGCCGGAAATTTTGCGGTCGCTGCGCGATCGGCGCCTGATGAAAAAACTCGTTCCCGCCGCCATCGTGGTCACGGCCAACTGGGGCGTATACATCTGGGCGGTCAACTGCGGGCATGTGCTCGACGCAAGCCTGGGCTATTACCTCAATCCGCTGATGTCGTTTGCGCTGGGTCTGATTCTGTTCCATGAGCGGTGCGGCGCGCTGGAATATGCCGCTATCGGCGTTGCGGCGCTCGGCGTGGCGATCTCCGCACTCAGCTATGGCGCGGTCCCGTATATCGCGCTTACGGTCGGCGGGCTGTTTGCCGCGTATGGCGCAATCAAGAAGCTGGTTCACATCAACGCGGTTTTGGGCATCACGGTAAAAACGCTCATCGTCGCGCCGTTTGCGTTGCTTTACATGCTCGTCTCCCCCGCGGGGCAGGCCTCGTTTTCCGCAATGACGCTGAAAATCGCGCTGCTTTTGCTTGTGTCCGGCCCGGTTACGGCCGTGCCGCTGATGCTGTTTGCAAAGGGCGTCAACGACCTGCCGCTCTCGACGATGGGGCTTTTGCAGTTTGTCTGCCCAACGCTGATTGCGCTGACCGGCGCATGCTTTCTGGGCGAATCGTTTACGGGCGACAAAATCGTTGCATTCTCCTTCATCCTTGCCGGGCTGATCCTGTATACGGTCGGTCTGGTACGCCGCGAGCGGCGGGTCCCTGCGCCCGGCGCGAACGGCCGCTTTATAAATTAAGCAGATAGACGCCGTTTGACGCGTCATGGCGGAAGCCGGCCGAAAGCAGCGTGGCCGCGGGAGGCCGCGTTCTCCGGATCAGGCTGCACAATTACGCGCCGGGCGTTCCATTCGTATCCCGTTCAAAAGCGCTGTTACAAGCGCTTTTCCCAGCCCCATGCCGAGATCTTTGCGCTCGCCGACAAGATAATCGATGCTGTAAGTGCCGACAATTTCCGTCTCGCCCCGCCAGGTCCCGCCGCTGTCTCTGTAAAGATAATACCGGCCAAAACCAATGGCGCGCCGTCGAGTTCGGCAATAAAAGGATGAATCCGGCAAAATTCGCCATGCCGGTTTTGCACCTCCGTCAGCCAGTCTGCGGGGCGCTCATACCATCCTGCCACATGCGCTTCATAGAGCCTTGCCCGAAACAGCGGAACATCGCCTTCTAAAAAGGGCCGCAGCCGCAGACCGCCCATTGGAAGCCTCCATGCAGGGCAAAGCTGGCTGCCGCGCGAATAACGCCGGGCGGCCTATATCCGCACGCCCTTTTCGCGCAGGGCGACGCGCAGTTTGTCATACTGAAACCGGTCGAGCACGAATCCATCCATGCCGAGCGCGCGGCCGCCCGCAATGTTGGCGGGCACATCGTCGACAAAGAAGCATTCCGCCGGATCAAGGCCATAGGAGTCGAACAGGATGCGGTAGATGGCCGGGTCCGGCTTGACAGCGCCGACAAACGCGGACACAACGTGCCCGTCGAGCGCCGCTATGGCCGGATAGTCGCGCCAGTATACAGTCCAGCGCGGCGAGGCGTTGCTCAACAGGTACAGCCGGTAACCGGCGGCCTTCAGGTCGTTGACCAGCGTCTCGGCCTCCGGGATGCGACGGTTATGCAGGTGCCAGCCGGAATAGGCGGCAAGGCCCGTCTGCACAAGCTCCTGCGGCAGACGCTCTGGAATCAGGCGGAGCATGTCCTCCTCGGTTAGCGCGCCCGCGTCCATCAACGCCCATTCCGGCGCGCGAAAAATGGAAGAAAGCAGCAGGTCGCGCACGGTTTCGTCCGCGGCAAACTGCGACGCGATATACGCCGCGTCGAATCCAAGCAGCACGTTGCCCATATCGAACACAATATTTTGAATCATGTGCCTATCATACATGAATTCACGCGTATGCGCAACCGGCTGCAACGGCTGGTTCAGGGCAGCCCTTGGCATTTTTCCCCGGCTCTGATTTTTTTCGTTCAATCAGCCTGCGCCTGTTCCTGTACGATGGAAAGATTCGGCACGGCGTTCAGGCCGAGCGGGTCGATGCGTCCGGCCATGAGCCGGTAATACGCCGCGCTGCCGACCATTGCCGCATTGTCCGTACAGTAACAAACGTCGGGGCAATAAAACCGGATGCCGTTTTTGCCGCAGCGCGTTTGAAGCGCCTGGCGCAGCGCGCGGTTGGCCGAAACGCCGCCGGCCAGCGCAAGCACGGGCGGACAGTCGCCCCGCTCGGCCTGCTCGAGCGCGGCGCGCACGGCCTTGCCTGCGAGCGCCTCCACCACCGTAGCCTGAAAGGACGCCGCAACGTCGGCCTCATTGACCGCTTCGCCGCGCTGCCGGGCGGAATGCATATGGTTGACAACGGCCGTCTTGATGCCGGAAAAGCTGAAGTCGTAGCCTGCGCCCTCGTTGAATGCGGAGTGGAACCGCACGGCAAACGGGTCGCCGCCTGCCGCAAGCTTTTCCAGATTCGGGCCGCCTGGGTAACCCAGCCCCAACACGCGGGCAACCTTGTCAAACGCCTCGCCCGCCGCATCGTCGCGCGTGCGGCCGATAAGCGCATAGCGGTCGTAGTCCTCTACGCGGATGATATGGCTGTGCCCGCCGGAGGCGACGAGGCAGGTGAATGGCGGCGCAAGCTCTGGGCTGCTCAGATAATTGGCCGCAATATGCGAAGCAATGTGGTTTACGCCCACCAACGGCAGTTCCGCGGAGAACGCCAGTCCCTTTGCATAACTCAGCCCCACCAGCAACGCGCCGACCAGCCCCGGCCCATACGTAACGGCCACCGCATCGATGCCTGCAAGCGACAGCGCCGCGTCTGCCAGCGCGCGCTCCACCACGGGGCCAATCATTTCCACATGGTTGCGCGAGGCAATTTCCGGCACAACGCCGCCATAGGGCGCGTGCAGCGGAATCTGCGTATGTACGGCGTTGGAAAGCACGGCGCGACCGTCCCGCACCACAGCGGCCGCGGTTTCGTCGCACGAGGTCTCGATGGCCAGCACCGTTGCGGACCGCTTTGCCATAAGCGCCGCCAGAGTGCGGCCTGCCGTTTCAAAATAGAGCTTGCTCATACTGTTCTTGTCTTTCCAATGCGCCTCCAACAAACGCGCGCATGGACGCGCCGCCCATGCGACGACACAGGATCCTTCAGCGGGCGCACGTCCGATGCGTCCGGGTCAGTCGTCCATAAATCCCGTGTTATCCTGTACATTGCCCCGTTTCCCAGGCTTCTTTACCGACGGCTTTTTAGAGACCGCTTTCCCGGCGGACGCTTTTTTCACCGCGCCCTTTCGCCCGGTTTGCGCAGCCGCACGCGGAGATCCGGCGGCGACCGCCTCGTCGTAATACACCTCGCGGTAGCCGTCCGCGTCCATCCCGCCGTCGTAGACGCCCCCGGGCTGCGTATTGCGCCCGCCGGGGAAAATCGGCTGTTCGGGCAGGGCGTTTTCGGACGGCCGCTGCGTTACGCCGCGCGCCGCGGCATAGCTTTTAAAGAAGTCGGCGTTGGGCGCCTCCGGATACAGGCCGCCCGTCGTCGTGGTTGTTGTGCCCGCTGTCGTGTGAAGCTGTCCGGCCGCATACTCGGCATAGGTCGCGCTCTGAAAAAAATCGGAGGCGTAGCCCTCGGAAAGCGCCTGTGTAACGCCTTCCGCAAGGTTGACGCCTGTCCCGTCGTCAAACGGCGCATCCGGATTTCGTTCTTTTGAAGCGCCGCCGTCTGCCGTGACGGTCCGCGCCTGTGTCCGCGTATCCCCCTTATCCGCGCCGCGCCTTGCTTTTGCGCGCTTCCTCGCCGCGGACGCCTCCTGCCTGGCCCGCTGTTTTTTGGCGGCTTCTTTCCTTGCCTTTTTGGCCGCGATGCGCTTTGCCTTTTCCGCCTCCGCCTTGGCTTGCGCACGCGCCTTTTTGTGCGCCTCCAAAGCCGCTTGCCGCGCTTTCTTGCGCTTGCGCGCCTCAGCCTGCCTGCGCTTATAAGCGTCCGAAGATACGGCCAGGCAGAAGATGGACAGCCCGATCAGCACGGCGAAGGCCAGCCCCGCATACAGGAAAATCTGCCCTACAATATCTGAAAACATCTGCTCGGGCAGCATGTTGATCATGCGGCTCTCGGACGCGTCAAACAGCCACAGATCATTCCAGAACAGCATTTGGTGAAAGAATGTCCAGAAGTTGGAAAAATCCATTGCCGCCCATGTGCCGAGAAAGCCGAAAAACAGCAGCGCGATGAACGAGCCTGAAAGGTAGCCCTGCGCAAGCATCTGCGGCGCTTTCCGGAAATGGATTACCGCCGCAAACAGAAACAGCACGAGCATGACGAGCGCGCCTACGTCACGATAGCCCTTGATGGCGAGATAGATTTCGCGCACGTCCCGCATGTGCGTAACCTCCTGCTCAAGGGCGAACATCTGCGTCTTTTCGCCGTTGACGGCGACCTCGATATCGATGTTGTCCACATCGCCCTGCATATAATCGATCAGGCGTACGGTGGAGCGCACAAGGTCGTTGTTGGACATGCCCATTTTGGAACTTACGCCCAACTTTGTAAACTCATTATTGATAAACGTCTCGTCGTTAATGATAAACTCCATCGACGTGAACACGATGGCGAAAATCAATATCAGCGAACCGATGGTGGCAAAGCCGACCGAAAGGATTTTTTTCATGCGCGTTTGTATTTCTCCTGTGGCAAAGATTATAGCAACCTTGGAGAAAGAATGCAAATCCTGCGTGGAGCTGATTCGCCGGGCGCGCCGTCTGCCGGCCAGAGGCGGACATATGCACCCGGTCCTCCGGCATTTTTTGGGGCCCCTCCGGGCAAAAGGACTGCCCGGAGGAATTCAGCCGAATCCCTGCGGACAGTCCCTGTTATGGCCTGCGTTCAGATGGCTCCGGATACGGACGGCCTGATGCCTACGCCTTGTCGCAGCCGCAGGCATGGTCGTGCGCACGCCCGCCATCGCCCTCGCTTTCGCCACAGCCACAGTCGCAGCCGTGCTCGTGTTCACAATCGTCCTCACCGCAGCCGCACTCGCATGCGTCCCCGGCATTCTCCCATTCCTCAAATATTTTTTCCACAATGGCCGAAAGCGCGTCCATCCGGTCCTCATCGGCGGGCAGGAACTCCTCATACTCGCCGTTGACAACCACCTTCATGATGTAGACCTCCGCCTCTTCGTCCTCGTTTTCATATGTGCTCGGATCGATCAGGATGGCGTACTCCTGCTCCTCGTGGTCGAAATAATCGACGACCTCCAGCTCGAATTCATTGCCCTCGTCATCGGAAAACACAACCAGATCCCGTTCTTCTTCCATGATAGAAACCACCTTTCTATTTCAATAGGGTTATTCTATCCCATTTTAATAAAATGTTCAACCGAATTATACGAAAACTACCCGTCCGACAAAAAAGTATGCTATAATAATTATCATATAGGCTCATAAAAGTTTGTTTTGTACCAATTATGCCCGATTCACCGATCAAGCCCGGGTGTTCGGGGAGCGTCGCGGCAGACGCTCAGGCCGCCCGATCCCCGTTTAATTCAGGTAGGAGACTTCGATATGCGCACAGGCAAAAAAGCAATAGCGGGGGTTGGCATCGCGCTTGTCTTTGTAAGCATCCTCATCATCGGATTCTGTGTGATTGACGACTATGGGATCAGCATCGACGAACCCATTCAGCGGCAGCACGGCATCATCAGCTACAACGCGGTCAACGGGCGGC
>CAYUTA010000037.1:0-24234 GCA_964447605.1 uncultured Oscillospiraceae bacterium | reverse complement strand
ATGCGGAAGCGCTGTTTCAAGGCGCGCTTGACCTGCTTGAGCAGGCATTGCAGCCAATGAAGCTGCAATTGCCGGAGTTTTTAAAAAGCATGCGCGTTGTGCCGGACGGGGGGACCGCGCTTGACCGGGCGACGCTGGCGGTTCAGGGGCTGCTGTATCTATCCGCTTTGCCCGCGGGGTATTGCATCATCCGCCGCTGCAGCGTAATCGGACTTATTTTTTCCACCATAACGCTGCTGCTGCCGGCGCCGTTTTTTGCGCTTGCGCCCGCGGTTGTTCCCTGCTTCTGCCTGACAGCTTCCTACCTGATGCTGTATGTCTTCTACTGCAGCGTAAGCCTGCCGCCCTCGGATGAAGATGCAAATGGGAGAGCCATCCGGGTTTATCGGCCGGTGTCGCCCGCCGCGCAGCGCCCGGCACAGCGCCTTCTAACGCTTGCAGCGCTGCCGCTGATCGTGCTTGCGGCATTCGTTTCCTCCCTGCTGCTGCCCGAGCAGGGGTACCGGCGGCCGGAGGGAATCCAGTCGCTGCGGCAGGAGCTGCTGGAACTGGATCTGGGCGATATGCTGCGGCGCGGCAACGACGGCCTGAGCCATGGGAATCTGCGCAATCTTTCCGCAATCCGGTTTACGGGGGATACCGCTTTAAAGGTACGGGCGTCGGAGGAGCGCGCGCTTTACCTGCGGGGGTTTGCAGGTACGGTCTTTACCTCCGCCGGGTGGGAAAGCGTGCCCGATGCGGCCTACCGGAGCCATGCGGAGGCGTTTGCCGGGCTCGCGCCGCAGAACCTGCATGCAGCGGCCGTATCGGCAACGGGCGGGCAGGGGGACGCCTATACGCTCTCCGTAGAGAACGTTGCCGCCTCCCCGTTTTCACTATGGACGCCAAACGGCCTGATTTCGCGGGCGGAGGAGATTGAGAAAGCGTCATATGCGCAGGATACGGCCCTGCAGGCCGGGTCAAGCGCGCGGATTTCAGGCTACACGGTTGAGGCGCTGCCCTGCGACGCGATGCTTGCCAACGTACCGTTTGCGGGCGAAGCGCCCGATATCTCAAACATCAGGGAGGCATACCTTTCCGCGGCGGGCGGTGCGATGGGCCTGCAGGAAGCCCCGGGAGAAAATGCGCAGCGCGTGCAACGAGCCGCCCGGGCCTATCTGAACTATGTTTTTGAATACTATACCGCGCTGCCTGAGGAGACGCGCCTGGCGGCGGAGCGGCTTTGCAGGGAAAACGGGCTTTCGCTGCAAACCCATGACGGCGCGCTGAATCTGATGCGGACCTTGCGGCAGCTGCGCGGCCTCCTGGTCGGGCGCTGCGCCTATGCATACGCGCCGCCGCGCATTCCGGCCGATGCGGATTTTGCCACCTATTTTTTAAACCAAAGCCGCCGTGGCTACTGCGTGCATTTTGCCACCACGGCCACCGTTCTTTTGCGCGCGCTGGGAATTCCCGCCCGCTATGCGGAGGGCTATATCGTCATCCGCTCGGATTATGAAAAACAAGCCGACGACGAAGGGTATTTTCCCATTGAGGATACGCATGCGCACGCCTGGGCGGAGGTATACGACCCCGTGCGGCTGGAATGGATTCCGGTGGAAATGACGCCCACGTCCGGCGACGGCGACTCCTCCCTGCCGGATGATGGACAGGCGGGGGGCGGAACCGCTTCCCCAACGCCGGACTCCACCCCGGAGCCAACGCCGGAGCCCATATCGGAGATTGCACCGGAAACGACGTCCTCCGCGCAGCCGGAACCATCCGTAACGCCGGAAATGGCGGAGGCCCCTTCGCAGCCGGACGACAGTCCCGTGCCGGAGCCGATGGGCGCGGATGGGGCGTCGGCCCCGGAAGGCGCAGAATTTGCCCCTGCAAAGCGCATGCGGATGCTGCTTTTTGTCTTGCTGGCGGCAGGGCTTGCGCTTGCGCCGGTTCTGTGGCGGCGGGCGGTTCAAAAGCGCCGCAGGCGGCAGTTTTACCAGCGGGATGTGAACGCGGCGGCGCTCGCCATCTGCGGGCTTGCCGTGTCCATGCTGCGGTTTGCCGGAGTTCCTCCTCCGCAGCCGCTGCAAACGCCGGAGGCCTATGCGGATACCATTTCCAAGCGGGTTCCCTGGCTGGATCAGGCACGCGTGTTATGGCTGCTGGACCTGGCGCGGCGCGCAAAATTTTCCGGTAAGATCTGTACGAAGCAAGAGCGTAATGAAGCCGTCGCCTGCGTCAGGCAATTATCCCTGAAAATAAAAGGGCGCTTGCCCCGTGTGCGCCGCCTGCTCTTCTCCTGGCGATATCCGGAGCTTTAGAACGGGCCGCCAAACACCGTGACGGCTGATGTTCTGCGGCGCGGATTTGCGATCCGGACCCTGAATGGCGGCGCTGATTGTGGCTTTGACGCAGGATTTTTCATATGTCTGCATTGCAGATGGCAGGGGGTGCGCCGCGCGTCCGCATAAATTTTGGCCATGGGCTGTTTTGACTGACCGGCTGAATTTTTTCTATACGGCCGCGGGGCAGATGGGAGGGGAGCTGATTTTTCGTTAGGGAGGTCTGCCGCGCCGGCGGACAGCGGGGGGATAAGCCGTTTGCCCTGATCACGAAGCTTCCGCTGTCGGAACCGCAAAATCCCGCAGACCTGTCCCACGTCCACATGCGCCGGGCGTTTCCCCTTCAGGTGTTCGTGTTTTCGTTCCCGGCGGCTTTTCAATTTCAGGATGGCATACGGCCGGGCGGTTGAAGGCGCTCAATCACAGCCTTTGATATCGGACGCTTGTCGCCCGGACCCGGCATTCCATTGAAGCATAACGGGCAGCAGCTCGTGATAAAGCGCGTCCCGGGCTTCTTTTGTAATCGTAGATACGGAGGCGTTTGGATGGGCGCGCACCTCGTTGAGAAAGGCCACGTCATAGCGCGCTTTCACGGCGGCAATCACCGGAATATCGCCGTTGAGGGCGGCAAAGACCGCATTGACAAACGTTTCCGCCCGCGCCTCCATAAAGCCCAGTTCGTCCATGACGATGATTCCGCCCGGCCGCGCCGCAAAAAGGTACCGTGCGCCCAGGGTGTTGAACGCTTCTATGGACACATTGTGCCGCCTGGAATCGCACGCGCCGATCTGATTTCTTTCCTCGTGGCGCCGGCGTCCGGTCCCGGCCGGATGTATATAAATGGGGTGAAACCCCGTTTCGTCAGCGGCGAGGCGTTCAGTCAGGAAGCCGTATACCGGAAGCGTGTTTCGTGCAAGAAGCTTTTGTATCAGCGTGCTTTTGCCAACGCCCCGATCGCCGCAAATCAGGATATGTCTTGGTTCGTTCATCATACTTTCTCCGTAAGCGCCGCACGGTGCTGTACAAGTTCGGCGGCGATGCTGATGGCGATCTCGGCGGGCGTTTCCGCACTGATAGCCAGACCGATGGGCGTGTGTATGCGGACGAGCGCGCTCTCCGGGATACCTGCCTCGAGCAATCGCTTGTTGGTCGCTGCGACCTTGTGACGGCTGCCGATCACACCGATGTAGTTTGCATCCGTGCGCAACGCCTGGTTGAGCACCTCGAAATCCGCCTGATGGCCGCGCGTCATGATGATCACGTAATCGTCCGCCGTAATGGAGACGTGCGCGCCGATATCCGTAAAGTCACCCACGAGCGTGCCGACCGCCGTCGGGAACAGCGCAGTGGAGGCAAACGCCGCGCGGTCCTCGAACACAACGACAGAAAAGCCGATGCGCGCTATCACCGGCACAAGTTCCTGCGAAACATGCCCGCCGCCGAACACATAGACCATACCCGCGCGGGTGAGCGGTTCGGCATAATACGCGGGCGTTCCCATTTGCAGCACGGCACGGCTTTGCAGCAGCGGGAGAACGTCGCTTTCTGCAATATCCTGCGCGTAGCGCAGCCCCGCGCCCTGTTCGTACACGCCCATGCCGCGCACGCCGCCGTCCGTAATGTTCGTGATAAGCCATGCATTGACGCGGCGGTGATAGAGTCGAACGATATGATCGAACAGAGCGAGCTCCTGTTCGCTGCCGCCTGCAAAAAACTGAAAGTAGACCGTGACCTGTCCGCCGCAAATCATGCCGATATTGGCGGTCTGGTTTTTGGTCAGGTTGAAGCCGTGCAAAAATGCCGTACGGCGCTCCAACGCCTGCCTGGCGAGTTTGACGCTTTCGTACTCCACGGCGCCGCCGCCGACGGTCCCATAAGTGGAATCGTCGGCAAACAGAGCCATCTTTGCGCCGCTGCCGCGCGGTGTCGAGCCGGAACTTGCAATGATGCTGCACAGCACCAGATTCTCATTCCGCGCAAGCGCGTCGCGTATTTTAATGAACAGTTGTTCCATAGTCTCCCTCATGCGGCGGGCTTGCCGTCCGCCGTCTTCGCAGCTTTGGCGTTACTCCGCAAAGCAAAGCCGCGGCAGATGCAAAAGCGTCGCCACGCCCGCCAGCGTCGTGCCGTAAAACAGCGTTTCCGTGCCAGTGTCCAAATAGTCTGTCAAAGTGCCGTTGCAGACCGTGCTGCCGGTGCACAGGATCAGATCCGCATGTTGTATTGCGGCGGTACGAACGTCCGCGTTGCCGCCGTTTCCAATGATAATACCGAAGCGGCTCTGGCCGATATTGTCCTCGTTCAAATCCAGCGCCTGCACCTGCGTACAATTTTTTGTAAGGTTTTCGATGATGGACGGCTGATACCCGATCATCAGTATACGCGGGTTTCCGTAATGCGCACGCACATATGCAGCGACCGCCTGCCCGCAGCGTTTCGGGCCGCCGTCTTTGCAGTGTACCATGCGGTCGCACAGTCCCAGACTACCCATGACGGCGTTGATGCTGGCGATCAGCAGGCCCCTTGCGTGCGCGTCCGTCGCAAAGGGCATCTCGAGAATCTCTCCAAGCGTGCCGGAATAGTCCGATGGCGCATCGGTAAAAGCCTGCCCGCGCGCACCGTGATACCGCGCCTCGATCATCACATCATTGCCAGTCAGAATCGGATAGTCCGTCCGTTCCGTCCTGCCGATGGCCTCCTCCGGGGAAAGAGATTTTGCGCAGATTGTCACGCGCCCCTTCACGGCATCCGCTATGCCGGGCAACGCGAGAAAACGTGTTACAATCTCATGATACAGTTGTGCTCGATCCATGGGGGAATCCTCCTAAAAATGCGGTAACGTCTTCGTCGTAGTCTTGGGCAAACAGCGCGTCTGCGGCAACCTCTGCGCGGAGCTTGCCGGAAAGCAAAATGCCGATACGCCCTGCAAGAGTCTGCGCTTCGCGGAAATCGTGGGTCACAAACAGTATGGTACACCGGAACGCATCGTGGATGCGGCGAATTTCTTCATACATGCGCTGCCGGGTCGTTGGGTCAAGCGCGGAAAAGGGCTCGTCGAGCAGGAGTATCCGCGGATTCAGCACGAGCGCGCGCGCCAGCGCCGTCCGCTGCCTTTCCCCGCCGCTGATGGTGGCGGGATACTGCTTCCTGATGTGGGAGATGGAGAGCAGCTTTGTGATGTCCTCAAGCTTTTGCGCCGTTTCGGCGGCGGACAAATGATGCATTTTCAGCCCGTATACGATGTTCTGTTCCACACTCATGTGGGGAAACAGCCCGCAATCTTGGTAGACAAAGCCAAGATTGCGTTTGTCCGTCGGCAGATACCGCGCATCCTGCCCGAACAGGCGGATGGTTCCGAAGTACTGCTCCTGATAGAAGCCCGCAAGCGTTTCGAGCAGCACGGTTTTGCCCGCGCCGGTTTGCCCCAACAGCGCATAGATATCACCCTCCTGCACGGCAAGGTTCAGCGAACCCAGCGTAAAGTTGCCGCGCTTGAGCGTAAGATCGCTTGTCTCAATTGCCGTCATGCGCCGTTCCCTCCGTCCATACGATAATACCCGGGCGGCCGGTTCAGACGGTTCGTCAGCGCAAGCGTAATGCACGCGATCAGCAGCATGATGGTCGCCGCCGCCATGGCCATGCCGTTTTCGCCCGTGGCGATGCTCAGATAGATGCTGCCCGGCAATGTCTCTGTTTTCATGCGGGTTACGCCGACGAGCATCAGCGTCGCGCCGAACTCGCCCATGGCGCGCGACCATGTAAGTACGAGCGTGCTGACAAGCGCATTGCGGCATAGCGGCAGCGTAACGGTGACAAGCCTGTTCCAGCGGGACGCGCCGAGCATACCGGCGATCAGCTCCAGCCGCGTATCCACCTGTAAAAACGCCGTGCGGATCATACGCAGCGTAAAGGGCAGGTTGACGAACAGCTGCGCGATCACGATACCCTTTCGGTCGAACACCACGCGGAAGCCGATACTTTTGAGCCATTTACCAAAATCCGAGGAAAAGAGGATCAGCAGACACAGCCCCAGTACGATATACGGCAAACACATGGTCAGTTCCAGCACCACCTCCCAGACGCGCTTCCCCGGCAAAGACAGCCGGGTGAAGGCATAGGCCGACGGGATCGCCAGCAGCATGCAGAGAAAGGTGGAAATGGTGGCGGTCGTCACGCTCGTCTTAATGGAAAAACGCATTTCCTCCGAGCGCAGCGCCTCCGGCAGATACCGAATCCCGCCTACAACGACAGCCGCGATCGCGCTGAAGATCAAAAGCATGACCAACAGCGCAACCGCAATGCTTACTACGGAAAAAGCATCCGCAGGATTTCTTTTTTCTCCTTTGGCCGTCATGCGGCCAGCTCGTACCCGAACTGCTCCCAAACGGGATCGTCAGCTTCCGAACCAAGGTATGCTACAAACGCCGCAAGCGCCTCCGCATCATCGCAGTAGATCAGGGAGGCGGCCGGAACGACTTTCACATATTTGTCCATGTCGGTCGATTGCAGAATCTCGACGCCTTCGACATTGCAGTTTTCTTTCCACACGATTGCGGCGTCGGCTCCGCCGGCCGCAAGTGCAGTTGCCATGGCGGGCGCGGTGGCCGTGTTGGCGGCGATTGTCACGGTATCCTTGATGCCTGCGTCCTCAAAGGCTTTCATTGCGATTTTGCCGATCGGGGTCGCTTCCGGATCGCCGATGAGCACTTCCACGCCTTCCTTGGCTAGGTCGGCAAGCCCCGTGATGCCCTTGGGGTTGCCTGCCTGCACGGCGATGACGGGGATATGTCTGACAAGGTCTAAGCTGGCGCTCACGGCAGCTTCCACGGGCTTTGTTTCTTCCTTGGAACCGGCAATGAACAGATCGCCCTCCTGCGCGGTGTTGATCTGCGTCTGAATCTGCGCAGCGTTTGCGAACGTAATCTCCATCTCGCAGCCCGTCGCGGCCTCGAAGTTATCCGCAATGGCCTGGAAGGGCCTGGTCATGCCCGCACCGCAATAGATGGACAGCGTGTGACCGGTCAGGTCCGGCTGCCCGGCCGCCTGCTGCATGCCGATGGAATTGGCCATCAGCGCATCATACTGCGCCTCGGTCAATTCACAATGATAGAACAGACGATAGTATTCCGCAACCGCCTGATAGAGATCGTCCTGGGCGGTTTCCGGATACAGCAGCCGCGCCATCCACATCATGCCGAGATACCGCTGCACCGACGGGGGGAAGCCCATCCAGTTGTAGGGGCCGAAGGGTACTTCATAATAATTGCCGTTCTTGATGGCGGCAATCTTCTGCCAGGCCGCGTCGGATGCGGCGGTGGCATAGATGCTGCCGGGGGCAAAGAGAATGACCTCCGGGTTCCATTTGAGAATCTGCTCCATATCAACCTCGTTGCCGGTGCCCTTGCTGGAAGGCTCCGCAACCTCGGCCAGATTGTTGCTCAACAGGTCGATGATCTCCGCGTGATAGGACCCCTTGGCGATGACGTTCAAACCCGCATCGCCGGTGATATAGAGCAGGTTGGCCTTTGTCACGCTGCCTGCAAGCGCCTCCGTACGCGCATAAACCCTGTCACAGTAGGCGGCAAGCGCTTCGGCCTCCCCGGGCATGCCGACAAGCTCGCCCAGCTTCCGGTAAGCGCCGCCCATGGTTGCGGTGGTGGCGGAAATGTGGACAAACGGGATGCCTGTTTGCTCCTGCAGCGCGTCCAAATCCTCCACGATGGTCTTCTTGGGTTCGCCCACGTCGACGACCACCTGCGCGCCGCTATCGAGCAGCGTTTCCAGGTTCAATTCGCCTTTGCCGCCGTAGAGCTGACCCAATTCCGGCAGACTGTAGTACTTGGAAGCAAGGTATTCCTCTGCGGTCCTGTCCCATGCCGTCGCAATGCCTACCAGCTTGTCCGGGCAGAGGGCGAACAGCACGATCTGGGCCAACGGGCCGGAAATGGCGACCTTCTTAATGTCTGCGGGCAATTCGACCGTACGGCCCGCGGAATCCGTAAACTGCACCGCGGCGGGCGCTTCCGCGGGCGCGGGCGGTTCCGCGGCGGGCTGCCGGGCGCAGCCGGGTACGGAAACCGGTACCAGGAGAGCCAGCACCAGCAACACAACAATCGCTTTTTTCATCTTGAATTACTCCTTTATTCTTTATCCTGTTATGGTATCGGGGATAGCCCCCGCATCCAACACAATCATGCCCACGGGACGGTCGGCAGGCAAATAATAGGGAAACTCCCTGGAATCCGTGCGAATCAGGAGGCTTTCGGCATCCGTCCCGGTAACGGCTTCGTCTGCGCCGCTGCCGCCGTGCAGCCGGAAAAACGCCGCCGCATCGGACAGCGAACGAAAAGGCTGCCCCATGTCCAGCGAAAAGGAAGCGCTTTCGTAGAGAACGCCCAGCGCATCCAATTCGCCGCAGACCGCCCGAAACGTATCCTTTTCAAGCGGCGTTTTCGTAAGCGTAAAGCGATGGGTTGCCCAGTTTTTCTTAAACAGGACGACGTTTCCCCCGCAGCGGCTTTTTGCGCAGGCAAGCACTTCCTTTGTTTTGCCAAAAAAGCAGAACGTCATGGCGTCAAACCGCATATCCGCCGGCATGGAAAAGACATCGCCCCGCCATATTGAGAGATTCCGTACGGCTCCGGCGGCCAGGTTCTGCCGCAGAATCGCCAGCGCGGCTTCGGAGCAGTCCGCGGCGGTCACATGGGCGCAATGCCCGGCAAGCGCAAGGGACAGATAACCAAGCCCGCAGCCCGCGTCGCAGACGTGAGCGCCTGCGGGCAGAACCGCCGCTGCCCGCGCGGCCAGAATATCGTTAAAGGGCGTATAGTCGGACGCATCCTTTAGGAAGCGTATTTTTTCAGGATTCCAGGAAAACATCAGCATCCGCTCCTTTCGATTACGGGGACGATCAGCGGCCCGTTCTTCGTCTCGATCATATCTGCCCGCAGCCTGTAGAGGCGCTGAATCAGCGCCCCGTCCATAACCGTCCGGGGCGGGCCGGAGGCCGCCACCCGTCCTTCCGCCAGCGCCAGCGCCCGGTCCGCATACCACAGCGCATGCTGCGGATTATGGGTGGAAAGCACCACGGTGTACCCGTCGTCCGCCAGCGCCCGCACGATCTCCAGCACATGCGCCTGATTGCCGTAATCCAGCGAGGCGGTAGGCTCGTCCATGAGCAGCGTTTTTGCCTGCTGGGCCAGCGCCCGGGCAATCAGCACCAGCTGCTGCTCCCCGCCGGAAAGATGGGAGAAGTTCTTTTGAGAAAGCTGGGCAATGCTCAGCCGTTCCAGCGCGTTCATGGCGGCGGTTTGCTCCCGCCGCCCGGGTACGGAGAAGGGCGAGACGACATGGGACGTACCCATCAGCACCATGTCCAAAACGGAATAACCGAAGGTCTGCCCATGCAGCTGCGGGATATACGCGATCCGGTGCGCCAGTTCCCGGGCGGACAGGCGGCGCGCGTTCTGGCCGTCGATATAAATGCTGCCCGTATAGCGCTGCTGCAGACCGAGGATACACCGAAACAGCGTGGTCTTTCCAACGCCGTTAGGCCCCAATACCGCCAGCAACTGCCCGGCTTCCGTAGAAAAGCAAACGTCCGTGAGCACCGACCGGGTACAGTAGGCAAAGCTCAGGTTTTTTACGCAGATGCTCATAGCGTTTTTTCCCGCGTGCAAATTAGATAGATAAAAAACGGCGCGCCAATAAACGCCATCAAAATGCCGATTGGAATCTCCACGGCAAGAAGGTTGCGGGACACATTGTCAACAATCAGCAAAAAGACGGCGCCCGCCAGGCAGGAAGCGGGCAGCAGATAACGGTAGTTGCCGCCCACGAGCTTGCGGCAAAGATGTGGAATCACCAGCCCTACCCAGCCGATCATGCCGGAAACCGATACGCTGGCCGCCGTAATAAGGGTGGCGCAAACAATCACCACAAAGCGCAGCAGGGTCGTATTGACCCCCAGCGCGTGCGCCTCCTCGTCGCCCAGCGTTAATATATTGATCCGCCAGCGCAAAAGCAGCAGGGGAATCAGCCCCAGCGCCACGGGGACAATTACAAACGCCACGTCGGTCCGCTTTGCGCCGGAGAGGCTGCCCATAAGCCAATAGGTAATCTGGGGCAGCTGATTGGCGGGGTCCGCCACCAGCTTGATATAGGACGTCCCCGCCGTAAACAGGGAACTGATCATGATACCGGCCAATATGAGATTGATCACCCGCAGCCCCGGCGCCCGTTGGGCGATTAAAAACACTGTGCAGACGGTAGCCGTGCTGGAAACGAATGCCGAGAGCGTAACCATCCGGGCAGATCCGCCCAGCAAAATGGCCAGCGCCGCGCCGAACGCCGCTCCGCTGGATGCGCCCAGGATATCCGGCGCCGCCATGGGGTTTTGAAACACGCCCTGATAGGCCGCGCCCGCCGCGGACAGGGAACAGCCCACAAGACACGCCATCAGGATGCGCGGTAGGCGGATATTGAGCACCACCGTTTCCATTTCCGGCGTCCAGGTTTCTGCCAGCGGGAGGATGCGGGAAAACAGAATGCGCAGCACGTTCCCGCTCGGCACGCCGTAGCGCCCCAGCGAAAACGAAAACAAAGACGCCGCAACAAGGATAGCGGCGAGCAGCAACAGCATCCGCTGCGGCGCGGGGGACGCCATGCGACATTTATACCGGACTTTGCGGTTATCCTGTGAAAGATCCAAAATAAGCGTTCCTTTTAAGCAATTCGTTATTTTTTATAAAAAATAACGACAGGTGTATTATAAACGACTTTTTCAGATTTGTCCAGATACGGAAAGGATAGCCTGATAAAATATCCACACCCATTTTTTTCAGGCAGCGCAAGCTCGCCCGCGCCGCTTTTGGGGAACACGCCGCAGCCTTTGCGGGAGGCGCGCCCCATGCAGATTTTGCAACACCGGCAACAATCCGGCGCTGATATTCCGATTTGCCGCGCGATATGTAATTTGGCGCGCATCTGTAACAACCGGTTTTATGAAGGATGATCCGCGGTCGGCCTCCCAACTCAAATCAATCGCGTTCCGCGAAACGCCGGCCCTTACCGGGGCGCGCCCCGTGTGCCATTAGCTTGGCCACGAGCTTTGCGATGAGGTCGTCGACGCCGGCTCGTCCCGCGGAATCCAGGCTTACAATTGGCCGATACAAAACCTCAAACCGGTCGTTTACGCGTATCGGCCGGTGATAATGACCGCAGTACCAATGCTTGAAGCCGCACTCGTCATAGACCCACTGTAAAAATGTCGTCAGCGCGTTTTCCGGGTGCGTATCGTCGCCGATGACCGCCTGTATCTTCTTTTGCAGCGATGCGGGTGCGCAATGGCTAAGCACATAGTCCACTTTTTTGCCGTACTCGCAAAGCGTTGCGGCGGCCTCGTTGATTTCACTATCGGAGGGAAGCTCCTGCTCCCACCAGCTCATATGGTTGATGCGGTAAAACCTTCGGCGCTGTTTTATTTCCAAAACCTTTGCCTCGTAATCCCCGTCCTCCGCGTTGATCACGCCGTTTTGGATATCGTGGCAGGCGGCGCCGCCCATGGTGAAGAAGGTCTGCCCGTCGATTTCGTAGACCTGTCCGCGCATCAGGTGAATCACATGCTCACGGATGAACTGCACTTTTCCTCCATGCCAGTCATCCTCCGGGTAGGCTGCCAGCAGGTCGTAATTTTCGTGGTTGCCATCCAGAAATAATGTGGTGAACGGCCTGTCGTTCAGGCAGTCAAGTGCGGCGGCTTGCTCCCTGCTCTCGTTCCAAACGCCGCCGAAGTCGCCGCAGATGATGACATGATCGTCCCTTGTCATATCCTTCTGCCGGGGGAAGTTCCCCATCTCGAAGCGGGAAAAATCCCCGTGCGTGTCGCCGGTGATGTAGATCATTTGGGCTCCTCCAGTATCGTTTCCAGCGTCTCTATGGTCGTCTTTGCCGCTTTCAGGTCAAGGCCAGAGTTGTCCGGCATGCTTTCGTGCAATCTGAAAATCGCAATGATATGCTCATTGTGGCATAGAAGCAGATATACCTCCCATTTCATCGTATCGCTCAGTTCAAAAGCGCGCCATATCGGCTCCGCCCGCTCAAAAAAGGCCGTAGAGCGTTTCTTATCCTGCCCCGCCGCGATGAACGCGCGCCATCTGTCCTCGTTTAGAAATTGAGCTTCGGTAGCCAGCATGCCGGCCACTTGATAGGCGTCATCCTCGGTAAAGTCGTCGACCGTGCGGCCTATCGTTTGCAGAAGCCGTGTGGCATCTTCCGTCGCATCCGCACACGAGAGGTCGTACAGCCTGCAAGTGGCGTCATCGTCCGGGGCGATGCCGTAGTCCGTAAAATGACAAGCCGCCCATCTGCAAAAGGTTCGGTACCTGACATCCTCATATTCCCCAAGGAACGGGTTTGCGTCCATTGCCGGGCATGTATCCTTGAACCCGTTCTCCTGATATTCGCCTTTAGCGGGGAATCGTATTACATTACTCATTTCCAGGCTCCTTTGCTTTGTCTATACGAAGTATACCGCGACATTCAGTCTGCCTTTTTCATAAAAATTGCAGCCTAAAATGTATACGGGTTAAATCCGTTTACAGCCATCACAAACCATGCCGACGGGGCGATGTGCGGATCATCGGAATACACCCACGGCGAGCTGTCGAAGAGTTCAAAGCCCGTGGATAAGGCTTCCACCGTGGCGGCTGGGAACGCGCCGCTTGCAAGCTGTATGGCGCACAGGGCGTCCAGCGCGGAGACCGCCGCCGCGTCCTCGCCCCGCAGGCGGTACATCAATGCGGTGTAGGCCGTACCCTCCGCCCACCAGCCGCCGTTTGCGTTGCTTTCGCAGAAAGGATAGCCGCCCGCGGCGGTTCGCATGGCGGACACGCGCTCGAGCGACTTGTCATAAGGCGTGAAATCCTCGCCCAGCGCCAGCGCCGCCCAAACCTGGGCGTCCAGTACAATGTTCCTCTTGTTGGGCGTAACGCCGTCCTCAAGGGTGCCGGTATAGAATACGCCCGCGTCAGCGTCGTACATGGACTGGATGAAGGATAGGGCGCTGTCCGCGGCGGTCGTGTATTTCGTGTCACCCGTGCGGGCGTAAAGCTGGGTAAAGGCCGCGTAAGCGTCGATGTTGTGCTCGATGGATTTATAGGGGAAAGGATAGACCACGGGCGGTTCGCCCTCGGCCCAGCCGTCAAAGCCCGCCGTAAAGCCGTCGCCGCCGTCGGAGCAGTTTTCGATCACCCAATCCATCAGCGCTTTTGCCGTATTCAGATAGGCTTGATTGCCGGAAACCGCATCGTATTGCAGCAGCGCCAGCGCCACATAGGAGGTATTGCCCACGTTGCTGCCCACCTGATAGCGGTCCTCATACCACGTGCCGGTCTCGCCCTGGCTCATATCGTACCAACCGGGCAGCCGCGCGCCGCTTTTCCAGCCGGGCAGGGCGGAGATGACGCCCGCCGCATAGGCATTTCGTACGCGCCCGGGTGTCTGGCGGTCGTGTTCCACCGCGTACACGAACGCGTCCAGTATCTGCGCCGCCTCCGTCAGCTTGTTTTCGGAGAGGAACGCCATGGCCACAAGCGCGTTGTCATAGGAAAAGGCGGCGTTTTGGATATAGACGTTGTCCGTGTCATAGGAACGCAGCAGCACGGATGCATTTTGAAGGTATGCGGTCTTGCCAGTGAAGCGGATGTCGTCGAGATAGAATACGTTATCTGCACTACCGGACTTGTCGCCGGATAGCACATAGCCAAAGCCGCACGCGATGTCGCTCATGTCAGCATCCGAAAGGGGGATGACGTATTCCTGCCAATCGCTCGTCAGCGTCACAAAATCCAGGCTTTGCTTCTTGGCGCTGTCGGGATACTTCACGGTTTTCTTGCCCGTTTCTCCGTGATAGCCAAAGCCTGCCGTGAAAAACTCCACCTTCTCACCGCCCTTTTCGCCCCGGGCAAAGAAGCGCAGCTCCCTGGCACCCGTCAGGTCAAGCCCCGCGTTTTCCCGTGTGCCGTCGTTCAGCCGGGGCACCGTCTCTCCCGCAGGCAGATAGCCGTTGAGAAACATCCAGCCGCCCCAGTCCGTTCCCTCGGTGTCGATTTGGCAGCGGATACAGCTTCGACCGGAATAAGCGTTCTCCCGCCAGTTTTCGTCCATGTCCTTCACAAGACCGGCGTTTTTTCCCGCCATCTTGGCCTTTTGTGTGAAGTTGTTCCATGTGTCGCCAAAGTCCCGGTAGACATAGAGACTTTCGCGGGTCTTGGCGAGCGCGTCCGAAAGCGCGAAAACAGCCTTGTCCTTTTCGTCTCGATATGCATTCATCGGATCAGGCGTTGGAGCGGGCGCTGTCGCGGAGGACGGCGTGACCGTGTTTTTTCCGTCGCGCGAACGGTCTACCCGTACATAATCCAGGGCGTGGCCGCGCGTTTTATTGAACTCCGAGGGGATGTAATCCGCCGGAATCAACAAAATGTGGAGCGTGACGGCCTTTTCGTCAATACCGCCGGTCGTATAGTCCAGACAAAAGGCGCCGGACTGATCCAGCTTCACGCTGGGCCGCTCATAGGTGGGCTTGACCCAGTATTTTCCGCCCGCCTCCGTCTGCAAAAACAGCGTCACGCGATAGTCCGCCGTGTTGAGCGCCTTTCCGCTTTCAAGGGCGGCCTTGCCCGTCACATCCGTGGTTTCACCGTACGCCGGCACATGGGTCAGATAAAGCTTCGGCTGCTCATGGGCGTTTCCCTGTTTGCTGATGGCGGACGCTGCGGCAGATGGAAGCGCCAGAACAGCCGCAAACAAAACGGCAAGCGCCAGACTGAAAAATTTCATGCGCTTCATGATATTCATACCTCCTTGTTTTCCTATGTCCAGTATATGGCCGCGGGCGGGAACGGTTTTTCTGTAAAGTTGCAGATCAGGCATGCGCGGTTTTTTTCGATTGCCCAAGCTGGCTTGCCAAGTCAGCCGTCCCGAAACAGCTCCCGTACCTTCCGGATCGCCCCAAACAGCGCCTCCGCCTGCAGTTCTCCGCCGTCACCCGCTTTCGGCGCGGACGCGCACAGCGTGTAGCCCTCCGGCGCGCGCCAGTCCTGTTCGCCATAAATATCGATGTAGAGAGTTTGCGCCTCTTTGAACGGCCCCGCCGGTTTGATCTTGTAAATATCCACGGGATGTCCCGTGACCTGTGAGCGGCCGGAACCCAGCCGCTCATATTTCATCTGTGCGTTGGAGCCCGCCCGGCGCAGGCTTTCCAAATACCGCTTTTCGCCGTAGAAGCCGGATACCCGGACGGGATTGTCTATGGAATAGCCATACCCCTTCATGCTGGTGCTCCTTTCCCGCTTTCCTCACGCAGTGCGCAAAGCGCCCGGTAATATGTGTGCCACCCCCTGCGCCGCCGAAAGCGTGCGCAGAGTAGGCACTTTGTTGTGATAGGTAACTCTTTGAAGTAATCTCCAAGTTTTCCCCCACCTTCCGCCGGGCGTGCGACTTTCACCGCACCCAGCGCGCCCCCGATTCGCCTACTTTCCTCCATCGGATTTCGACAAATAGCGTCCTCACGAACGTTACTTGCTTGTAGATTTCGCCTGGTCTAACTTCTCACGGAATTTCAGGATTTTCGCGTTTACTTTGGGTTCCACATTTACAGGGGCGTGAAAACTGTGTATTCTTAGGTGACAATCCAGACAAACCCATGCAAGATTGGGCACTTTGTTGATTTTCCCAAGCGGCAACTGCCGGTTCACATGGTGGCAGTGCCTGTCCGTTCGGTAGGTCAAATCAGCGCCGCAGCACCTGCATTTCCATTTGTCCCGGTTGAAGGAGTACTCGCGGTTCATGAAGTATTCAAAATTGTAAATGGACTTGGTGTAGGCTGACATTCTCAAATCGTCCCGGTCATTGACAGAGGGCCTGTTCATCGGCAAAGGCTTTTGTTTCCTACGCTGCCGGGTATAGAGCGCCCGGCCCTCCGCCGTGTAGGGTGTCGTTTTCTGATTAAGCGGCAGTTTCTCGTGCTGTGAATGGGTGATGAATGCTTTGGTAATCCCAATCCACATATTTTGATGCTTAATCGAATGGGTCTTTGACACATAACCCTCATGCCGTTGGGGAAGGTTGCTCAATCTGCCGAGTGGGATTCTCATGCGTGAGACAACACCGGGATACAGGCGTTTCCATGTGTAGTGACAACTGATATATACCCTGTTGTCGATGATCTTGAACGCCCTCGAACAGATACTGGTCTTGATGTACTCCGCGATGCCCATAATCATGGAATTGATGTACTGAATTTGGGCAATACGGTCACTGGTGTGCTTCATGCGCTTCATGGCATGAATCTCATCGCATACTTTGGTAATTTTGGCAGACAACCTTTTCATGTTTCGGAACGGCTTGCCAACCAGATTTTCAGAATCCCGGTCAGCAGTTCTGGCCTTTTCGGCTCGTATGACAAAGCCGAGAAATTCCGCGCCGTCCTCGCGCATATCGGTAATTTTGGTCTTTTCATCGGACAATTCGAGTTTTAGCCTGTGCCTAAAATACTTCGTGAGCCGCTTCTTCATCCGCTCCGCTTCGTGCCTTCGGGTGGTAATGATAATCCAATCATCGGCATATCGGAAATTGTACTTGGGGATAACGCCTTGGTTGCGCAGCCGGGTTATGTCGTTGCCCTTTTTCCTGCATTGCTGGTACGGTTCACAATATTGCCGCCCCACCGCCCAATCAAAGTCGTTAAGATATACATTTGAAAGCAGAGGGGAAATGATACCGCCCTGCGGGGTGCCGACATTGCCGTGGTACAAAATGTCGTACTCGACATACCCTGCTTTCAGCGTCTGCCGAATGATTGTGATAATCCGTTTGTCATGGATTCCCATTTTCCAAAGTTTCTGTAGCAGGATTCGATGGTCGATATTGTCAAAGCAACCTTTGATGTCACCCTCCAGCGCGAAAACCACCTTGTTCTGCGGTTTTGCGGGCAAGTTGATGGTATGACACACATCGGATATGGCGTGCTTTTGCGCCCGGCATGGCCGAAACCCATAGCTGTGCGGGTAAAACCTTGCTTCGCAGATGGGTTCGATGATGATGCGGATGCACTCTTGGATGATTTTGTCCAAAATGGTAGGAATGCCAATAGGTCGCTTTTTGCCATTGCCTTTGTCGATGTACACACGTCGCGCCGGTTTGGGAAGGTATTTTCGCAAATCGCCTTGAACGAGCGCCGCTACTTCATCTTTGGGCATTTGTAGGTACTTATCCATTTTCACCTTGTCCACGCCAGCGGTCTTGCTGCCTTTGTTGGACTTGATGTTGTGGATGGCGGTGACAATGGTAACTTCGCTGGCCACCGCTTCGAGCAATCCTGTAAATGTTTTGTTCTGCTGTGATTTTGCGTAAAGAAAATCCTGTAAGTTTTTCAGGTCTGTTTCGCATGAAAGATTGACGTTAAGGTGCATAAGGATACCTCCCTATGGTGTGGGCCAGATTTATCTGCGCCCTTCGCTCCGTCATGCCGTATTCCGGCAGAATCGTTTGAAAGATCGTGTCGATATCAAAGTGCGCATGCACTCGTTGTAAATCAGTTATCATTGGTTTACCCCCGTTTGTTTTTCGCTTGTATCAATTTGGTGCTATCGGCATTTGTACTCACACAACCCCCGATAGAGGGAACGGTACGTGCGAACCGTGGCGACGGTTCTTCGCGGGCTTATTCCAAGGGTCTCTACTGCTTTCAACCCAAGGGCAGCGCCGCCTGTCTGACGGGCAGGCGATCCGATGTTGCGTCTCATTATCCAGTCGGACAAAGTCGTTGCATTCGAGCCTGCCGGGGCTCTTATCCCGCATGGAGCGGATCGCTCGCTCCCGGTCAGGGGAGGTCTTGGCGTCTCTGCGGGGCTGCTGTTCGTCCGAAAGTTTCCCGTACCGCTGATATGAAGTTGTCAAGGTCCGCGAGGGCCAAGGCTGTTGCCTTGATTCCCCCTCACTTTCCAACCGAAAAAACAGGCGGATGACTACCCATTATTTTCAAAATCATGTAATCTTTTTTGCAGTTGCCGCAGGATACGCTCATGCTGCTTCTGCACGGCGCGCAGAGAAACGCCCTGCTGTCGGGCATATTCGCGTTGCGCGACACCCTCGAAATAGAGCGCACGGATCAAGCTCTGTTCTTTTTTAGTGAGTTGCGACAAGGCTATGCGAAGTATCGCAAGCTGCTGCGCTCGTTGCTTTGCATCCAGTCCGTCGAGCACCGTATCTTCCAAGCTGCGCTGGCCGCTATCTGCGAGGTGCTCGCCGCACAGCGCGTCCTCTGAGAATCGTTCAAGCGACAGGCACACGCCGATATCACGCTCGACGAGATACCGCTCCCGTCGCTCCATGCGCGTATATTCCTCGTATAACGACTTGCTGACATCGACGTCCTGCCCGTCGATGTGAACGAGATATCGAACTGTGCCGTCTGACAGCTTTTGCTTTCTGTAGTTGACGTTTTCTTTCCAATGCTCCATTTCGTAACCTCCGATTCTTGATAGAAGTGCATGTGTGTTCCTCAAAAATCGGGAGGCTACGGATAGCGAGCTATGGCTGTCTGCCATGTAGCGTGAAACATACAAAAATCCCTTCCAGCTTTTGAAGCGGAAAGGGATTTTGCCGGAATAGAAAAACAGCCGCCAAGAATTAGCTTCAAAAGCTAAAAACTTGTCGGCTGTTTAGGCTCGCTCCTACGGGATTATCACTACCCGCGTTTCCTGCACGTCGCTCGTACTAAGTTTTATATGCAGTTTTAAGAGCGTCAGGCCCTATATGGTGATGCCGATATAGCTATGACAGCCGGGGCATCTGGTTTCTGCGCGATAGGCGACGGGTTTGGCCGAATCAATCACGGAAACATCGGGGACAGTTTTTTGCGCCCGCTGCAGCGTCATGAGCTTCCGTTGGCAGACAGGGCAGCGAATGTCAATTCTGAACAGCATAGTTCCGTTGGGATGCTTGGTCATAGCTTTGTTCCTCCTATTCGTATTTCAGGTGTACTGCTACGCGGAGTACGCGCACATGCGTAACCGTGTGGAAAAGTCAGGCTGCATTTTTCAGCAGCCGTTTGATCAATAGGGGAATTCCATCGGGTCGAATTGCTTCTTGGGCGGGCGGACATAGAGACCGTACTTCTTGAGCTGCACCAACGCCGCAGTTTTGGAAACGCCGTATATCCGATAAAGATGCCAAAGCAGGGGCGGCATAACGAAACATTCCATGGAGGCATTCCCCATAAACCGGCTTTCGGGCGGCACGAAGGAATCCTCGAAAAACTGCTGCACATACGGCACAAAGGTCTTCCGCGGCATGGCGATGGAAGCGGCGAACACATTTGCTTGGTGTTCCCTGAAATCAAGATCCGTCCATTCTCCGAACATTCTGCGCAGGCCGCCAAAGCCAATGGATCGGCGGCGGCAGCACACAACCGCCTGCGCTTCACCGGGCTTTGTGTCGCAGCTTGGCTCTGAAAAAGCAGCCGCATGCAGATACAGGTGCCCGCCCTCATGCAGCGCGGTAAAGAGCTGCAATCCATCCTTACCGGATTGCATTAGCGAATTGTCCAGCAGAATGGTTTTTCGATAGACGCTCTTTCCGGCTGTTCGCATCCTTTCACGGTCAAAAACGCGGATATTGCTGTCTGCAAATACCGCAGCGCCAAGGATAGCGGACGCGCCCTCCGGGTAATAGATATCCTGAAAGTCTATCGTTGCGCCCAGATAGCTTTCCAGAAAGTGCAGCGCGTTGATTCGCCCCGGCTGTTCCAGCAGTTCGGGCTTATAGTCCATAAGCAGCTGTTCGGCGATCTGCTCAATCTCGGCGTCCGAGAGAATCGGCGTTCGTGTCCTTGCGTTCATCCTGCGACAGATAAAATCAATCATACCAAGACCCCCTTTTTCTCCAATTCCCAAATGAACCGTTTCCAATCGTCTTCATTTGCAATGCCTGCATTGGACATGCGCAGGGCAAGCCGCGCCATATCGCCGATATTGGAATACATCATGGTGTCCTCAATATCGGCCGGAACTTCGCGCCTGGCTTTGGCTGCCAGATCGTACATCCGGGCTTTATCCTCGGCGGGGAGCTGCAGCTCGTCACAGAACAGATCGATCCGGTCGCTGTCAAAAGGCTTTCTTCGGCCCTGCTCAATATCGCTTAATAGGCTGAGCGACAACCCCAGCCGCTCCGATACATCCTTGAGCGTCAGCTCGCGCGGATCCCGCATCCGCTTGTTGCGGATGTATTGCCCAAAGGTCATGTTTTTCTCGTTGATCATGGCAAATCACTCCTTTCCCGCTTACGACGCCCGGTACTCCACGAACCATTTTCCATCTTCATCGAACAGATAGGTATCCCGCCGCCCGATACGGATGGTGTAGCGGATGCCGCAGCCACCGGCTTTCAGGCTGGCGGCGCGCCGGACATCCTTCACTTCGTCAATCTCGTATCGCCGCCCATCCGCAAGCTGGATGCTCAGGGGTCGAATGCACCCGTCCTCGGCAATCTGCGCCGTGATAGCCACATAGGTCTTGACCAATTCCTGTTTCATACGCACCTCTACATCGCCTTGAAGTATCCGACCGGGTGGATCGTGTGTTCGTCCTTGGGGCTGATGTGCTTGAGCGTGGGATTGGACTCCACAATCGCCCGATAGATGGAATAGTGCCCGAATCGCCGTCGAATATCGTCCACTGCCCGCTCCAGATTTTCCTGCTTGTCTCGTGCGGCATCATCATTTTCAAACAGCTTAAGCTGCTTAGGCGTGGTGGCCGGGATGAGATCACATGCCCGAATGCCGATGCTGCGAAGCGGGTTCTGCCAACGATAGCTTTCATGGAGCAATTCCATTGCGGCGTCGCACAATTCGCTTGATAAGCAGGACGGTTCCTTCAGGTGCATTTGCCGCTGAAACCAGAACAGGCCGTTATCCCGTACGGAGATCTGTACCGTCTTTGCAAGAAAGCCGTGGTCGCGCAGTCGCTCGGCCACGCTTTCCGCCAGTATATAAAACACAATCTTTGCGTCCAGCTCGTTGAGCAGGTCGCGGGGCGTGGTGGTGCTGTTGCCGATGGATTTTATGATCGTTTCCTCGCCCGACGACATCACCGGCGACGTGTCCTGTCCGTTGGCAAAACACGATAGAATCAAGCCCACTTTCCCAAACCACGATTGCAGCAGCCTTATATCGCAGGTTGCCAGCTGCCCGATGGTTTCTATCCCCCGGTCATAGAGCTTCTTTGTCGTCGCTCTGCCCACATACAATAGGTCGGAGGCAGGGAGCGGCCAAACCCGCTCACGATAGTTGTCCCATGTTAAAACTGTTACGGCGTTAGGCTTCTTCATATCCGAACCGAGCTTTGCAAAAATCTTGTTGAAGGACACGCCGATGGATACGGTGATACCCAGCTCGCTTTTGACCCGCTCCCGGATTTCCTCGGCGATTTTATCTCCGCTGCCGTGAAGATATATGCTGCCGGTGACATCCAGCCAGCATTCGTCTAACCCAAACGGCTCCACCTGATCCGTATAGCTGCCGTAGATGTCCCGCGCCAGCGTAGAAAAGCGCAGATATCGGTCGTAGTGCGGCTGTACGATCACAAGGCTTGGGCACTTTTCCTTGGCCTGCCACAACGCTTCGCCGGTCTTCACGCCGTATGCCTTGGCATATTGGTTCTTGGCAAGGATAATCCCGTGCCGCGCTTCCACATCTTCGCCCACAGCCACCGGCAAATTCCGAATGGCAGGGTTATACAGACACTCAATGCTTGCATAGCAGGAATTCATATCCACATGCAGAATCGTTCGTTCCATGCGCTGCGCCTCCCTTCCTGTACGAGCAGTATAATGCTGCAAAATGGAATCTGTAAAGAGGTGCAAATGTACTATTTTGGATATTTCACTTGCAAACGAGTCTTGGCCATAGTAGAATGGAGACATCAAAACAGGGGGCACCGATATGTCAAAAGAACTCGGCAAAAAGCTAAGAGAGATTCGCATCCGCTGCGATTACACACAGTTGGAAGTATCCGACCGCATGAAAGCGCTGGGCTGCCCCATTGCAAAAAACAGCATCAGCCGATGGGAAACCGGGTATGTCAGCCCCGGCGTGGAACAGTTTGTGACCCTGTGCCGCATTTATGAGATACAGAATGTAGTGGGCGTATTCGGAGACGGAAAGCAGCCGTCCGTTGATCGTTGCCTCAATCGAGACGGGCGTGAGAAGGTGGAAGAATACCGGCAGCTTTTGATCGGGAGCGGAAAGTACAGGCCGGACGATCAGGTGATTCCGTTTCCCACACGTCGCGCTCCGTTCTATGAGATGCCCGCCTCCGCAGGCCGCGGTGTATTCCTGGATTCCGAAGCCTACGAAATGGTGGAGGTCGGCCCGGACGTGCCGCTGAGCGCGACCTTCGGCGTCCCTGTATCCGGAGACAGTATGGAGCCGGCCTATCATAACGGCGACGCCATTTGGGTGCAGCAGCAGCAAACCTTGGAGAGCGGCGAGATTGGGCTCATGATGCTCAACGGGCAGGCGTATGTAAAACAGCTTGGAAATGACAAGAATGGTCTGCGACTGCTTTCTCTGAATCCGGCGTACCAGCCCATCGTCATTTGCGAAAGCGACACGTTCCGCGTGCTGGGCAAGGTGGTCGCCACAACGGCCAAACCGTAAGGAAAACAGTATAGCGCAAGAAAGGAGGGCGGTACGATGTCAAAGCGGGAACAGGATGTATTGGACTTTATTCGCACCTATCGGGACAAATACGGTCTGTCGCCTTCCATGCGGGAGATTGGCGAAGGGATCGGGCTGCATTCCACTTCTTCCGTTCAGAAGTATATTCGCTCTCTGACCGAGAAAGGATACTTGCAGCACAGCACGGAAAAGATGAGATCCTTGATTCCGGTGGAGGAATAAACCATGTGCGGACGATACTATATTGACGCCGATGCGGAAAATGAGATGCTGACCGAGTATATTCGCCAGGCGCAGGGACGGGCCGACCGAATGGAAATACCCATGCTGGCCCATGGCGAGATTCACCCCACCAATATCGTGCCTGTGATCGCCACCAGCGCCGTGCACAGAGAGCCGGGCGCGTTTCCCATGCGCTGGGGCTTTACGCACCCCAAGCACAACGTTCTTGTGTTCAATACGAGAAGCGAAACAGCAGCCGACAAGCCGTTGTTTTGTTCCAGTATTCAGGATCGCCGCTGTGCGGTTCTCGCTTCCTGTTATTTTGAGTGGAAAAAGGAGAGCGATGGGAAGAAGACCAAGTACGCCTTTTCACAGGAAAGCGGCGAACCGCTGTATCTTGCCGGGCTGTACATCCGCAGTTCCCAGCAACCGCTGCCATGTTTTACGATTCTGACCCGGGACGCTACCGATGCGATCAAGGACATTCACGACAGGATGCCGGTGATCCTGCCTGCTGAGCGCATAAAAGAATGGCTTTCGCCGAACTACTCGTATGAAGATTTAGTAGGAGAAGCCATTTTAGACTTGCAGGCCGTCCCCGCTGATTGTACCGCGAATTGATGAATCTGGGAACGTGGCTTATTCCCCACCCCTCTTTGCCAAGTAACCAAGGTTGATAAATACCACTTTATTGATTCCCTTGTGGCCTCACTGCAAATGATGTTATAGTTTGCAAATGGACTCGCTTTACGACCAACTGCTAAGATTGCAGCACATACCAAACGCTTTTACCGAATGGGCAGAGTACAGGAATGACCTGACCAGTTTTATCGTCGATCATACGAGAAGCTCCTCGACAGCCCTAATCATTGGCGCAGGCGCTTGTAATGATTACGATCTAGAGTGTGTATCCAAAAGGATATTTGAGTGAAGCGTCGAATATAAATACAG
>CAYUTA010000036.1:0-24361 GCA_964447605.1 uncultured Oscillospiraceae bacterium | reverse complement strand
ATATCGTTTTTCCGTCTGAAAGAGAGGCTTGTTGATATGCGAACCGTATTGACGCTTGACGAGGCAACCGCTTTGCTTTGCGCACGATTCAGCACCGTTATGGAACCCGAGGATATACCGCTTGACCAGGCTCTGCACCGTGTGCTGGCGCAGGATGCCACCGCAAGGGAGAACATCCCGGATTTTGTGCGCGCCACTGTGGACGGCTATGCGGTGCGCGCCTGCGATACGTTTGGCTGCAGTGAAAGCATTCCGGCACTTCTGGCGTGTGTCGGCGAGGTTTCCATGGGTGAGCGGGCCGGGTTTGCGCTGTCGCCCGGCCGGTGCGCGTATGTGCCGACCGGCGGGGAATTGCCGGCGGGAGCGGATGCAATGGTGATGATCGAATACACGGACAACTTTGGCGACGGGATGATTGCCGTGGAAAAGCCCACGGCGCCCGGCCGGCATGTGGTGTTCACCGGTGACGACGCGGCGGCCGGGACGGCCGTGCTCAGGGCGGGACGGCGGTTGGAGCCGCAGGATATCGGTGCTTTGGCGGCCCTGGGCTATGCGCGGGTTCCGGTGCGCGGGTCGCCGCGCGTAACCATTTTATCCACGGGCAACGAACTGGTGGATGTGCGGCAGACGCCTGCCCGCGGGCAGGTACGCGACGTAAACGGGCCGATGCTGGAAGCGCAGTGCGTTGCGGCGGGCGCCCGAGTCGCGGCGCGCGCTTTGGTGCCGGACGATGAAGGCGCGCTGCAAAAGGCCTTGGCGGCCGCGGCCGAAACTTCAGAGCTTGTGCTGCTTTCAGGCGGAAGCTCCGTCGGCGCGCGCGACGCGGCGGCGCGGTTGGTCGAATCGCTTGGCGCGCTGCTGTTTCACGGCCTGTCGGTCAAGCCGGGAAAGCCGACGCTGTGCGGGCAGATCAACGGCGTGCCGGTCATAGGCCTGCCGGGGCATCCGGTTGCGGCGTACTTTATCTGCCGGCTGCTGGTGCTTCCGATGCTGGCGCGGATGCTCGGCACAACGCGGGAGCCTTTGACGCGGCAGGCGGAGCTGACGGCAGCGATTCCCTCCAACCACGGCCGCGAAGAATACGTGCCCGTGCGGCTGATCGGGGAAGGGCGGGCGGCGCCTGTTATGGGCAAGTCCGGGTTGATTACCACACTGTCGCAGGCCGATGGGTTCCTGTGTATTCCGCGCGATGCGGAAGGAGTTGCGCGCGGCGCGCGTGTGACGGTTTACCTTTGGGAGACTCTGTGAATCAGGAGGCAGCATGAAATACGGGTATCTGAGCAATGTGTCGCTGGAACGGGCGGTTGCGGATTATTTGGAATTTTTAAAGGAACACGGCATGGCATATCGTACGGAAACGGTTGCGACGGCCGAGGCGCTTGACCGCGTAACGGCCCATGCCGTATCTGCGCGCATCTGCGCGCCGCACTACAATGCCTGTGCGATGGACGGGATTGCGCTCGACGCGGCGGTCACGTTCGGCGCGACGGAAACGACTCCGGTGACGCTAAAAGAAACGCAGTTTGTGCGCGTGGACACGGGCGACCCGCTGCCAAAGGGCTGCAACGCGGTTGTGATGATCGAGGACTGCGTGGAAACGGACGGTGGTATTGCACTTTATTCCGCCGCCGCGCCGTGGCAGCATGTGCGCCAGATCGGCGAGGATGTGGCGGCGGGCGATATGATTCTGCCGTCATTTACCGCAGTTGAGCCCGCGATGATGGGGGCGCTGCTGGCGGGCGGGGTGTTGCGCGTGGAGGTGCTGGCAAAGCCGCGCGTGGGCATTGTTCCAACGGGCGACGAAATCGTCGCGCCTGGCGAACACCCGGCGGACGGCGAGATTATGGAATTCAACAGCGCGATCTTTTCCGGCATGCTGTGCCGCTGGGGAGCGGAGCCCGTGGTGTATCCCATTGTGCCGGACGCGTTTGATCAAATCTCCGGAGCGCTTTCCGCGGCCGCCGGCGAATGCGACGCGGTTCTGCTGTGCGCGGGAACGTCCGCAGGACGTGACGACGACACGGCGGCGGTCATCCGCGCGCTGGGCGAGGTGTGCTTTCATGGCGTTGCGATCCGGCCAGGTAAACCGGCGGTGCTTGGACGGGTGGGGGCAAAGCCCGTTGTCGGCGTGCCGGGCTATCCCGTTTCCGGCATTGTGGTGCTTACGGAGTTGTTTTGCCCGGTTATCGACGCGCTTTTGATGCGTCCGCGCGCACAGGTGGAGCATGTATGCGTAACGATGGGACGGAAGCTGAACTCCTCGCTGAAATACCGCGAGTTCGTACGCGCAACGCTCGGGCTGAACGCCGGGGGACGGCTTGCCGCCGTGCCGCTCAACCGCGGTGCGGGCGTGGTTTCCTCGTTCATCAAGGCGGACTGCCTGATCGACGTACCGCAATCGTGCGAGGGCTTTGACGCTGGGGACCGCGCCCACGCGCGGCTGCTCCGGCCAATGGAACGCATTGCGCGTACGGTCCGCGTGGTGGGCAGCCACGACCCCCTGATCGACGAGGCGGCCGACCTCATGCGGCGCGCAGACCCGGGCGCGTTTGTCTCCAGCGCGCATGTCGGCAGCATGGGCGGCATCATGGCCGTGCTGCGGGGAGAGGCGCAGCTTGGCGGCGTGCACCTGCTCGACGAGCGTGACGGGGGCTACAACGAGTCCTATGTGGAACGGTTTTTCCCCGGGGGAGGCGTGGCGCTTGTTGAATGCGTGCAGCGCGTTCAGGGGCTGATGGTAGCGCCGGGCAATCCAAAGGGCGTCCGCGCCTTTGCGCAAATTTTTGACGCGGGCATCTCCTATGTCAACCGGCAAAAGGGCAGCGGCACGCGCATTTTGTGCGACTTTCTGCTGCGGCGGGAGGGCATTGCGGCGGACGCGGTGGACGGATATGCCCGCGAGGAGACGACGCATACGGCGGTAGCCGCCCAGATCGCGTCCGGCACGGCGGACTGTGGGCTGGGCATCCTTTCGGCGGCAAGAATCTATGGGCTGGACTTTATCCCCATCTGCAACGAGCGGTACGATCTGCTGGTTGGGCTGGACGCAATGGCGGATTCCATGATACAATCCTTCTTGAAAGTGCTGCAAACGGACGCGTTTGCCGAGCGGCTGGATCGCCTTGGCGGTTATGTGCTCGACCGTCCGGGAAGGATACGCAGGATATGGAAAAGGAACTGACCCACGTCAATGCGCGCGGTGAAGCGCGGATGGTCGATGTGGGAGACAAGCGCATTACGGCCCGCGAAGCGGTGGCGGAGAGCACGGTCGTTATGCGGCCGGAGACGCTCCGTCTGCTGATGGACGGCGCGGCGCGAAAGGGCGATGTATTTGCCGCGGCGCGCATTGCGGGCGTGATGGCGGCCAAGCGCACAAGCGAGTTGATTCCGCTGTGCCACCCGCTGCCGCTGACGGGCGTAACGGTGGAGCTTGCGGTTAGTTTGCCGGATCGCGTACACATTACGGCCGCCGCACGCTGCGATTATAAAACGGGCGTGGAAATGGAGGCGTTGACGGCCGCATCGGTCGCTGCGCTGACGGTGTATGACATGCTCAAGGCCGTGGACCGTGGTATGACGGTTACGGACGTACGGCTGATGAAAAAATCCGGCGGAAAATCCGGTGAATTTGTCCGGGAGGGATAGGGCGTGTTCAGCCTGTTGTCGGATCATGCCGCGCGCGGCCCAAAGGGGTTGTGCAGCCGTCGGTTTCGCGCCGATTTTGTAACCACGGACGTCGACTACGGCAAGCTGCATGTGGGCGACGTTGTGACGGTGGACGGCCGGGAACTGACGATTATCCGCGTGGGCAAGGACTGCCACCCCGAATGTGGCCTGGTTCGGCAGGGCAGGGTCTGCCGGCTTAAAAATAACTGCGCGTTTGCCGAGATACGCGGGAAAGACTGGAAGCAATAGATGATCGATCGATATGGACGCAGCATCACCTACCTGCGTTTGTCGCTGACCGAGCGGTGCACGCTGAAATGCGCCTACTGCCGGGCGGACGAAGGCGAGTGCCCGAAACGGAGGGAACTTGCCTGCGGCGATATCCTGCGCATTGTGCGCGTGCTTGCCGGGCTGGGCATTGAAAAGGTGCGGCTGACCGGCGGCGAGCCCATGCTGCGGCGCGATTTGCTGGAGATTATCCGCGGAATCCACGCCATACCGGGAATCCGTGAAATTACCATGACGACCAATGCGCAGCATCTCGACGGCCGGGCTGCGGAACTCAGGGAGGCAGGCTTGAACAGGCTGAATATCAGCATCGATTCGCTCAGGCCCGAGCGTTACCGCAAGATGACGGGCGGCGGGGAGCTTTCCGCCGTGCTGCAGGGAATTGACGGCGCGCTTGCGGCGGGGCTCGTTCCGCTCAAGCTCAACGCCGTGCTTTTGCGCGGCGTCAACGACGACGAGGTGGACGACTTTATTGCGCTTACAAAGGACCGGCCCGTCGATATCCGCTTCATCGAGCTGATGCCCATGGGCAGCGTGGACCGCACGGCCCAGCGGATTACGGGCGAAGAGCTGATTGCCGCCCGGCCCTATTTGCTTGCGCAACCGCCGCGGTACCCCGGCCAGCCCTCGTCGGATTATGCCGTGGAGGGCTTTGCCGGACGGGTGGGGTTCATCAGCCCCATATCGCACAGGTTCTGCGGCGATTGCAACCGCGTGCGGATTATGAGCGACGGCATGCTGCGGCCCTGCCTTGGCGACAACAGCGAGGTTTCACTCAAACCCGCGCTGGCCTGTGCGGACGACGGCGAGCTTGAGCGGATCGTAGCGCGGGCCGTTTATCATAAGCCGCGCACGCATCATTTTGACGAAGCGTTCCAAACGGATAAGGATATGAGCCGCATCGGCGGATGAACCCACATTTGTACAGGCGGGATTCCCGCCGTGCCGCAGGAGGCGGTGATGCATGGCCGCTTGTGAGGCGATTGCGATTGATACAGGAAAGGACCGAGTGGTATGGCGCGTATTATTTCAATCAATGTCAGTTCAAAGAAAGGGACGTTTAAATACCCTGTGGAAAGCGCACGGCTGCGCTGTGAGTACGGCATCGAGGGGGATGCGCACGCGGGCAACTGGCACCGGCAGATCAGCCTGCTGGCGCAGGAGAGCATGGATTCCATGACGGCGATGGGCGTGGAGGGGTTGACGCCCGGCAAGTTTGCCGAAAACATCACGACCGGGGGCATTGAATTATATACGCTGCCGGTGGGAACAAAGCTGCGGCTGGGCCAATGCCTGACCGAGGTCACACAGATTGGTAAGGAATGCCATCAGCACTGTGAGATCTATAAAAAGGTCGGCAAATGCGTCATGCCCACACAGGGTATCTTTGTCAAGGTGCTCACAGAGGGAACGATTCGCCCGGGCGATGCGCTTGAAATCGTGCCGTAACGCATCTGCCGGCATAATTAAAAAAGCCGTTCGGATGAGCGGGGCGCAGGGCATATGGAGTCCCCATGTGGCGGCCGGGAAAGCCGGTTTTTATATGGCGGCTGGCAGCATGAAAAATCCGCGCCTGCCGCGCGCCTCCGCTAAAAACGCGTTTTTTAAAAGTTTGAGCCGCCCGCAAAAATATGCGGGCGGCTCAAACGGCATGAGATGATTCGGATCAATTGAACTCCACAACGCCCGGGTCAAAGGGCGGTTCAATTGGCGGCTCCATCGGCGGGATGTTCGGGTCTTCCGGAGGCGCCGGGTCGACTGGATAGAACGGCTCCGGTGTAACCATGATCTCCGGGGGGGGAGAAGCGGCGGGTCCCACCCAAATCTCACCGGCATAGGCTTTGTAGTTCGTGGTGGCCAGCTTCTCGGTGCGTATGCGCGTACCGTTTTTATAATAGTTTTTATAGGACTGGTATCGGTAGCCCTTGCGCGATGCGACGGCGACATACTCCTCGCCCGCTGCGATGCGGCCGCCATCCGGCTTTTCGGTACCCTCCGGCACCTCGATGCGCACGGTTTCCCCTTCGGGACCATAGGTTTCGATCAATTCGCTGGACAGCTTGATTTCATCATATTCATCCGTGGCGAACGGAACGCCCCAGATTTCAAACGTTAGTTTTTTGTTGTTGGTGGTGTAAGCAAAGATCACCACGTCGCTGTCCGTGTTGTTTTTGAACTTAAAGTCGATGATATTGCCAACGGAGTTGATCGTTGCGTCAAGCCCTTTATCAACATAAGCGACGGGCATGGAATGATTCCTGCGGAACACAATTTCAAGATCCGCTTTGACAACGGCGTTATATAACGTGGTGGAAAGCTGGCATACGCCGCCGCCCGCCTGCGGCACGACCGCGCCGCTTTCATAAGCGTTGGCCGTTTTCCAGCCGTTGCCGGTTGTGCGCGTGCCGAGCGCATCGTTGGTGGAAAACACCTCGTCGGGTTTCAAAATTGTTCCGGTAATCATGCCCGCGCCCTTGCGGACGTTGTATTTGCGGTCGGACGAACTGGATGAAAAATCGGTTGTCGCGGAGGCGCGCTTCACATATTTTGCCGCGAGCGCCTCCTTTGTAACCGCCGGCTGTGTCTCGATAACCGGGATAGCCAGGGGCTGGATGTTGCCGTTGAGCAGCGCGTCGGTGATGTTTTGCACCAGCACGTTCTGTTCCACGGCCGCGCCCGTAACGGCGTCTGCAAATTCAATGCTGTTATCCTCGGTATTCACCTTGGTTACCGAAGCGTTCCGCATGGGCGTATCGATCTGCGCGGCGAGCTCGGCCACCTTTGTCGTCAGCGCCGACAGGTCGTAGCTGGCGGTAAGCGAAAACGTACGGCCATTGGCCTTGATGTCCGTGAGTTCGGCCTTTAGCGCCTCGTACTCGCCGGACTTTCCAAGCTTAAACGCCTCGCCCAGCACGGAACTCAGATTATTGGAGGTTATAATGGGCGAGAGGTCCATGGAATAGAGCGCGTCGCCATAGGTCAGCTGCAATTCACCGGATGCATGCAGCTGCTGCACAACCGGCTGCAGCGCCGAGGTCGCCTGCTGCATGGTCATGCCGCTGATATCCACGCCGTCGACCACGACCCCATCGGCAAATACCGTGGAGTTGGTCATGGCCTCATATTCGATACGCTCCTGCTCCATCTGTACGCGCAGCGCTTCCTCCGCCGCCAGCTGTGAGGCGATTTCCGCCGCCTGACGCTTCTGTTGCTCGGCAAAGTAATACACCACGACCATCGTTAAGAGCGCAACGCCGCAGCAAAGCAGCACAATGAAGGTACGCTTCTGCTTCTTTTGCTTGAAATGAAATCGGACCGGCGGCCTCTCTGCGGGCACATCGTCAAACCCGGGGTCTTCAATCGGTTCGAGATACACCTCTGAAAACGCATCAAATTCCGGATTATTCTTCCGCTTACTGTTTCGGCGCGGTTCTTCCATAGCAGGACCCTCCTTAGACATTCGGCACAAGGCGCGCCAACCGGGCAGGCCCGATAAGGCAACCTTAGCAAACATTGTACTTGATTATGGGGTAAAATTCATCTTTTGGAACGTTGCAAGTGGCATTTGTTACAAATTGTTCATCAGATATTTCGCATTGCCACGAAATGTTTGCGGTAAAAATGGCGGGAAATGCAAAGGCCTGACGTATGCGCAAAATGGAGGCTTGTCACGCCGGGCGAATGCGGGCTGCTGTGGCGGCGGGTCGGGCCCTTGTTCGTCCGGCCCGGCCATGCTATAGTAATCACATGAAAAGACGGATTGCAGGCGGAATTCCCAAACGCGCCAAGAGCGCCGGCCCGATGGACGACGCGATGCGCTTTCTTGGATACCGTGCGCGCACGGTACGCGAGATGGAGCGGCATCTTGACGGCTGCCAGTATGGCGAGGTGGAGGTCATGGAGGCCGTACAGCGGCTTGTCGAGCTTAATTTGCTCAACGATGAGACGTTTGCCGCTGATTTTGTGCAGACCCGGCTTGCCGCTAAGCCCATAAGCCGCGCGCATTTGCGCGAGCAGCTGGTTGCCCATGAATTGCCGCGCGAGGTGGTCGATGCGGCGCTGCTTGCCGTGACGGACGAAATGGAGCAGGACAACGCGCTTGCCGCGGCGGAGAAATATCTGCGGCAGTTTGCCGGATTGAGCGAGGAGACGCGCGCGGAACGCGCGCTCAAGCGCATCCTGTCGCGCGGCTTCAGTTTTGACACGGCGCGCGTGGCGCTGGAAGCGGCAGGTTCGTCCGGAGAGGCGGTGGAGGACACATGAATGAGACGACAGCCTTGCACATGCTGACGGAAGCGGAGATTCGCGCGCTTTTGCCGCCGCGTCCGCGCGATAGCCATAAGGGGCAAAACGGCCGCGCCCTGCTCTGCGTTGGCAGCGCACAGTATACGGGCGCCGCGTTGTTAAGCGCCGCGGCCGCGCTCCGCGCCGGATGCGGCGTGCTGGAGGTTGCGGTTCCGGGCGCGGTGAAGCCCGCGTTTTGCGCGTTGCCCGAGGCGTGCTGCACTGCGGTCAACGCTGCCGGAGAATGGGATGAGGCGGGGATCGAACGCGCCTGCGCCTTGCTATTTGATAAACGCGCCGCGGGAATTGGCTGCGGCATGGCGCGGGCAGAGAACGCGCGGCTGCTTGAGGCTGCGATTACATCCGGCATACCGTTGGTGATCGATGCGGACGGGCTGAACCTGCTTGCCAAAAACCGGGGCTTGCTTGACCGGTTGCATCAGAACATGATTCTTACGCCACATCCGGGCGAGATGGCGCGTCTGCTGGACGCCTCGGTGGCCGAGGTGCGTTCCAATCCGGAAAAAACGGCTCAAAAGGCCGCTCTGCGCTGGAATTGCGTTGTGCTGCTCAAGGGCGCGGATACCTGCATTTCCGACGGAGCCCGCACGATGCTTAACTGCGCGGGCAATCCGGGGCTCGCTAAAGGCGGCAGCGGCGATGTGCTCACCGGGTTGATTACCGGGCTGCTGGCGCAGGGATTGAACCCGTTTGACGCGGCCTGCGCAGGCGCATATCTGCTCGGCGTGTCTGCCGACAGGGCGCTTGAGCTGCTTGGAACCCGCATGCTCATGGCGGGCGACGTCATCGGCGCGGTGGAGATGACGCTCGACACGCTGCGCTTCGGGTAACGGCGCCTTGGCGCTTTGTGTTTAAGCGTTTGTTCATTCTTCCGAACGGATAGGAAGAAAAACGGCGCTTGGCAACGACGTGCTCCCGGGCGCTTCAGCAGGTACATGTAAAAATAAAGTTGCAGGATTGGGGGGCTGGAATCTCCGGCTCGCAGGTTCCGGCTCCGTTGGAAAAGCCTCCGAAACGGACGGCCCCAAGCGGACGTTTTCCCCGTGTCATTTGCCGCCTAAACAGGGAAGCGGCTCAGGCGAAATGCGTTGCCTGCTTCAAAACCGCCGTCTTTTGACAACCCGTGACGCCCGGTAACGACATGCTCCCGCGCAATTGGCCGCCGTGAAAGCGGAACCTCAATGCTCCGTAAAGATACGCGGCACGCGGTCGGAGATGCTCAGTAAAATTTCATAGCTGATCGTGCCCGCAAGATCGGCCATCTCATCGGCAGTGATGCATTCGTCCCCCTGGCTGCCCAGCAACACGGCCTCGTCGCCCGTCTGCACGTCCGGCAAGCCCGTCACATCGCACATCATCTGATCCATGCAGACGGTGCCGATCTGCGGCACGCGTTTTCCGTGAATGAGCACGTCCGCCCTGCCGCTTAAACAGCGCTTATAGCCGTCCCCATAGCCAACCGGCAGGGTTGCCACGCGGATATCGCGCTCGGCGGTATATCTGAGTCCATAGCTGATTCCCTCTCCGGCGGGGACGGTTTTTACGTGCACAACGGACGTAATCCAGCTTAGCACCGGCCGCAGCGGCGCGTGTGCGGCGGCCGCGCCGCCCGGATGATAGCCGTACATGGCGATACCGCCGCGCACCATGCCGTATTGAAACTGCGGATACAGCAGCGCGCCGCCGCTGTTGCCCGCATGCAGCAGAGGCCGGTAGCCGCGTGCGTGGGCAAGCGCAATGAATCGTTCAAACCGTTCTCCCTGCAGCAGTGTAAACGTCGGATCGGGAATCTCCGAAACGGCAAAGTGTGTAAAAAGGCCCTCAAACGCAAGGTTCGGGCACTCCTTTTGCAACACGTCGAGCGCCTCAGAGAACGCCGTTGACGATTTAAAGCCGATGCGGTTCATGCCCGTGTCGATTTTGAAATGAAAACCGCACGTTCTGCGCATGGCGGCGGATTGCTTTTGCAGCGCGCGCAGCGCGTCCACCGTAAAAATAGCCGGCGTCAGGCGGTAGTCGAGCACGGTGGACATATGCGACTCATCGGTTGCGCCAAGCAGCAGGATGGGCGCGGTAAAACCCGCGTTGCGCAGCCGCACGCCCTCTTCAGAAAACGCCACGGCCAGACAGCCCGCGCCATGTGAAAGCGCGGCGCGCGCGACGGCTTCCATGCCATGGCCGTAAGCGTTGGCCTTGACGACGGCGCAGTACTTTGTTTCCGGCGAAAGCCCGCTGCGGATGACGTCGATGTTGTGCTTGAGATTGCTAAGCGAAATCCTTGCGTAATTGTTGCGCATAGCGATCAGGCCCCCGGCAGCGAATGGACGCTTTTTCCGTTGATCAGCGTCATCACGCAGTGCGCGCGGAAATCGAACGGATGGCCGTCGAACACGGCGATATCCGCATCCTTGCCGGGCGAGAGCGCGCCGACGCGCGCGTCCAGGCCGACAATCCGGGCGGCGTTTGTGGTAATGGACGCAAGCGCGGCGGTTTCATCCAGTCCACTGCGCACGGCCAGTCCTGCCGTTACAGGAAGATACTGGATGGGAATGACCGGGTGATCGGTCATCAGCGCAAAGGGGATGCCCGCTTCGTGCAGAATACGCGGCGCGTCATAGGAGAGATTTTTCAGCTCGATTTTGCACCGCTCGCTCAGCAGCGGCCCGACAATCACGCCGGCGCCCAGCTCGTTGAGCCGCTCCTTGAGCATGCCGGCAATCAGATGACCCTCGGTACAGTGGTCGATGGTAACGCGCAGGCCGAACTCCTTGGAAAGCCGCAGCGCGGTCAGGATATCGTCGGCGCGGTGCGCATGGATTTTCATTGGCAGCGTGCCGTCAAGCACGGGCAAAAGCGCGTCGAGCGCAATGTTGCGGTCGGGCTTTTTATCCGGATCGGTTTTGGCAAGCGCGAGTGCGTCGCGGTATTCCGCCGCTTCCACCATCGCCTTGCGAAACAGAGAGGCGATGGCCATGCGCGTATAGGGCGCGGTCTTCTGGTCGCCGTAAACGCGCTTTGGATTTTCACCCACGGCGGCCTTCATGGCAACGGGGTCTTTGACCAGCATGTCCTCCATGCTGCCGCCATGGGTTTTGAGCGCGGCAAACTGGCCGCCGATGACGTTGGCGCTCCCGGGCCCGGTGACGACCGTGGTCACGCCCGCCTTGTACGCTTCGGCAAAGCATGGGTCAAAGGGGTTGAGTCCGTCTATGGCGCGCATTTGCGGGGTGATGGGATCGGAGACCTCGTTTGTATCGGAACCCTCGATCCCCATACCGTCCTCCTCCATGCCGATGTGGCAGTGCGCGTCGATAAAGCCGGGCAAAACGTATTTACCCGACAGATCGAATTGTTCCGCGCCTCCGGCTTCCAGTGAAACGCCGACTTGCGCGATTTTTCCATCCTGAATCAGCACGTCCCCGACAAAGGGCGCCTCGCCCGTCATGGTGTGCAGCAGTCCGTTCTTGAGCAGCAGCATATGCCGCCTCCTTTGCTCTGCATTTTGCCCTTTCGGGCAAGCCGTTCCGGCCTGTTCCTTATCATACCCGAAAACGCGTGGTATTTCAAATATGTTTCTTGCGCGGCGCAGCATGAATGCGCCCGATTTACATATATTGTACCAAGGAGGGAAACGTATGCCAAAAAACGATCTTTCCATGACCCCTTTTTCCACATATGACCCGCAGCAGCGCGAGCGCGCGCGGTATCAGCGGAGCACGTTCCGCGCATGGACAAGGCGGCGGGAGCGCGAACGGGTGCGCATGGGCAGCATGCTCGCCAAAATCGGCGTATGCATGGCGCTGCTTGGCGCGGTGGTGCTTGTGCAGATGTTCATCCTCAAACAGGACGCAGCGGAACCCATGCGCGCGGTTGAGGCCTCCGGCGGAGAAAATACGGCGGGCGAAACCGGGGATGACGACGTACTCGGAAGGCTGCGCTTTGTCAACAGCGGCGAAGTAAAAAGCGTGTTTGCCGTGTCGCAGCGCTGGCGGCTGCCGGTTAAAAGCGGCGCGCAGACGCTTAGCAAGGACGACACATTGCTGTGCATTTCGGCAAAGGCGGGCGATACCGTTTCGGTCGCGGCGGCCGGAGAGGTCCGCGCCATTTCGCACGACGAGGCGCTTGGCGACTATGTGCGGGTCAACCACGGCAGCGATTTGGAGAGCGTTTACTATAATCTGGCCGATATCCGTGTGGAGGCGGGACAGCCGCTGACGGCGCAGGATACGCTGGGAACGGTTGGAGACGGAGGCAATCTGTACATTGCGGTGCTGCTTTCCGGCGCGCCGCAGGACCCGTCGTCCTATCTGGATACCGGTGCGTGAGCATGATGGTGCGGGTCTGTACCGTAAAACAAATGGAACTGCGTATCCATCCGCTCGTCATCGTGGTGCTGGCGGGCGCGTGCGTGCTTGGCCGGTTATACGACCTGCTCCAGGCGATGCTGGCGCTTACGCTGCATGAGGCGGCGCATGTCGTTGTCGCGGGCGTATTCGGCTGCCGGATCCTGTCTGTGGAGCTGCAGCCGTTCGGCGGCGTGGCGCGGATGAACGAGGCGCGGCTCACTCCGCATGCGGAGTGGTGTATCTCTGCGGCCGGGCCGGTGGCAAGCTTCATCATCGCGGGCGTTGCGTCCATCATCTGCTATATTGCGCCCATGACGGGCGCGCGTATCGAGGCGTTTCTAACGTTCAATCTCACGCTGGGGGCCATCAATCTATTGCCCGCTCTGCCGCTTGACGGCGGGCGCGTCACGCGCAGCATTCTTGAGGAGCACGTCAACGCCTCGTTCGCGCTCAAGGTAACGGCGTGGACCGGCGTTTTGTGCGGCGCGGGCATGCTGGCCGCAACGGTGGTGGCCGCGCTGTATGGGATATATAACCTGACGCTGCCCGTAATGGGTCTGTTTTTGCTGCTTGCGGCCATTGGCGAACTGCGCGCCTCGCAGGAGCAGCGGCTCGCGGCGTTTTGGCAAAAAAACGACGCGCTGCGCGGCGGCGGCGGCATGGATATCCATCTGCTCGCCGCGCATACCTCCATGCGCGGCATGGAGGCGCTGCGGCTGATGCGGGGAAACCGCTTTAATCTCATCCGCGTGGTGGATTCCGGCATGCGCACCCTTGGCGAGCTGGACGAGGGGACGCTGATGCTCGGCCTTGCGCGCATGGGCGCAAACGCGTGTGTGGGCGAAATCCTTGCATTTGACCGAAAGCAAAGGGTGTGATAAGATAAGCCGGTAATTGCCCGGCAAGAAGCAAGGCGGGCGGCGCTGCCCTGCGCGGCGCGTGCGTCTTGTCTGCCGGAGGCGTGCCGGAGGATCGATTTGCAACAGGCGGTATCGGACAAGCTGCTGGCGAAGGTGGAAAAGCCTGCGCGTTACATTGGCGGGGAATACAACGCCATCGTCAAGCAAGACGCCGGGCTTCGCTTTGCGCTTTGCTTCCCGGACGTTTATGAAATCGGCATGTCGCACCTTGGCTCGCGCATCCTTTACAACGTGCTCAACGGCGAGGCGGACATTGCGTGCGAGCGGGTTTATGCGCCCTGGCCGGACATGGAGCGCGCGCTGCGCGAGACGGGGGAGCCGCTGTTTTCGCTTGAAACCATGCGTCCGCTCGCCGCGTTCGATATCGTAGGGTTTTCGTTGCTGTACGAGATGTGCTATACGAACATCCTTACCATGCTCGAGCTGTCCGGTTTCCCGTTTTACGCGGCGGAGCGCGGCGAAACCATGCCGCTTATCATCGCGGGCGGGCCGTGCTGCTGCAATCCGGAGCCGGTCGCACCGTTTTTTGACGCCATCCTGATCGGAGACGGTGAAGAGCTGATTGTCGAGGTGGCCAACGCCGTGCGCGCGGCCCGGGCGGCGGGGATGTCCAGACCGGCGCTGCTCGGCAGGCTCAAGAGGATGCGGGGCGTGTATGTGCCGGCGCTGCACAAGCCTGGCGAAACGGTCGTTAAGCGCATTGTTCGCGATCTTGACGGCGCGGCGTTTACGGGCAGACCCGTCGTGCCTTATATGAGCATTGTCCACGACCGCGTGGCGCTCGAGGTCATGCGCGGCTGCACGCGCGGGTGCCGATTCTGTCAGGCGGGCTATATCTACCGACCGATACGCGAGCGTTCGCGCGAGACGGTCATGCGGCAGGCGCATGAGCAGATCGCCTGCACGGGTTACGACGAAATTTCGTTGCTGTCCCTTTCCACGGGCGATTATTCTGAGGTGCACGCGCTTGTTCCGCAGATCATCCGCGAGATGGAGCAAAACCGCGTGTCGGTGTCGCTGCCGTCGCTGCGGGTGGACGCGGTGCTTGCGGAGGATTTTGCGGTGATGCAGAGCGTGCGCAAGGCGGGGCTGACCTTTGCGCCGGAGGCGGGTACGCAGCGGTTGCGCGACGTAATCAACAAAAACGTGACCGAGGAGGACATCCTCCGCGCCGCAACGGATGCGTTTTCAGCAGGCTGGAGCAGCGTCAAGCTGTATTTTATGCTGGGGCTCCCCACAGAGACGGATGAGGACATCCTCGGCATTGCGGAGCTTGCAAAAAAGGTCGGCGCCGCGTTCTATGCCATCCCGAAGGAAAAGCGCGGCGGCAAGGGCCTGCGGCTCAACGTGAGCGTATCTACGTTCGTGCCCAAGCCGTTTACGGCGTTCCAGTGGTGCGCGCAGAACCCCCTTGAGGAAATCCGCCGCAAGCAGACGCTGCTGCGCGGCGCAATGAAGGGCGTGCGAGGCGCGCAGTTGAGCTGCCATCTTTCCCGGCTTTCCGTGCTCGAGGCCGCGTTTTCGCGCGGAGACCGGCGTTTGGCCCGGGTTCTGACGGAGGCGTACCGGCGCGGCTGCCGGTTCGATTCCTGGACGGAGCATTTTTGCCCGGAGGCGTGGGAGCAGGCGTTTGCCGCGCAGGGGCTGACGGCGGAGGCGTACGCGCAGCGCGCATATGCGCCCGAAGATCGGTTGCCCTGGGATTTTGTGGACATGCTTGTGACGCGGGAATATCTGCAGCGCGAATACGCCAGGGCGTTTGCGGGAACAACCACAGGGTATTGCCGTAACCGCTGCAACGGCTGCTTTGGCAAAGCGCACATTGCCGAGTGCGCGCTTGCGGCGGGGGAGGACGCGCCATGCGGATGATCGCCGTATACCATAAGGGCGAGCCTTTGCGCAACATTTCGCACCTGGATGTGCAGCGGACATTGCAGCGCGCGTTTCGCCGCGCCAAAGTGCCGCTTGCGTATTCCAACGGCTTCAACCCGCATCCGCAGCTTTCGTTTGCGTCGGCGCTTTCCACGGGCATGACCGGCGACGCGGAATGGTTCGATGTGCAGCTTGCCTGCGTGATGGCGCCCGAGACGTTTACCGGCGGCGTCAACGCCGTATTGCCCGCGGGCATGTGGCTTTCCGGCGCATTTGCCGCGCCCGGGGGCTTCGGCTCGCTTTCGGGCAAGACCTGCGCCGCGCTTTATGAAGCGGCGCTCACCTTTGACCGCCCGGTTTCGGGCGAGGCGCTGCAGGCTGCCCTGGACGGGCTGCTTGGCGGCGAAATAATTGTAAACAAGCGGACGAAGAGCGGGGTGCGCCCTGTGGATATCCGGCCGCAAATCCAAAAGGTCTCCGTGACGGGGATTGAGGGAAACGTTGCGTCCCTCCTGGTTCAGGGCAGATTGCAAGCCGATGGCGGGCTGCGTGCCGAGCTTTTGCTCGGCGCGCTGTGCGACCGTTTGGATGCGCATGCCACCGCGCGAATCCATCGTGCGGCCATGTATTTTGCCTGCGATGGTCCCCTGCCGCGCCAGCCTGAGGATTAGAAAGAGAAGGAGTAAATGAATAAGGAAATTTTAGTGGATGCGAACGGCTTTTCCACTCGTGTTGCCGTGATCGAAAACGGGTCCCCCGTCGAGCTGTATGTTGAGCAGGAGGGGACCGAGCGCCTTGTGGGAAACATCTATCAGGGCAAGGTGCAAAACGTATTGCCCGGCATGCAGGCGGCGTTTGTGGATATCGGTCTCGAACGCAACGCGTTTTTGTACGCGGGCGACGTCGTGCTGTCCGACGATCCGGACGACGAGCTGGAACATGTGCCGGAGAGCCGGAACATCCGCGATCTGCTCAAACCCGGGCAGGTTATCATGGTACAGGTTGCCAAGGACCCGGTCGGGACCAAGGGCGCGCGCGTGACCACGCATATTACGCTGGCCGGCCGTTCGCTCGTGCTCATGCCGACGATGGATTACGTCGGCGTATCCCGCCGCATCGATAAGGATGAGGAGCGCGCCCGCCTGCGCAAGATCCTCAACGAGATCAAGCCGCAGGGCATGGGCGTGATCGTGCGTACGGCCTCCGCGGGCAAGAGCAGGGAGATGTTCGCCGAGGACCTGGAAAGCATTCGAAACGTCTACCGCGACATCGAGAAGCGCGCCAGGACCGCCAAGGCCCCGTCGCTGCTGCATGCCGAGCAATCGCTGCTGTTCCGCACCGCGCGCGATCTTTTGATGAAGGATGTGGACCGGGTTTTCGTCAACAACGAGGCGGCCTGTGAACGCCTGCGCGAGTTTGCCGATATGATGGCGTCCAAGCTCAAGGCGCGCATCCTGCTCAAGCAGAGTGAAGCGCTGTTCGACCGCTACGATTCCGAGGGGAAGATCGACAAGGCGCTCGCGCGCAAGGTCTGGCTTAAATCCGGCGGTTACGTCATCATCGACCGCACGGAGGCGCTGACGTGCATCGACGTCAACTCCGGCAAATTCGTCGGCAAGGACAATCTGGAGAAGACCATTACGGCCGTGAACTGCGAGGCGGCCAAGGAGATTGCCCGCCAGCTTCGGCTCCGCGACATCGGCGGCATCATCATCATTGATTTTATCGATATGGAGAAGGAGGGCAACCGACGCGCAGTGCTCGACACGCTTAAAAACGCCCTGCGCGACGACCATACGCGTTCGCACGTGTTCGGGTTTACGCACCTGGGGCTTGTGGAAATGACGCGCAAAAAGACCGGACGCGCCATTTCGGACACGCTCCAGCAGGTTTGCCCGTACTGCTCGGGCGACGCGCGCGTGCTTGCGCCTGCAACGGTGATCGGCAAGATTCGCAAGCAGACCATGCAGGTGCTCAAGGGCAGCAACAACAAGCGCATGCTCTTAGAGGCGCACCCGGACGTTATATCGGCAATGGAGCGCATGGAGCGCGAGCACGGCAATCTGTTCCCGCCCGAGGCCGGCGGCACGTATTACGCGCGGTCCAACGCAAGCGTGCATATCGAAAAATTCACCGTGCGGCCGCTGGCTGAAAAGCGCCTGCAGGAGGCCAAGAAGGACTGTAAAATGCTCCATTGATGCACGCGCGGATTGAGGGCTGCGTTCGCTTGTTGAACGCATGCCCTTTTTCAATCCATGGCGCTTCCGTTATGTAAAGCGATTTCGTTCGTATCGGGCCAAGCTTGTGGACCGCCTTGCAAAAATAAAGAAATATTGATACAATAATCAATAAATTTACAAAAAACAACCGGTTTGGGTATTGATTGTAAACCCCGGCGTTTTTAGAAGTTTGGAAACGTATGCTTTTTTCCAGTCTGACTTTTTTATGTTGCTTTTTGCCAATCGTGCTGTTGGTTCATTTCATCTTGCCGGCGAAGGCGCGAAACTACTGGCTGTTAATTGCGAGCCTGACGTTTTATGCATGGGGCGAGCCAAAGTTCGTGCTGGTGATGCTTGCATCCATCGCGCTCAACTATGGGCTTGCGCTGCTGATAGCGCAGGCGCGTGCAAAGGCGCGGAGCCGGTTGGCGCTTTGCATGCTGATTCTGGCAATTGCGGTGAATCTGGGCATTCTGGTCTATGGCAAGTATCTGAATATCGTGCTGCGCAATTTCAATCGCGTTTTCGGGGACGTGTTTGAAATACGCCGCCATGCGCTGCCCATCGGCATTTCCTTTTTTACATTTCAGGAAATGTCCTATGTCATCGACGTATATCGCGGCAACGTGCAGGTACAGAAAAACCCGTTTTTTTTGTGCCTGTACGTGTCTTTTTTCCCGCAGCTGATCGCCGGGCCGATCGTTCGCTACAGGACCATCGAGCGGGAAATTCGGAACCGGACGATAACGATTACCGGGTTTTCGGATGGGACAAAGCGGTTTGTCCGCGGACTGGCAAAAAAGGTGTTGCTTGCAAATGGCTTTTCCGTTGTTGCGGACGCGGCTTTTGGCATGACCGCGGGGGGGGGGATATCCGTCTTGTTCGCCTGGCTTGGCGCGATCTGTTATACGCTGCAGATATTTTTTGACTTTTCCGGCTACTCCGATATGGCCATTGGCCTGGGCCGGATGTTTGGATTTACATTTTTAGAAAACTTTAATTATCCGTATATTGCAAAATCCATATCCGAATTTTGGCGGCGCTGGCATATATCTTTGGGTACGTGGTTTCGGGATTACGTATATTTTCCGCTGGGCGGGTCGCGGGTTTCCTCCCAAATACGGCTGGTGTTCAATCTGTTTGTGGTTTGGCTGCTAACGGGCATCTGGCATGGCGCCAACTGGACGTTCTTCATTTGGGGCCTCATGTATTTTGCGCTGATCGCCTTTGAGAAGCTGACGGGATGGCCGCAAAGAAGCGGCAGCGGATTCGTGCGCACGCTCTATCAGATATTTGCCATGCTCTGCGTGATTGCGGGCTGGGTGCTGTTCCGTTCGGAAACGGCCTTTGACGCGGTACGGTATGCGGCTGCGCTGTTCGGCCTGTCAGGAAACCCGCTGTGGGATGGAAACGCGGCGTTCTATTGGCGCGAATATGCCGTCCTGCTGGCTATCGGTATCCTCTGCTCCATACCGGTTTTTCAGGTGATACGGGCAAAGCTTGCCGCCGCCCCAAGATGGAACGCCGCGGCGGAATGGGTCGGCACCGCGTGGTATGGGCTGTTATTCCTGCTATGCATATCCAGCCTTGTCATGGGTGGGAACAACCCGTTTATCTATTTTAACTTCTGAGAAAGGGCAGTATGAAAAATCAAACAATTGAAAATAACGGATGGGCAAAGGTTGCGTTTGTTAGCATCATATTGTTGATTCTGGCAGCGGGATTTGTATTGAGCATGCCCTACTTTTGTTCAGTGGCAAAGGATGTTCGCAAATGGGGCATATCCGGCATGGAAGAAGCTATTTCAGAGTTTGAAGAGAGGTATAATGCGGAGTTTCCCATGCGAACCGGTTTCATTAACTTAAATGGGATTATGGCCCGCGCGCTGCAAAAGCGGGAGCTGAACGAGGTGTATAAGCTTAAGAACGGGTATCTTGGGGTGTCGGTTGAACAGGCGGAATTGGAATGGCGGGCCGAACGGGTGGCGCAATTGAACCGGTACCTATCGGAAAATGGCATCGAAATGAGCTATGTTGAAATCCCGTCCAAGGAATCAATGCCGGACGCATTTCTCCCGGACGGAATAATGGATTATTCCAAGCAAAACGCGGAGAATATGTTGGGATTGCTGCGCGGGCGCGATATTGACGTCCTTGACCTGCGCAAACTGATTTCAGACAACATGACGATGGAGGAGGCTTTTTTTCGCACGGACCATCACTGGAAGCCGGAAACGGCATTTTGGGCGGCGGGACAGATGATGGCATATCTGAATCAACGGTACGGCGTTATTTACGACGCCGCGCTATGTGACCTGTCAAACTATCATGTGGATATCTATCCAAACTATTTTTTGGGCAGCCGTGGGAAACGGACAGGGGCATGGTATGCGGGCGTGGACGATTTTACCGTCATTCACCCCAAATTTGAAACACACATGACAACATTCTTTCCGTCAGGAAACGTGGAGCGTACCGGAACATTTCTTGACGCAAACATCGATTTTGATTACCTTGTTCCAAAAGACTGGTTTGGAAAAATTGCCTATTGTACTTATGTGGGAGGGGATTTCCCGGTTGTTGTACATACCAATGCCCCGGCGTTGACGGACAAGCGAATCCTGGTGCTCAAAGATTCGTTTTCCCTGCCGCTGCAAACATTTTTGTCGGTACACTTTCCCCGCATTGATGTGCTGGACCTCAGACATTACAAAAACGAACGCTTGATCGACTATATTATGCGGGCAAAGCCGGACATCGTGCTGCTGTGCTATGCAATATCGGCATTTAACAGCAACAACGAGGCGCTCTTTGCATTTGGCATTGACGAGCGGTAAGCGGCACCGTGCTAGAGCGCCTTTTATCCGTGGACGAATGGCTCCGGAAATGCGGAAAAACGCCGCAGATTATGATAAAATCCGCATTGACACGGCACTTTCCCTGTGTTACAATCGTTCGGTGAGCCGCTCCGGGACGGTTGACAAGTGCGCGCGCAGAATCATGCCGCGCCACCGTGTTCGGGCGAGTCTGGTATGAGGAGGTGCAGTTATCGTGTATGCAATCATTCAAACCGGTGGAAAGCAATACAAGGTAGAGGCTGGCGATCAGATTCTGGTCGAAAAGCTCGAAGCCGACGTAGACGCCAAAGTCGATTTTGAAACACTGTTGGTTGCGGACGACGCGGGCGTAAAGGTCGGCAAGCCTGTTTTAGAGGGCGTGGCGGTCACGGGCAAGGTGTTGGAGCACGGCAAGTGCAAGAAGGTTATCGTCTTCAAGTACAAGCCGAAGAAGAACATCCGTACCAAGCGCGGCCATCGTCAGCCGTATACGAAGGTCGAGATTCTCTCGATTGGCTAAGGAACCTATGATTCGCGCGGCAATGCTAAGGTCGGCCGGCCGGTTGGTCGGGTTCGACTGCGTAGGACACGCGGATTTCGGCGAGGCAGGCAGCGACATCGTCTGCAGCGCGGTATCGGCGCTGACGACGGCGATTGTCAACGGCGTCGTCGAGATTGCAAAGGTACAGGCGGGCGCTTCCGTCGATGCGTTCGGCGGAACCCATCTCATTCTTGCCGCGGATATCGGCGGGGAGGACTGGGACAGGGCCGAATTGCTCCTGCAAACGCTGGAGTTGGGCCTGCGCTCAATAGCAGTACGGTATCCCAAGAACCTCAAAGTCAGCATCAAGGAGGTGTAACGAACATGTTTCAGATGAATCTGCAGCTTTTTGCACATAAAAAGGGCGTCGGTTCGTCCCGTAACGGCCGCGACAGCGAATCAAAGCGTCTCGGGCCGAAGCGTGCGGACGGGCAGTTCGTGCTTGCGGGCAACATTCTCGTCCGCCAGCGCGGTACGCATTTCCATCCCGGCAACAACGTCGGCATTGGAAAGGACGACACCCTGTTTGCCAAGGTAGACGGCGTTGTGCGCTTCGAGACCAGGCACCTTGGCAAAAAGCAGGTCAGCGTCTATCCCGCGGCGGCCAACGAGTAACCGCCGTAAAACTGACGAGATCAGTACCGGGGGCTGTTGCGCGTTAAGCGCGGCGGCCTTTTTGTTTACGCATACGGCGTGCCGCGGTGCGTATGCGGCCGATTTGGACAGCCCATGCGGCTGGGATGCGTTTTGCAGAACGCCGTCCATGTCCGGCCTATGTGCCTGACCGGCTGCTAGCCTGATTGGTTGGCGGCTGAAACAACGCCATGCAGCCCCTGGTTCGCCAAACCCATGCGCGCCCCTGTCAGCGGAAGGCGGACGGCCTTCCAAACGGAACCCGCCGCCCAGACGGCGCGCGCTTGAACTCCTGTTCATCCGACTGTATAATAAGCACAAGGTTTAAACAAGTAAGAGTAAGGATGCGGAGGGACGCCCCATGATGACGCGTGAAAGCACCATTGGCGATTTGCTGAAAAACCCGATCGGTATGGATATCCTAAGCCGCTTGACACAGTTTGCGGGCGTGCCCGCCAGGGTGATCGACAATCCGCTCATGCGCTCCATCAAGCTGAAGCGCCTGCCCAAGATTGCCCCGCGCGCCGTGGACGAGGCGCTGCTTGATACGCTGCTTGCCCTGTTCAATCAGGACGAGGGAACGGAGCCCGCGCGCCCGTCGAACGGGCGGGAATGGTGGAAGAGCGCCGTGGTGTATCAAATCTACCCGCGCTCGTTCCAGGACAGCAACGGCGACGGCGTCGGCGACCTGCGCGGCATCATCGACCGGCTTGATTACCTGCAGTCGCTTGGCGTAACGGCCCTGTGGCTCTCGCCGGTATACGACTCGCCCAACGACGACAACGGCTACGACGTGCGCGATTACCGCAAAATTATGGAGGAGTTCGGCACCATGCAGGACATGGATGCGCTGCTTGCGGACCTGCACGCGCGCGGCATGCGGCTGATCATGGATTTGGTCGTGAACCACACTTCGGACGAACACGCCTGGTTCCGCGCCTCGCTTGCCGACCCGGACGGACCGTATGGCGATTACTACATCTGGCGCAAGGGCGCGGACAGCGCGACCCCGCCCAACAACTGGGCTTCGCATTTTTCCGGCCCGGCGTGGACCTATTACCCCGAGCGCGGCGAATGGGCGCTGCACCTGTTTTCCAAAAAACAGATGGATCTCAACTGGGAAAACCCCGCCGTGCGCGGCGATGTATACGATATCATAAAATTCTGGCGGGACAAGGGCGTGGACGGCTTCCGGCTCGACGTCATCAACTTCATCAGCAAAACGACCCTTGCCGACGGAAACAGGACGCTTGGCAGGCTGATGGGCTTCTTCGGCGTGGAGCACTATTTTTACGGAAAGCGGCTGCACGAATTCCTGCGCGGGTTGAAGGAAAACGCCTTTCACGACGCGTTTACCATCGGTGAAACGCCCGGCACGGGACCGGAGATGAACAGGCTGCTGACCGCGCAAAACCGCGGCGAGCTTTCCACCGTATTCTGCTTCGACCACCTTGACGGGCCGGGCAGGATGCGCTTTGATCTCTACCGCTACGATCTCAACCACCTCAAAAAGTGCTTCATCGAGTATGAGGGCGCATATGCGGACGTGAGCTGGCCGACGATTTTTGTTGAAAACCACGATAACCCGCGTATGCCGGGCAAGATCGACCCGCGCCCCGAATACCGGGCGCGCATTGCCAAGCTGCTGGCCATTCTGCTGCTGACGGCGCGCGGCACGGTGTTTTTGTACCAGGGGCAGGAGATCGGCATGGGCAATACGGCGTTTGCCGACATGAGCGAGCTAAGCGATGTAGAGAGCCTCAACCGCTACAAAGCGCTCTGCGCAAGCGTTGGCGCGGAGCAGGCCTGGCGGCGCGTGCTTGCGGGCACGCGCGACCATGCGCGCACCCCCATGCTCTGGACGGACGGCAAAAACGCGGGCTTTACCGAGGGCGAGCCGTGGATTCGCACGGGCGACGCATCGGAAACAAACGTCGCCGCGCAGCAGGCCGACCCGGATTCCGTGCTGAACTGCTGCCGGGCGCTGATCCGCCTGCGCGGCGCGCACAGCGCGCTGGTGTTCGGATCGTTTACGCCGCTAAACGCAGGCAGAAGGGATTTGTTCTGCTACGAGCGGGAGGAAGATGGCGAGCGATGGTATATCGAGGCGAATCTGTCCGACCGCGCGCAGCCCCGTCCCGCGCTGCCCGCCGGCGCAAGCCGCGTGATATCAAACGATCCCGGCGGAGCCGAACCGGGGATGCTGCGCCCATATGAGGCGGCGGTTTACCACATCGGGCGCGCATGAGAAAAGACGCGGGGCAAACCAAACCATTCCGCAAAAAACATCGCTTTCCGGCGGCCTGACAGGCACCAACGGCGCATGAAATGCATACCATGCTCCGAGGTGATGATTTTGAAAATCCCGCAGAAGGACTTAAATACGCCGGAGGCGCAGGCCATTCGGGAAGCGGCAAAAACCCTGGAGGGCAAGGACGAAAACGAGCTGTTTGACGCGCTGAAAACCGCGACTGCGCAGGAGCGCGCAGAGGGCAGGCTGGACGACGCGAAGATGGAGGAAATGATCCGGTCGATCTCACCGATGCTTTCGGATGCGCAGCGCAAAAAGATGCAGCGCATTCTTGCGCAGCTGAGAAGATAAGCCGCTGAGCCGTAAAAAGCTTTGTTTTTACGGTGGCGCGCTGTGACGGATAATCCCCCCGGCGGGGCGTCAAACGCACCGCGCACGCCGCCGCTTTTGACAGGATTCTTTGGGCTGGCGGGGCGGCCCGCAA
>CAYUTA010000035.1:0-24495 GCA_964447605.1 uncultured Oscillospiraceae bacterium | reverse complement strand
TTGCAGTTGCTGCAGAACACAGGCGGGGGAGGCGGGGGAGGCGGGGGACTCGACCCGTCCATACTGATGAAACTGCTGCAAAAATAGGCATTTGCAATCGAAATAGAAAAACATGCGCAGGTCGCTCCGCCGACCCGTGCGTGTGATAAATGCAGGAGGAACCAAGCAATCGGCCCTTTTCGGCGACATGTGCGGCAAAAGGACATCCCGCTTGCAAAATTACAGCGTCAATTCCACGGGGGAAACCTGCGCCACAGCACGATTTCAGGTAAAAAAAGCCTTGGGAGAGTTCGGAGGGCCGCCGCTTTCCGGAGGTCCTTTCGGCTCCGCCTGGTTTGTCGGTGAAACGGATCGCCCGGTTTTAGCGGGGTAAGCAGAATCCCTCGGATTGCTCCGAGGGATTCTGCTTGGGATGGGATGGGAGGTAATATTGGGGGTTTCGTTGTCTTTGTCCTTGCTCTGATGATAAGATACCCCAACCTTGTGATGTGCAAATGGATAGAAAGTGAACTTCCTGCAACATGCCGATTAAGCATGCCGGGCAAATTCAAACCACGGTTTGAAGGGCGCGTAAACTGCGCCATAGCTGCGTTGTCCTCAGCCGGAATACGGGGATGGCATGCTGAATTATTTTTGCATATGAAAACGCGGCGGATGTGGCAAAATCAGCAAACCTGTCCGTCAAACGTGACGGCTGTTAAAATTCTTATGGCAATTTCAAAATTAGGTATGGGAAACCGCAATGGATGTGGTAAAATAAAAACAGGCATAGTATATCAGAAATTCTTGCCGAAGAAGGAGTGGATACCATGCGCATCTCTATTACGGGTAAAAACCTTGAAATCTCCGATTATCTGCGCGACCTTGTAGAAAAAAAGGTCGGCAAGCTTGACCGCTATTTTTCGCAGGATACCGAGGCTGTGGTCACGCTTTCCATGGAAAAGAGCCGGCATATCGTGGAGGTAACGATCCCTTACGACGGCGGTGTTATTCGCGGTGAGGAGGTTACGGCCGACATGTACGCCTCCATCGATAACGTGCTGGATAAGCTGGAAAAGCAGATCATCCGCCACCGCACCAAGCTTGAAAAAAGCCTGCGCACCGGCGCATTCAAATATGACGAGCCACTGTTTGGCGGCACATACGAGGACATGGATGACGACGAGGGGCCGCAGATTGTGCGCGTCAAACGGTTCAACGTCAAGCCGATGAGCGAGGAAGAGGCCATGCTCCAAATCGAGATGGTTGGCCATTCGTTCTACGTGTTCATGAACGCGGATACGGAAGAGATCAATGTGCTTTACAAGCGCAAGGACGGTAACTACGGCCTGATCGAGCCTGAACGGTAACGGACGCATTCGCCCAAAGGCGGTTTATAAAGTTGCACCAGGATGTATGGCATGGCGCAGGGTACAGCCTGCGCCATGGTTATGCCTTTTAGACCAGGCGGCACGGGGCGAGCTTGCCAAATCCAGAGACATTGCTTAAGAATCGATGGTTCAAATGCTCGGAAAAGCAATTTGATTGCAGCGTCTCTGTCAAAATTACGATTTAGCCGGGGCCACGGGGCGGAGGAGGGCCTTATGCAGGGTAAGCGCGTGTTTTATCTGTTTGCGCAAGAGCCAAAAGGGCTTTTTTTACATGGATGCAATGACGTTTATAAAAGCGTCTCATGCGCTTGCCCCTGGGCTTTTATGTTGTTTCGCTTCCAATAATTGTGTTATAATGGCATCATGGCCAATAGTGCGCATAGGGAACAAATTATAAGCGATGTTGCCGCACATTCTCCGGCGGCCCGTGCCGGGATTGTGCGCGGAGATGTGCTGCTAAGCATCAACGGTGCGCCCGTGATCGATCTGGTGGACTATGCATTTCTTACGGCCGGCAGGCGGCCCTTGCTTGCATTGCGCCGCGCGGACGGTACGGTCTGCGCCGTGCGCGTAAAAAAGGATGAGGCCGAGCCGCTCGGATTGTCGTTTGCCACCACGATGATGGACAATATGCGTACCTGCAAAAACCACTGCCTGTTCTGCTTTATCGATCAGATGCCGCAGGGGACGCGCACGAGCCTGCATGTGAAAGACGACGACTGGCGCATGTCGTTTATCATGGGCAACTATGTTTCGCTGACCAATGTCGACGACGCGGAGCTGGAACGGATGATTGCGCGTCGGGTCAGTCCGCTGTATATCTCCTTGCATGCGACCGACGCGGACGCGCGCAGGCGCATCATGCGAAACCCGAATGCGGGACGGATTCTGGAACAGCTGCGCAGGCTTTGCAGCGCGGGCATCCGCTTTCATCTGCAGGTGGTGCTCTGCCCGGGCGTCAACGACGGCGCGGTGCTGGAGCGCACGCTTGCCGACGCGGCTTCGCTGCTGCCGCAGGCTCGCTCGCTGGCTATTGTGCCGGTGGGGTTGACGCGGTTTCGCGAGGGATTGTATCCGTTGCGGGCATGGCGCAGCGACGAGGCTGAGCGGCTGGTTGCGCGCATCCGGTCCATGCAGCAACGGTGCCTGCAGGCGCACGGTACGCGGTTTGTATTTTTATCCGACGAATGGTATCTGCTTTCAGGACAGCCATTGCCGCCGTACGGGGCATACGAGGATTTTGAGCAGATCGAAAACGGCGTGGGGTTGCTGCGGCTGTTTGAGGAGGAGTTTGAAACCGCGCTGGCGTACAGGGAACCATTGGCCGTGCGGCGGCGCCTGCTTGTTGCGGGCGGGACGGCAGCGGCGCCGTTTATGCAGGGGTTGCTGCGGCGTCTTGCCGGATATAATTGCCTTGTGGAGGCAATGCCGGTGGAGAACCGCTATTTTGGCGGCAACGTCGGCGTTGGCGGGCTTATCACCGGCGGGGATCTTGTCGGGCAGCTGCGTGGAAGAATTGATGGGCGCAAGCTGCTGATCCCGCACAATATGCTGCGCGAGCAGGAACCCGTATTTTTGGACGGCATGACGCTTGAGCAGGCGGAACAGGCGCTTGGCACACGCATTTTTCCGTTTGGAAGCGGGGAAGCGTTCATTGATCTTGTATTCGGAGGGGAAATGGAATGAAACCGCTGGTTGCAATCGTAGGCAGACCCAACGTGGGCAAATCCACGCTGTTTAACAGACTGATCGGCAAGCGCGTCGCCATTGTGGAGGATACGCCCGGCGTTACGCGCGATCGTATCTATGGCGACGCCGAGTGGCTCAGCTACGCTTTTACGCTCATCGATACCGGCGGGATCGAACCGGAGAACGAGGACGTCATCGCCGCGCAGATGCGGCGCCAGGCGGAGCTTGCCATTGAGACGGCGCAGGTAATCGTGTTCATGGTAGACGGGCGCGAGGGCATGACAGGCGCGGATATGGAGGTTGCCGCCATGCTGCGCAAGGCCAACAAGCCCGTGGTGCTGGCGGTCAATAAGGTTGACGCGCCGAAGTTTGAGGAAGCCATGTATGAATTTTATTCGCTGGGACTCGGCGACCCCATCACGATTTCGGCCTCGCAGGGGCTGGGGCTGGGCGATATGCTCGATGAAATTGTGCGCGGATTCCCCGTGGCGGAGGATACCGAAAAAAGCGAGCGCATCAACATCGCCGTGGTCGGCAAGCCCAATGTGGGCAAATCCAGCCTTGTCAACGCGCTGCTGGGGGAGGAACGCGCCATCGTCAGCAACATTCCGGGGACAACGCGCGATTCCGTCGATACGTTCTTTACCTGCAACGGCAGGGACTATACGCTCGTGGATACCGCGGGAATTCGCAGAAAGCGCAGCATTGAGGACGACAGCATCGAGCGCTACAGCGTCATCCGCTCGCTTGCCGCGGTGCGGCGGGCGGATGTGGTGCTCATCGTCTGCGACGCGTCGGAGGGGCTGAGCGAGCAGGACGTACGCATTGCCGGTTATGCGCATGAAGAGGGCAAGGCGAGCGTGCTGCTGGTCAACAAATGGGATCTCATTGAAAAAGATACCCATACCATGCATACATTTAAAGAGAAACTTGCGGCCGATCTGGCGTTTATGAGCTATGTCCCAATGCTGTTCATCTCTGCAATGACGGGGCAGCGCGTACAAAAGGTTATGGAACTGGCCGACGAGGTATATGCGCAAAGCTGCCGCCGCATTGCCACAGGTATGCTCAACGACATCGTGGGCGAGGCGGTTTTGATGAACGAGCCGCCTTCGGACAAGGGCCGCCGGCTCAAGATTTACTATTCCACGCAGGCCGCTATCAAACCGCCGACGTTTATCGTATTTGTCAACGATACGCAACTCGTACATTTTTCCTATGCGCGATATCTGGAAAACTATCTGCGTAAATCGTTTGATCTGTCCGGCACGCCCATCCGGCTCTATTTTCGCAACAGAAAGAAGGAGGACCAGGCATGAATGAGATCGTACCGTTCAACATATGGTTCGCTCTGCTTTCCGCGTTCGGCGGATATCTTCTTGGCAATATTCAGACGGCCATCATCGTCAGCAAGCTGTATTACCATGACGACGTACGAAACCATGGCAGCGGAAACGCCGGAAGCACGAACATGCTGCGCGTGTTTGGTCGGGGCCCCGGCGCAATCACGTTTGCGGGCGATTTTATCAAGGCGATCCTCGGCGTGCTGCTCGGCCGGCTGCTGATGGGCGCATACGGCGGCTATATCGCCGGCTTCTTTGTCATCGTGGGCCACTGCTACCCCGTGTTTGCGGGTTTTCGCGGCGGAAAGGGCGTTGCGTCTTCATTTGGTATGGCTGTCATGGTGTTTCCGCTCGGCGCCGCGTGCGGCATCGGCACAGGACTGCTGCTGCTTGCCATTACGAAGAAAGCGTCCCTCATGTCTCTGAGCGGCGTATTGGTATTCCTGCTCTGCGCCATATTCTTTTCCGGCGGGAATGTGCCGCTCATCGTTCTTGTGGCGCTGACGGCGGCGCTTGTATACCTGCGGCATACGGAGAACATCAGGCGGATTCTCCACGGCGACGAGCACGCGCCCATCAGCTGAGAACATGGCCCGCATCCGGCGTTTGAATTAGGCGAGAATTCATAGTCTAACAATACGCAACCGCCTCATATACATGGATAGACTGATACTGTATATGAGGAGGCGCGGCATGGACAGAAACAAGCTATACCAGGATATTGCAAAGCGTACGCAGGGCGACATCTACATCGGTGTCGTCGGCCCCGTGCGCACGGGCAAGTCTACGTTCATAAAACGCTTTGTGGAGCTGCTCGTGCTGCCGAATGTGGAAAACGAACACCTCAAGGCGCGCATTGTCGACGAGATCCCGCAAAGCGCGAATGGGCGGACGATTATGACCACACAGCCCAAATTCGTGCCCAACGAGGCCGTGCGTCTCACGCTCGACGATAATTGCGTGTGCAACGTGCGCCTGGTCGACTGCGTGGGATATCTGGTGCCGGGCGCGATGGGGCATCTCGAAAATGACGCGCCGCGCATGGTGCGTACGCCCTGGAACGACCATGATATCCCGTTTGAGGATGCGGCGGAGATCGGCACGCGCAAGGTCATGACGGAGCACTCCACCATCGGTGTGGTCATGACCACCGACGGCAGCATCACTGAGCTTGACCGGGAGAGCTATATTGAGGCTGAGGATCGCGTTATCAACGAGATGCTTGGGACCGGCAAGCCGTTTGTCGTTGTGGTCAACAGCATCGATCCGGATGGTGAAGCCGCACAGGAACTGAAGGCCTCGCTCGAGCAGCGTTATCGCGTGAGCGTCTGCTGCATCAACGTGCTGCAAATGAACGGCGCGCGCATGCAGGAACTGTTTGAGCAGATTTTGCTGGAGTTTCCCATTCGGCTCATTGAGTTGCGTCTTCCAAGCTTTATGATGGCGCTGCCCAGGGATCATACGCTTACGCAGCGTGTGATGCTGCCCGTGCTGTCCGCCCTGCCCAAACTTTCGCGCCTGCGCGACTACGAGTCCCTGCTTACGGACTTATGCGGCATCGAGCGTTTTGCGCCCGCGCGCGTAGAGCGTGTGTTGCTGGGAGAAGGGGTCGCGCAGCTTTCGCTACAGCCGGAGGAAAGCCTGTTTTACGAGGTCATCAGCGAACAGTGCGGCTGTCGGATCAATAACGATTATGAGTTGATCAGCAGGCTGCGCGAATTTGTCAGCGCGAAATCGGAATATGATCGTATCGCGGACGCGCTTGCGGATGCAAAGAGCCTTGGCTACGGTATGGTTCCGCCGGATATCGACGATATGGAGCTCGACGAGCCGGAGATCGTGCGGCAGGGAAACCGGTTTGGCGTGCGGCTTAAGGCGCGGGCCAGCGGCATGCACGTTATCCGGGTGGATATCGACAGCGAGGTCAATCCAATTGTGGGAACGGAACAGCAATCCGAGGCGCTGGTGCACTATCTGTCGGACACGTTTGAAACCGACCCGCAGGCGATCTGGCAAACAAACATCTTTGGAAAACCGTTGTACGACCTGGTGCGCGAGGGCATGGAGGGAAAGATCGGCCGAATGCCGCCCGAGGTGCGCGACCGCATGCAAAACACCCTGCAGCGCATCGTCAACGAGGGCTGCAATGGGTTGATCTGCATCATGCTTTAACAAAGTGGAAACCCTAAGTCATGGCTGAAACGGCCATGACTTTTGTTTTTTTAGGAGGCGACTGATTTGCAGCAATTTCGCACGGATATGGCGCGTGAAGCGCTGGCCCGGTTTGCAGAACTTACGGGTGTGGAGGAGCATTGTGAGGAGAAGAACGGAATTTCCGTTTCCCGCATCCGCATTACGTCGGAGGAAAGCGCGGACAAGCTTGGCAAGCACGTTGGAGATTATATCACGCTGGAGGTTCTGGAGGACATGGCGGCGCAGAGCGATGCGCTGATTGCGCGTATTGCGGAGGAATTGACCGCGCTGCTTCAGGCCGTGCGGGGGCATGTGCTCGTCGTTGGGCTGGGTAACCGCGATATCACGCCGGATTCGCTTGGCCCACGGACGGTGGAAAAGGTGTTTGTGACCAGACACATCCGCGCGTTCGTGCCGGAGCTTGCGCCGGAGGGCATGCGCGACGTATCCGCCATTGTACCCGGCGTGCTGGGCGTAACGGGTTTGGAAACCGTCGAGGTTGTGCAGGGAGTCATTGAAAACGTACGGCCGGACGCGGTGCTCTGCGTAGACGCGCTCTGTTCCGAGCGGGCCGAGCGCATCACCGACGTGGTGCAGATCAACGACAGCGGGCTGCTGCCCGGCGCCGGCGTGGGAAACCGCCAGCAGGGGCTGAACCGCGAAACGCTTGGCGTGCCTGTATATGCCATTGGGGTGCCTACGGTTGTGTACGCGTCCGCAATCGCCGCGGAAACCATTCGTCTGATTGAGCAGAAAACGGGCGTTGCGGATGGCAAAAGTTCTCTCTCCGCATTTGCGGAGGAGTTGATCGAGCAGAACATGGGCGAGATGATCGTAACGCCGAAGGATGTTGATAAGCTGGTGGAAGACGCGTCGCGCAGATTGGCGATGGGCATCAATCATGCGCTGCATCAGCAGCATTATGATGAGCTGCATGCGCTGTTGGTGAACTGAGCAGAAAGCCGGCAAACCCGAATGTGCGGATAAAAACCGCATAAACCCTGCATAGGCGGCATGCTCCCGCGTCATACGTTGTCCCCCGAAGGCATACGCTGATGTGGGAGGACATGTCGTAATGCAAAAGAACCGCAGAGCCGCCCGCAAGCCGCTTTCTGTTAAAAAGCATACGGAAAAAATCCCGTTGGGCCGCATGGACTGGATCTGCATCGGCACAGCCGCCGCGCTTTGCATTGCGATGCTTCCATCGTTCTTGATTCTCGGCGCGAACACGGCGTTTTTGCACTTTTGCGTACCGGCTTACTCCGTTTTGGAGCAGGCGGAGCCGGCAACCGTTCCCGCAGAACCCGCGGCGCCCGCGCGGCGGCAACCCCCAGTCCGTATCGAAGTGCAAGAAAACGATCAACCTGCGGTAACCGTAACGGCGGAGGAGGGGCAGGACGCCCCGCGCATTTTGATCTATCATACGCACGCCACGGAGGCCTATCTGCAAACGGAAAGCGAAACCTATCGGCCGTGCGGGAGCTGGCGGACCGAGGACGCGAGCAAGAGCGTCGTCGCCGTTGGCGCAAAGCTCAAGGCGCTTTTGGAAACCGAATACGGCCTCGGCGTTTTGCACGACACAACCAATTACGAGCCGCCTAAGCTGGCAAGCGCATACAGTCGTTCGCTTGTGGCAATGCAGAGCTATCAGGCGCGCTATCCGTCGCTAAGTATATTCATCGACGTACATCGCGACGCATACGGCACCGGCAAGGATACTTCGCAGCCGCAGGACTTTGTTGAAATCGACGGCAAGCAGACCGCGCGGCTGATGTTCGTTGTCGGCACGGGTGAGGGCGCGACCGGCGCGGGCTTTGCGCAAAAGCCGGACTTTGAGAGCAACCTTGCGCTTGCTAAGGCCATTACCGGACGGCTCAAAGCGGTTGACGAGCAGCTTACGCGCGATATCCGCATAAAAACCGGGCGGTACAACCAGCATGTTTCCAGCGCATGCCTGCTTGTTGAGGTGGGACATAACGCAAACACGCTCACGCAGGCGCTTAACGCTGTGCCGTATCTGGCCGAAGCCATCGCCGCGTGCATGGAGAAGATCGAAATGCCAGCACAGCTGCAGGCCATGTCCGTCTGGTCGCCATAACTGATCGCCATAAATGGAGCGCGCCGCACGCATCGGCCGGACGGCCCCCGGCTTTGCCCGTGCTTATCAATATCCTATCAAATACCGACGCACAAGCGTGCATTTATAAATTGGCCTGCCCACTGACCGCATGCCATTTTCCTGTGTTTTTGCCGAAGATTGGACGGCGGCGTACAGAACCTGCTATAATATGGATGCCGGAAATGAAACAGGCGAAAGGGCGGGGGAACTTTGACGGACAGGGAATCGATGCATATTCAATGGTACCCAGGGCATATGACCAAGGCGCGGCGGATGCTTACGGAGCATCTAAAGCTGATTGACGTGGTCGTAGAGCTTGTTGATGCGCGCGCGCCCGCGGCAACGCGCAATCCGGACTTCGACGCGCTGTTTGCGACAAAGGCGCGGGTGGTGCTGCTCAACAAGGCGGATCTGGCGGACGCGGCGGCAACCAAAGCGTGGATCGCATATTTTGCCGAACACGGCATTTTTGCCGCGGAAATCAAGGCTACGGCCAAAAGTGCGCAAAAAACGGCCGCCGCATTGATTGCGCATGCGGCCCGGCCCAAAACGGAGGCATGGAGGGCCAGAGGCGTCAATAGGGTTGTACGCTGCATGGTGGTTGGGATACCGAACGTTGGGAAATCAACGCTGATCAACTGTATGGCGGGCATCCATCGCGCGCAGGTGGGGGACAGGCCGGGCGTGACCAAGGGCAAGCAATGGGTGCGTATCTCGCCCTATCTCGAGCTGATGGATACGCCGGGGCTGCTGTGGCCCAGGCTGGAAAACCCGCAGCATGCGCTGCATCTGGCGTTTCTGGGATCCATCAACGATGAAATTATGGATGCGGAGCGCCTTGCTGCCGAACTACTGTGCGAACTGATGATCCATTGTCCGGATGCGGTGTGTGCCCGTTATGGGGTGCAATTGCAACATGCGCCGCAAAACGGGTTGCTCGCGGCCGTTGCAAAGAAGCGCGGCTTTCTGATGCGTGGAGGGGAACCCGATACCGAACGCGCCGCGCGCATCGTACTGGACGAGTATCGCGGCGGCAAGATCGCGCGCGCCACGCTGGAGCGGCCGGCGGGCGCAACGAAAACCGAGGATGCCGCTGCCAGGGATGGTCATGGAATATAAAAAAATGGACGAGGCCGGGCGCCTGCGCTATTTGAGCCAAATCGACCGCGCGTACTGGTCGCGGCCGGGCTGTGTGCTGGCAGGCATGGACGAAGTGGGGCGTGGGCCGCTGGCAGGACCGGTTACGGTCGCTTGTGTGGTAATGCCGCCCGAACCGTTGATCGAGCATATCAACGATTCCAAAAAGATGACGGCCGGACGCCGTGAGTCGGCCTATGAACGCCTGATACAGACCGCGCACAGCTACTCGCTTGCATGGGTGGGGCCGGAGGTTATCGACGAGATCAACATCTTGCAGGCTACGCGGCGCGCGTTTGCCGAAGCCTTCGCCGCCATCGGCGCGCCCGTGACGGACGTGCTCATCGACGCGCTTTCGGGGCTGGAAATCCCGGCGCGGCAGCATTCGCTGGTGCATGGCGACGCGTTGTCATATTCCATCGCGTGCGCGTCGGTGCTGGCCAAGGTCGCGCGCGACCGGTATATGGCGCAGCAGGATGCGCGATACCCGATGTACGGCTTTGTAAGAAACAAAGGCTACGGCACGGCGGAGCACATCGCCGCGCTCAAGGCATATGGACCGTGTCCGCTGCACCGGCGCAGCTTTATTGGAAACTTTGTATGAATGCGGGCAAGCGAACGGGCGATTATGGAGAACGGCTTGCGCAGCGCTATCTCGAGGCGCGGGGATACCGCCTGCTTGCGAAAAATTTCCGCTGCGGACACAGGGAGCTTGATCTTGTGATGCGGCAATCGGATGCGGTTGTGTTTGTGGAGGTCAAGACGCGCGCAAACCTTACCTATGGAACGCCGGCGGAAGCGGTTGGAGCGCGCAAGCGCCGGAATCTGCTGCTTGCAGCGCAGGCGTATCTGATGGAAAACAATTTGGCCGATGCGCCCGCGCGGTTCGATGTGATTGAGGTTTATTTGCCGGACGGCCAAATCCGGCATATCGTCAACGCGTTCGGACAATAGTTTGCGTATGCGCCATGCCTGTGCTAATATGTGCTTGATGCGGGGGGCATTCTCAAGAGATATGACGTTTCCTCGCCGGGGGAGCCGCCTTCGCGCGGCGGCTGGCAAACGATCATGCCTCGTGAAAGGAACAATTTGGTATGCGGAAACTGGTTGCAATTCTAACCCTGCTGGCGCTTGTGCTGTTGCCCGGAGCGGCAGGGGCGGAATCCGACGGCGAGTTGCTTTACAACGGCGACTTTTCTCAGCACATGGAGTCTGCCGACCTGCCGTCCGGCTGGGAATTTGAGGCGTACAGCGCGGCGGCGGCCGACGCATACGTGGATACGGAAGAAGGACGCGGCGCATTCGTCGTGCTCTACCAGGAGGCGGCGAACGATTCGCGCGTTTGCCAGACCGTGGAGGTCGAACCGGATGCGGTGTATCAGATGTCTGCGTTTGTGCGCACCTGGGATGTATCCGGCGGAACGGGCGCATCGCTTTCCATCGACAACTACGGCATAGACGGCACCTACTGCTACTCGGAGAATCTCCATGGCACAAACGACTGGCAGCGCGTGACCATGTACGTGCGTACGGGTCCGGAGCAGACGCGGGTGCGCGCGGCGCTTCGTTTGGGCGGCTATGGCACGACTGCCAGCGGTCAGGCGGCGTTTTATGACGTGACGCTGACAAAGGCCGACGCGCCGGAGGGTGCGGCAGTAATCGACCTGGCAACGGAGAACGGCACGGTTTCGCATGTTTCCGCGCAGGCGGCCGACGACGTGCCGGCCGAGCCGGGCACAGACATGTTTGGCGTCATTCTTGCGGTCACGGCGCTGTGTGCAGCTATTTTTGCGCTGCTGTACCTGCGTGTACTGCGCTATGAAAACGGGGCCTTGCCCGGTTATGGAGACGGGGGGCGCTGGGGCTTGCCCTGTGTGTTGGTTGCCGCGTTCGTGCTGCGCCTCGCGCTGTCTCTGGCCTTCTATGGTCACCCAACCGACATCAACTGCTTCATGGCCTGGGGCAATGCACTGCTTGAGGGCGGAATTGGGAACTTTTACACCTCCGGCATGTTTGCGGATTACCCGCCGGGCTACATGTATATCTGTGGCTCTCTCGCGTGGCTCTGCAAGCTGCTCGGCCTGCCCTATGGCAGCGACGCAATGGCGTTTGTCTTTAAGCTGCCTGCAACGATGGCAGATCTTTTCAGCGCATATTTTGTCTACCGCATTGCAAAACAGAACGGGATGCGCGAGTCGTTTGCGCTCGTGCTGGCGGGCGTGCTTGCGCTGAATCCCGCATTGATGTTCATTTCCGGCGCGTGGGGGCAGATCGACACCCTGCTCACGCTGCTTTTGGTGCTGGCCTGCCATTTCTTCCTGCAGGATAAAAAAATACTCGCGGGCGCGGTGTACGGGCTTGCCATTCTGTTTAAGCCCCAGGCGCTCATGCTGGGACCGATTCTTGCCGTGGCTTATCTTGCCGATTGTTTTTCACGCGGCTGGAAACGCGCGCTGCTGGACGCGGCGCTGGCCGTGCTGGCCGCGCTGGCCACGCTGTTCCTGCTGTCGCTGCCGTTTCAGAGCGCGCAGCCGTGGAACTGGCTTATAGAAAAATACAAATCCACCGCGGCGTCGTATCCGTATGCGTCCATTGAGGCGTTCAATCTGTTTTCGCTGCTGGGCGGCAACTGGAAATCCGTGGAGAATACGGTACTGGGCGTGCCGTTTCTTACCTGGGGGAAGATTGGCATCGGGCTTTCGATGGCGTTCTCGGCGGCATTGTATTGGCGTGGCCGCAATACCCGCGCGGGCAGGGGCGCCGCGCTGTACCTTTCCGGCGCTGTGCTCATTGCGGGCGTATTCACGCTGGGTCATTATATGCACGAGCGGTATCTCATTCCCGCATTGATGCTGCTTATGATGGCCTACCTGTGCTGCCGCGACCGCCGCGTGCTGGCCGCGTATGGCGCAATCGGCATCAGCGCGCTGCTCAACGTGCTCGCCGCCATGTATGTGATCAATCGCTCGGCGGTACGCGGGACGTTTTACGATGTGGTAACCGCAATCGGCTCATTGCTGGCGGTCGCAAGCTTCGGCTATCTGTGCTACGTGACCGTCCAAATCCTTTTGCTGGATAAAATCATGCCGAACAAGCCGGCGGCTGCCGGGACGCGCGGCAACACAACGTTTTTGCAGACGCTTTTCGGCCAGACTCCGCTATCAAGCCCGGTTCTGCCCGAGCGGCCCTGTGACGGAAAGCTACATTATACCAAACGCGATATGTTCTATGTGTTGGCGCTCACGCTTGTTTACGGCGTAACCGCGCTGACGAACCTGGGCACGCTGAACGCGCCGCAGACGTACTGGCAATCCGACAAAGCGGGGGAGACGGTTTCCGTTGCGTTTGACCGTACGCGGCATGTTGCGCAATACTGGGTCTACGGGAATATCAAGACTGGCGGCACGCTGCTGATCAGTGCGGGCGCACATAACGAAACATTTGAGCAGACATATGACGACATGTTCCGCTGGAAGCAGGTGGAGACGGATTTCACGGCCGACAGCGTGGAGCTTCTGGTCTATTCTGGTGGTCTCAAGCTCAACGAGCTTGCGTTCTTTGACGAGCAGGGGGAGCTGATCCCCGTCACGCTCAAGGGCGCGGCGCGTGAGCGGCATGCGCTGTTTGACGAGCAGGATACCGTGCCGGACAGGCCGGGCTGCTTCAACGGCATGTATTTTGACGAGCTGTATCACGGTCGTACGGCATATGAGCATCTGCATAATCTTGCGCCGTATGAGAACTCACATCCGCCGCTGGGCAAGCTGTTCATCATGCTTGGAGTTGCGGTGTTTGGCATGTGTCCGTTCGGCTGGCGCGTAGTGGGCGCGCTGTTTGGCGTGGGCATGCTGCCCATTCTCTATGCGTTTGGCAAGCGTATGTTTAAAAAATCGGAGTACGCGCTGCTTGCGGCCGGACTGTTTGCGTTCGACTTTATGCATTTTACGCAAACGCGCATTGCCACCATCGACGTTTACGGGGTATTTTTCGTGCTGTTGATGTACTACTATATGTATCAGTACATCCGTATGAACTTTTTTGTGGACGGTTTGAAAAAGACCTATAAGCCGTTGTTCCTTTCGGGCCTGTTTTTCGGCGTTGGCGCGGCGTGCAAGTGGACGTGTATCTATGCCGGAGCCGGACTTGCGGCGCTGTTTTTCAGTTCGCTTGTGGCGCGTTATTATGAATATCTGCGTTTAAAAACGCGCGGCTCGGCGGCGCACCGCGAGCAGGTCGCACCCTACTGGCGCTATGCGCTCAAAACCTGCGGCATGTGCTGCGTCTTTTTTATCGCCATTCCGTTTGCCATCTACTTCTTTTCATACCTGCCCTACTATATTTATGAGGCGGGCCAGAGCGCGGATTCGTACTATGGGCTGACCAGCGCGATAGGAACATGGCGGAAGTACCAGGAATTCATGTACAGTTACCACAGCACACTCAACGCCACGCATCCCTATCAGTCGCTTTGGTATGAGTGGCCGTTCACCGTTAAGCCCATGTGGTATTATTTTACCAGCTATGATAACGGCGCCGTTATCTCCACAATGAGCGCATCCGGCAACCCCGCCGTGTGGTGGGTATGCTCGGTCGGGGCCGTTGCGCTGTTTGCTGCACGCGTTACCAACCATATCAAGCCGGACCGCGCGCTGCAGGTTCTCTGCATCGGCGTTCTCGCAAACTATCTGCCCTGGGTGCTGGTCAGCCGTTGCACGTTTATTTACCATTTTTTCGGCACGGTGCCGTTTTTGATCCTTGCGTCGGTTTACGGCCTGCAGAAGCTTGATGAACGGTACGATGGACTGTGGTTTGTCAAATGGGCGTGGCTTGGCTTTGCAGCCCTGCTGTTTATCCTGATGTATCCGGGGCTTTCGGGTCTGCCGGTCTCGGCCGAATGGGCGGCAGTTCTGCATAAGCTGCCGGGCGGAAAGCTCTTTTACGGCGCACCGTGACCGTTGCAGGACCTTCGGAATTGAGGGGAGATTATAGCGCGGAACAAGCGACGGGTTGCCTTTCGCCATCCGGCATGCGGGAATGTGTTCCGGCCTCGTGAACCTCATAAACTGCGCGCGATTCTACGGTTTGTGTTCCGGCGGGGTTAGCGGACTCGGCCCGCCATGCGGAATTCAGGCGTCTGCGGGTTGGGGCCAGGCCAAGCGCATGTCGTTTCAGGGCGGGCGCACGGCATTTGAAAAAAGCACGGAGCGATTCGGCGCAGCCCAATATCGGCGACAACGCGGGAATAGGAGCTTAACGGAACGTTCGCAATGTAAAACGGGGGGAACTGTACATGCTTGCACGTGTAAAAAGTCACGGACTCAATGGCGTAGGCGGGTATACCGTGCTGGTGGAAACCGATATCAGCAACGGCCTGCCCGCATATGAAACCGTCGGTTTGCCGGACGCGGCGGTGAAAGAATCGCGGGAGCGCGTCCGCGCAGCCATCAAAAACAGCGGTTTTGTATTCCCGGCGGCACGCGTTACGGTCAATCTGGCGCCTGCGAACATGCGCAAAGAGGGGGCGGTATACGATCTGCCCATCGCGCTGTCCATCCTTGCCGCATCCGGGCAGCTTGGCCCGGAACCGGAGTTGGATTTTGAGGTATTCGGCGAGCTGGCGCTCGATGGAAGCGTACGCCCCATTGCGGGCACGCTGCCGATGGTGATTGACGCGAGCGCGCATGGCGGGCGCGTTTTTGCCGTGCCGGCGGATAATGGAGAGGAAGCCGCCTGCATCCCGGAGGTATCCGTCCTGCCCGTCGATTCGCTGGGGCAGCTGGCCGATCATGTGCGCGGCAAGCGGCCAATCACGCCCCGTCCCTGCGTACAATGGCGGCCGGAACAGGTGATTTATTCTACGGACTTTTCTGAAATCAAGGGCCAGCAGGGTGCGAAGCGCGCCGCGGAAATCGCCGTTGCGGGCGGCCACAACCTCCTGCTGATCGGAACGCCCGGATCGGGCAAAACCATGCTTGCGCGCAGCATCCCTTCCATTATGCCGGAACTGACATATGGAGAATCGCTTGAGATTACGAAGATTCATTCCATTGCCGGCGCAACGAGGGATTGCGGCATCGTGCGCGAACGGCCGTTCCGCGCGCCGCACCACGGCGCGTCATCCGCGGCGCTCGTTGGCGGCGGTACGCGCGCGCTGCCCGGTGAGATCAGCCTTGCGCATTACGGCGTGCTGTTTTTAGACGAGCTGCCGGAGTTTAAGCGGGATGTGCTGGAGGCGCTGCGCCAGCCGCTTGAGGATGGCTTTATCACCGTCAGCCGTGCCATGGCAACGGCAACATACCCTGCGGAATTCGTGCTGGTTGCGGCGATGAACCCATGCCCGTGCGGCAACTATGGATCGCGCATCCACGCATGCCGCTGCACGCAGTCTCAGATCGGCCGTTACAAAAGCCGTGTATCCGGCCCTCTGCTCGACCGCGTCGATATCCAGGTGGAGATGCCGGAGGTCGGATTTGACGAACTTGCGGCCAGGTCCGGCGGCGAACCGTCCTGCGTCATCCGCGAGCGCGTCAACCGTGCGCGGGCTATGCAGCGGGCGCGCCTTGCTGAGGACGGCATCGTCTGCAATGCGCAGATGAACGCGCAGCTTATAAAAAAATACTGTTCGCCCGATCCCAAATCCGAGCAGCTGCTGCGCCGCGCCTATACGCAGATGCAGCTTTCCGCGCGGGCGTACCAGCGCATTCTAAAGGTCGCGCGCACAATCGCGGACGTAGAGGGAAGCGATCGGGTTCAGTTTGCGCATTATGCGGAGGCCGTGCAATACCGCAGCCTTGATCAGGGTGCGGGGGGTCTGTAAAAATGCGGCCCATTGGAGAAACAGAAAAGCTGCATCTGTGGCTCAACTACGGTACGGAGCATTACACGCGCCGTTTTAACGCCGTGCTTGGACGCTTTCCGGAGCTTGCGGAGGCGTATGCGCTCTTTTGGCGCAAACGCACGGCGCTGTTCGATTTTCTGCCGGCACGCAGCATAGCGCGTTTGGTGGAGGCCGCACAGGACGGGTTCATGGACCGGTTTGTTGAGCGGCTTATGCAAAAAGACATCGGCGTATGCTGTTTAGGCGACGAGGATTATCCCGCGTTGCTGCGGGAAATACACGACGCGCCGAACGTACTGTATTACCGCGGCAGGCTGGTTTCCGAGCCGCAGCTTGTGCTGGCGGTGGTCGGCACGCGCAGGCCGAGCGAGTATGGCCGCGACGTCGCCGGCGTATTTTCACATGCGTTTGTGCAGTCCGGCGCCGTGGTCATCTCCGGCATGGCGAGCGGAATCGACGCGTGCGCAGCCCGCGGCGCGATGGATTGCGAAGATTCGGATTACCCGACCGTCGCTGTGCTGGGCACGGGCGTGGATGAAGTTTATCCTGCAGGACATGAGAAGTTATATGAAGAAATCGTTGCGCGCGGCGCGGTGATCTCCGAGTTCTTGCCGGGCACGCCCGCAAGGCCGCCGAATTTTCCGGTCCGCAACCGCATCATCAGCGGCATGAGCCATGGCGTTGTGGTGGTTGAGGCTGGCGAACGCAGCGGAGCCGCCATCACCGCGGGATTCGCGCTTGAGGAGGGGCGCGAGGTATTTGCCGTACCGGGACGGGTGACGGACGCGGCGAGTATCGGCACCAACCGGATGATTTGCCGCGGCGAGGCCAAGCCCGTTTGCTGCGTGGAGGACGTGCTTTGCGAGTATGCCGATTTCCGCGCGGGTACGCCCGCCTTTTCGGGCAGGCGGATCGTGGCAAAAGACATGCTCTCCCCGGAGGAGCAGGCTATTGTGGAAGCGCTGTGTGCGGGCGAGCGGACCATTGACGAGCTGTGTGAAATGTTGGCGTTTCCGCTTGGCGCGCTAAATTCGGCCTTGACAGGGCTTCAGTTTTCGGGAATAATTAAGCAGCTGCCGGGCAGAGTGTATGCGCTTGACGCCATGCGTGCAAAGGTGCAATAGCGTGGTTGACGGGAAAAGCACCGGCCCGCATCTTAATTAAGGTAAGAAAACAGGCGGATTGCCGATACTTTGGAGGAGAAGACAGGACAATGGCTGAAACACTGGTGATCGTTGAGTCGCCTGCAAAGGCAAAAACGATCGGAAAATTTTTAGGCAGCAAGTATAAGGTAATTGCTTCCAACGGACATGTGCGGGATTTGCCAAAAAGTCAGATAGGTGTGGATGTTGAACATGGCTTTGCACCCAAATATATTACGTTGCGCGGGCGCGGGGATGTGCTTGAGCGCATTCGTAAGGAAGCCAGACAGGCCGATAAGGTCTATCTTGCGACAGACCCCGACCGCGAAGGCGAAGCCATCAGCTGGCATCTTGCCAACGTGCTCAATCTGGATACGAACAGCAAGTGCCGGATTGAATTTAATGAAATCACATCCGCTGCCGTCAAGAACTCGCTCAAGGGCGTGCGGCCGATCGACATGCGGCTGGTCAACGCGCAGCAGGCGCGCCGCATTCTCGACCGGCTGGTTGGCTATGAAATCAGCCCCATTCTTTGGAAAAAAGTGCGCAAAGGCCTGTCCGCGGGCCGCGTGCAGTCGGTTGCCACGCGCATCATCTGCGACCGCGAGCAGGAGATACTCGACTTTTTGCCCGAGGAGTACTGGGTAATCGACGCGCATCTGCGCGAGGAAAGCGGCAAGAAGGCCTTTGTGGCAAAATACTACGGCGAAAACGGCAAGAAGGCTGAATTGCACTCCGAGGACGACGCCAGGCGCGTGCTCGACGTGATTGCGGGCGCAGACTTCGTTGTGACGGACGTAAAAAACGCTGAAAAGAAGCGCCATGCCGCGCCGCCGTTTACAACGAGCAGTCTTCAGCAGGAGGCCAGCCGGAAGCTGGGCTTTACGACCAAGCGCGCCATGATGGTCGCGCAGCAGCTCTATGAGGGCATTGAGATCGGCAAAAAGGGCGCGACGGGCCTGATTACCTACATCCGTACGGACTCGGTGCGCGTGGCGGGCGAGGCGCAGTCCGCTGCGCTTTCTTATATTGAAAAGCGGTACGGCAAAAAATATCTGCCGGAAAAGGCAAATCACTATAAGGGGCGCGCTGGCGCTCAGGATGCGCACGAGGCGATCCGCCCGACATATATTGAAAACGATCCCGCCTCCATCCGCGAGTATTTGAGCAGCGACCAGTTCCGGCTGTATAAGCTGATTTACGAGCGTTTTCTGGCAAGCCAGATGACGGAGGCCCTGTTTGCCACCTCCGTGGCGACGTTTGACGCCAACGGCATGACGTTTCGGGCCAACGGCATTCGTACGTTGTTCGACGGATTTACCGCCGTATACACCGAGGGGCGCGACGACGTGCAGGAAAAAGAGGTTGCATTGCCAGCGCTGAACGCGGGCGACCGATGCCATGCAGAGAAAATCGTGCCGGAGCAGCGGTTTACGCAGCCGCCGCCGCGCTATACCGAGGCTACGCTGGTCAAAACGCTTGAGGAGAAGGGGATCGGCCGGCCGAGCACGTATTCGCCAACCATCTCCACAATTGTTGACCGCGGCTATATTGCGCGCGAAAAGAAGCTGCTCGTGCCTACGGAGCTTGGCTTTGTGGTCAACAAGCTCATGAAAGAGAATTTCGAGCGCGTCGTAGATGTGGAGTTTACGGCCGACATGGAGGAACGGCTTGATTCGGTAGAAAACGGATCCGAGGAATGGCGGAAGCTGCTGGACGAATTTTACGGTCCGTTTGAGGAATCCGTAAAACGGGCCGAGGAGGGCATCGAGCACGTCAAAATTCCAGACGAGGTTTCCGATGTGCAGTGCGAAAAATGCGGCGCGATGATGGTGTATAAGATGGGCCGTTTCGGTAAATTTCTGGCCTGTCCGAATTTCCCGACCTGCCGCAACACAAAAGCCATAGTGGAAAAAATCGACGTACCCTGCCCCAAGTGCGGCGCGGCGCTCATCAAGCGCAAAAGTAAGCGCGGCAAGGCGTTCTATGGATGCGAAAAATATCCCGACTGCGACTTTGTCAGCTGGGATAAGCCCACAAAGATGAAGTGTCCCAAATGCGGCGGCCTGATGGCTCAGAAGATTGGCCAGAACGGCAGCTACATCACCTGCATGGACAAAGCCTGCGGGTATATTCATCGCAGCGGGAAAAAGGGCAAGGAAGAAACGGCGGATGAATAAGGCCGCAGGCAATGGCGTGCATGTCGGCATCGTAGGCGCCGGGCTTGCGGGCTGCGAAGCGGCGTGGCAGCTTGCGCGGCGCGGGCATGCGGTCGATCTGTATGAGATGAAGCCCGTCAAGCATACGCCCGCGCACAGGAGCGACGATCTTTGCGAGCTTGTTTGCAGCAACTCCCTGCGCAGCGACCGGCTGGAAAACGCCGTGGGTCTGCTCAAGGAGGAACTGCGCGCGCTTGACTCGCTGATTCTTAGCTGTGCGGACGCAACGCGCGTGCCGGCCGGCGGCGCGCTGGCGGTTGACCGCGAGGGGTTTTCGCGCATGGTCACACAGGCGATTGCCGCGGAGCCGAACATTGCCGTGCATGCGGGCGAGATCACCGGGATACCGGACGCGCCGTGTATCATTGCGACGGGGCCGCTGACGAGCGAGGCGCTCAGCGGCGCCATTTCCGCGTTGGTGGGCGCACAGCTGCATTTTTATGACGCGGCGGCGCCGATTGTCAGCTTTGACTCCCTTGATCAAAGCAGGGTGTTCCGCGCCTCGCGCTATGGACGCGGGGAGGACTACCTAAACTGCCCCATGACGCGCGAGGAGTACCTTGCCTTTTACCGCGCGTTAATTGCGGCGGAGACGACCGAACTGCATGCGTTTGAAACGCCGCGTGTGTTTGAAGGGTGCATGCCGTTGGAGACAATGGCAAAGCGCGGTGAAATGACGCTTTGTTTCGGCCCGCTCAAGCCGGTCGGCCTGGAACTGCCGGATGGGCAAACGCCGTTTGCGGTGGTGCAGCTGCGCCAGGACGATGCGCACGGAAGACTTTGGAATCTGGTCGGTTTCCAGACCAATCTCAAGTTTGCGGAGCAGCGGCGCGTGTTCGGCATGATTCCAGGCCTGAAAAACGCGGAGTTTGTCCGCTATGGCGTGATGCACCGCAACACGTTTTTGCCGCCGAACGTGCTCGGCTGGGACTACCAGCTGCGCGCGCGGCCGGGCGTGTATTTTGCAGGACAGATCACGGGCGTGGAGGGATATGTGGAGTCCGCTTCGAGCGGGCTTGCCGCGGCGGTGCAGCTTTCGCGCGCGCTGGGCGGCCTGCCGCCGCTGGATTTTACCGCGCGGACGGCTATCGGCGCGCTTTCGCACTATGTTGCAGAGTATGCCGGCGGCGATTTCCAGCCGATGAATGCGACCTTTGGCATCATGGAGCCATATCCGGAGCGCATTCGCAACAAAGCGGAGCGTTACCGGGCGATTGCGGAACGATCTCTCAAAATCGTGAAAGAATTGAAAACGAATGTATAAAACGGCGCAATGCGTCCGCTTTTATGTTACGATACACCTGATAACCGCTGGCAAAGCGCCCGCGGCGGATACGAAAGCAGGGTATAAATCTTATGGAATTTCGGGGAACGACGATCCTCGCGGTGAAAAAGGACGGCAGGTGCGCCGTCGCGGGCGACGGACAGGTGACGTTCGGCGAAAACAGTATTATGAAGGCCGGCGCAAAGAAAATCCGCCGGTTGTACCACGATCAGGTCGTGGTGGGGTTTGCCGGTTCGGTTGCGGATGCGTTTTCGCTTTGCGAGCGGTTTGAAAAGAAGCTGGAGCAGTATAGCGGCAGTCTCATGCGCGCGACGGTAACGCTTGCGCAGGACTGGCGCAATGATAAAGTCATGCGCAGGCTCGAGGCCATGCTCATCGTGGCCAACAGGGAGGAGCTTTTGATCGTTTCCGGAACGGGCGAGGTCATCGACCCTGACGACGGGATCGCGGCCATCGGATCCGGCGGTATGTACGCGCTTGCCGCCGCGCGCGCACTGGCGTTTCATACCGATATGAACGCGCGCGATATTGCGGAGAAGTCATTGAAAATTGCCAGTGAAATCTGCATCTTTACCAACGACAACATCGTTGTGGAGGAGGTATAACGGTATGCTGACGCCACGGGAGATTGTAGACGCGCTGGATAAATACATCGTCGGCCAGGATAAGGCAAAGCGTGCCGTGGCCGTTGCACTGCGCAACCGCTATCGCCGCAGCCGTCTGCCGGAGGATTTGAGAAACGAGATCACGCCCAAGAACATCATTATGATTGGACCTACGGGCGTGGGGAAAACCGAGATTGCACGCAGACTTGCAAGGCTGGTTGACGCGCCGTTTGTAAAGGTGGAGGCCACCAAATACACCGAGGTCGGCTATGTCGGCCGTGATGTGGAGAGCATGATTCGCGATCTGGTCGAATCCGCAATCCGTATCTGCAAGAACCGCAGGATGGAGGAGGTGCGCCTTGTTGCGGAAGCGGCGGCCGAACAGGCGCTGGCCGACCTGATCGTGCCGGTAAAAAAACGCGAGCGGCAGCCAAGCCCAGGCAACGTTATGCAGCTGCTGCTGGGCGGGGGCGAACAGCGCGCCGAACCGGAAATGAGCGAGGAGGAAAAGCGGAAGCATTTCACCGAGCGTGAGCGCGTGATGGCGCAGTTGCGCGCAGGCCAGCTCGAGCACGTGATGGTTGAAGTTGAGGTCGAGGAAAAGCAGCCCGGCAACGATGCGATGGTTGCTGCGGGCATCGACCTCAATCTTGGCGAAATGTTCGGCGGGCTGATTCCCAAGCGAACCAGGAAGCGGAAGCTGCCCGTTTCCGAAGCGCGCCGCGTGATCGTGCAGCAGGAGAGCGAGAAGCGCATCGACATGGATGACGTGACCCGCGAGGCCGTTGAGCGTGCGGAGCAGGATGGAATCGTGTTTATCGACGAGATCGATAAAATTGCGGGCGCAAACCAGACGGGCGGCGGACCGGATGTGTCGCGTGAGGGCGTGCAGCGCGATATTCTTCCCATCGTGGAGGGCTCTGTGGTCAACACCAAGTACGGGCCGGTTAAGACGGACTTTATCCTGTTTATCGCTGCGGGCGCGTTCCATACGGCAAAAGTGACCGATCTAATTCCGGAACTGCAGGGCCGATTCCCCATTCGTGTCCGGCTTGACGATCTTTCGCAGGCGGATTTTCGCAAGATCCTTACCCAGCCGGAGAACGCGGTTACCAAGCAGTATACGGCGTTGCTGGCGACTGACAGCGTAAAGCTTACGTTTACCGACGACGCGCTTTCTGAAATCGCGCGGTATGCGTTTTTAGCAAACCAGAACACGGAGAACATCGGCGCGCGCAGGCTGCATACGGTGCTTGAGAACCTGCTTGACGACATTTCATTTAACGCCAACGGTCAGCACCCGGAGATTGATCTGGCCATCGATGCAAGTTATGTCGACGAGCACTTAAAAGATGAATTTCAGCAGGAGGATATACATAAGTATATTCTATAGTGGACAAGTAAGGACGGTGTAAGCCGATGAGGCGGTATTTCTATGGTTGTATTATAACGGGGATTTGCATGGCGCTGTTTGGGTGCCGGGAGGCCGGTATACGGGAGGTTGCAATGGCGTGGATCACGCCGACTCCAACGCCGCAGACGGTTGCCATCAGCGCGGAGGAAACGGCTGTTCCCGCGCCGATGGCGGCTCCGGCCGAGGTAATGCGAATGCTGGAGCTTGCGGAGGATACGAAGGCGTCCAAGGCGGCGTCAACCCCTGCGCCGGCCGATACGCCGGAGCCTGCCGAAGAACCGGAGGACGAAGCAACGCCCAGGCCCCCAAACACGCCCACGGCGAAACCCACCCAAAAACCAACGGCAAAGCCGACCGCCAAGCCCACGGCAAAACCGACCGCCAAACCCACGGCTAAGCCGACTGAAAAGCCGACGGAAGAACCTGTGCCTGTTGATACGCCGGAGCTGCCTCCGCCCATGCCTCCGGTCGTGCCGATGCCCGATCCCACGGCGGAACCTGCGCCGGATGATTCACAGCAGGTTGAAGTCCCCTCCGGTTCGCACTTTTCCGGCGAGGATGTATTATTGGCTGCACGCGTGGCATACTTTGAGTCGAATAAAAGCGACGAGGGCTATCGCGCGGTGGTCAATGTAATTCTTAACCGCCTTGAATCAAGCCGCTGGCCTTCCTCGGTCTACGACGTGGTGTATCAGAAAAATCAGTTTACCGTGGTAAACAAGGGCTCGTTTTTAACCAAAACGATTCCCGACAGCGTAATCAGCTGCGCAAACGATGTGCTCAATAATGGCAGCCGGGTATTTTCTTCAGACGTGATGTCGTTTCGTTCGGCATCCTCGGGAACCAGCTGGGGCAACCGCACCTATGTGGGCACCTACGGCGGAAACGCGTACTTTTCATCATAATAGGGGCAGTGCGCCTGAGCGGGAATATATGCATGCCGTTCGTCCGTACGGCGAAAAAAGCCTTTGCATGAGACGTCTCACGCAAGCGGAAGAGGCGGACAGGCCGGGAAAGCCCTTTTACTGAGCAATGCCGGAGGGAGGGCAGGCGGGTTATACAAAGCTGAAACGTTATGGAGATTGCCGCTGAATGGGAACAGCGCGTTTTCCGCGCGGCCGGGTGCCGCTTAGATAAAACT
>CAYUTA010000034.1:0-26503 GCA_964447605.1 uncultured Oscillospiraceae bacterium | reverse complement strand
TACCAGGATCAGGATCTGGTGGAATCGTTAACTGTTTCTGATAATATTTTTCTTGGGGAAGAAATTATTAAGTGTGGCGTAATCGACAAAAAGGCTCAGTCAGAAGCAACAAAACAGATCTTTTCGGATATCAAGGTCAATTTATCACCGGATACTCTGGTTGAAAATCTATCCCAAGCACAAAAACAAGTATTGCAGATTGCAAAATCTTTAAAGCGGAATGCAAAGATCCTCATCATGGATGAACCTACGGTTTCGTTGGGTGAGGAGGAATCAAAAATGCTTCTGGCCCTGGTGAAAAAATTAGCCAATGACGGCATGGGCATTATTTACATCTCCCATCATTTGGAGCACGTTTTTCAGATTGCCGACCGAATTACAGTCATCAAAGATGGCAGCGTGACAGGCTGCTATGACGCAAAGAAGATCTCTAAAGGAGAAATTATTGCGGCAATGGTTGGCAGAGAAGCTTCCTTATTCTATCAAAGAGAACGGGTGGAGATCGGCGATGAATACCTACGCATAGAAGGTTTGACGCGACTTCCTCGGGTGGATAACATCAGCTTTGCCGTGAGAAAGGGAGAGGTGCTTGGGGTTGGCGGCCTCGTGGGAGCCGGAAGGACTGAATTGGTTCGCCTGATTTTCGGTGCTGATACAAAGCAAAAGGGGAAGATCTACAAAGACGGCAAGGAGATTTCCATTAAAAGACCCAAGGATGCAATAAAGAATGGAATCTGCATGCTAGGCGAGGATCGTAAATCCGAGGCTATGTTTTTACAGCGTAGCATAATGGAAAATGTTTGCATCGTACACAATGAGGATCGCACATTCCTAAATATAAAGGAAGATAAAAAAATCACAGAAGAGATGATTCAGAAATTGAATCTGAAAACCTCAGGAAAAACCCAGGAGATTCAGCGACTTTCCGGCGGTAATCAACAAAAGAGCATCTTGGCTCGCTGGTTACTTAGTACCTGTGATGTATTCATCTTTGATGAGCCCACAAAAGGCGTTGATATCGGTGCCAGAGAAGAGATTTATAAGCTTATGGTAGACATTGCCAAGCAAGGCAAGGCGGTAATCATGGTATCTTCGGATATGCCGGAACTACTGTCCATGAGCGATCGGATCATTATTCTCCAGGAAGGCAAATTGGTTCATATCGTTTCAGCGGAGGATATGAACGAAAGTAAACTCATCGAATTATATTTAGGAATTTCATAGGGGGAACGAATTGTCATGAACTCCAAGCTACAGTTGACAGATACAACGGCGAAAAACCTCTTACATCGTATTACAAGCTCTCAGCCATTTTACCTCATGATTATCATATTGATCATCGGTGTTGTCACAACATCAATTAACCCTCGTTTTACCTCGGTGGATAATATTAAAGGCGTCCTGTCCCAAATCTCCACCCTTGGATTGGTTTCTGCCGGTGTGACCATTTTGATTATTTCTGGGAACTTTGATATTTCCATCGGCGCCATCATCGGTTTTTCCGGCACAATGATGTGTCTTGCATTAAAAAATGGAGCCTCGGATGTGGTGGCAATGCTGGTTGCATTGGCTGTGGCCACAGGATGTTCTACGCTTAACGGCGTCTTGTCCGTTCTGTTTAAAGCACCATCTTTTATCATCACCTTGGCCACCACCAGCATCTATACGGGACTATGCTTAACCATCACCGGCGGCGGCAACGTCACCATCTTTAACCGGATGGAGTATTTTGCAGGAACGTACCTATTTGGTGTAATCCCCCTGCTGTTTGTGGTGAGCTTTTTTGGCTATATCGCCATTGCCTTTCTACTTCGCTATACCCAGTTCGGGCGCAGGGTTTTTGCCATTGGCAATAATCCCAATGCCGCCTATCTAGCTGGTATCAACGTAAACTGGAATAAAATTAAGTTCTTTGTTGCCAGTGGAATTATGACAGGCATTGCAGTCATTATGCTGGTCTCCCGATTGGGCGCATCCCAGGCTTCTACCGGCGCTGGCATGGAATTACAGGCCATTGGTGCAGTTATCATCGGTGGCGCGCCCATCAACGGCGGCAAGGGGAATCTTTTGGGAACATTTTGCGGCGTATTGTTGACAGGCGTCATCTTTAATGCATTAAACTTGCTCAAAGTAAGCCCTTATCTACAGCAGATTTCCTTTGGACTTCTTATCATTCTATCCATTGCAATTAGCTCCATGAGACTACGTGGATCAAAATAAGGAGGTATAACATGAAACTACAACGGTTGGAAGAGGCCAATGCACGCATCAAGTATGAATTTGACAAGCTGAAGGCGGAACATCCAGAAAAATTAAAAAAACGCATGAATCTCTCCTTTAGCACCTGGGTATTTGGATATGAGGAGCTGGAGGAATCCATCGATCGACTGGCTCGGTTTCAAGTTCCATACATCGAAATTGGTGGCAATTACGGTGGCCCAGATGTGGGTTATCAGGCGGATACAGAGGGCGTAAAGAAACTTCTGGAAAAGTATGGCGTGAAGTGCTCTGGAATCTGCGGCTTTTTTTCCGATTCCAACGCTTTGAATACCAATAATAATTTTGCTAGGCAAATGGCAAAGGAGTATATTATCCAGGAAACCCTGTTTTGCAAGGAAGTAGGCGGAACCTACCTTCTCGTGGTGCCTTCTGCAGTGGGAAACTCCAAGCCTTATGATACCACCGACTATCAACGTAGCGTAGAAACATTGCGCAGCGTCGCTGGTATTTTTGTAGAAACTGGCATCAAGTGTGCGGTGGAGCCGATCAATTCTGCAGAGGTCAGCATGTGCTTTACCATTGATTCTACAAAGCAGTATATCAAGGATGTAAATCACCCAGGCGTTGGACATATCAATGGGGATATTTTTCATATGCTCTGTGGAGAAGAACACATTTCTGAAGCCATCTTAAGGGCCGGCGATCAGCTGATCAATCTACACGTAGAGGATACCAATCGGCTGCCCCTAGGCAACGGAATGATGGATATTGACACCATCATTCGTGCGCTCTATGTTATGGGCTACAACACAGAAGGCCGTTTTGTTACCGGTGAACCACTGGGACCTGGGCGCGACTCCTACGCAATTATGTACGGCCAGCATCCCAAGGAGGTAAAGGATCGCCTGGTTTCTGATACATTGTATTTCAAAGAGCGAGAAGAGGAGATTTTGGCATAATTCTCAAATACAATTTTTTTTTACAAAGATAATTCATAACCGTCAAACGCGCTCTCCCTCGGTCAACAAGAAAGCCTCCGGCGTCAGTCTCTCCACTGCTTCCGGTTCTTCCTTCATCCGCATCCCCGGCGCAGCCTTGAGCAGCCAAACGATATTGTCATACGGCTTAATCCTGTTTTCCTTGGCGGTCTCGATCAGACTATACATAACCGCGCTGGCCTGTGCGCCCCGGGCGGTATTGGCGAACAGGAAGTTCTTACGCCCGATCACAAATGGCTTGATGCTTCGCTCGGCGCGATTGCTGCTGAACTCCAGCCTGCCGTGAAGGAGGATGCGTTTGAAAAGTTTGTTGCCTATTGTGCTGCTATTGACGAAAGGCAGGACATATGCGGACACAAGACCCTGTCTGAATTCGTCAACTTTTTTCAGAACCACTGGGAAGCGATCGTTGAACGGGAATCCGGCGAGCTGTGCGGCAGCTGCACGGAACCGCTGGTGAGTCACGTGCGTTCGGAGCGGTTAAGCCGGAACCCGTTGGCGTGGAGCGAGGACGGTCTGCGGCAGATGGCGATGATGCGGGTTTATACGCAGAACGGAGGTAAGGTCACAGTAAAGGACGTCCGCGTTTCGCGGAGCAAAAGCCAACGCGCCGACGACAAACAGCGCCTGTTGAATGGGTTTGCAACGTACAAGCACTATGCTGACAAACAGGTTGACGAGTTTCTGAACAAGAAACGGGATTGTGCCCCTGTGCCTAATCGCAGCGGCAAGCTCGACGGCACGCTCATGCTCCGCAAGGCTTACGGCCAGATGCGCAATGCCTTTTCCTTGGCTTAAGATTTTCCCCAGAACAACTTGTCCCGGGCGACGGAGGGGCGGAGTTGCCAACGCCAAAGTTTCGTGTTATGATGTTTGGGCCGTTGGGATAAATGGTGAATAAGCGGGAAAATTTCAAATTCATGCGTATATGCGTATAATTGAAGAAAAAATGACCGGCGTCCCCGCATTTTGTGCGGAGGAGCCCAGACAGGCGTTAAAATATCCCATCCTCGATATGATTGATGATCTCGAGGATTTTAAGCGCGTGCCGGACGAGCAGCTTCCGACGCTTGCGGAGGAGATTCGCGCCTTTATGATTGAAAATGTGGCAAAGAGCGGCGGACACCTTGCGTCGAGCCTTGGCGTTGTTGAGCTGATTATCGCCATGCACCGTGCGTTCGACAGTCCAAAGGATAAGATTATTTTCGACGTGGGACATCAGGCATACGCGCATAAAATTTTAACCGGACGCAGAAGGCGCTTCCATACGTTGCGCCAAAAAGATGGAATCAGCGGCTTTCCCAAACGTGAGGAAAGCGAGCACGACCTGTTTAATACCGGGCATGCCACCACCTCGATTTCAGCTGCACTTGGATTTGCACGCGCCATGAAACTGCGCGGTGAGGAGGGGACGGCCGTCGCGTTCATTGGTGACGGCGCGTTCACCGGCGGCATGGCCTTTGAAGCGATCAACGACACGGGACAGTCGGATTTGCCGGTGGTGATCGTTCTCAATGATAACGATATGTCCATTGCCGCCAATGTCGGTGTTTTGCACAAACAGCTCAACGATATGCGCATCAGCGGCTGGTATGTCCGGCTCAAGCACTTTATTGTGCGCGCGCTTGATTCGGGCGTGATCGGGCACTGGTTGACGGAGCACATGTATCAACTGAAGAACCGTATCAAGAATTTTTTGATGCCGCATCTGCTGTTTGAGCAGCTGGGTCTGATCTATCTGGGCCCGATTGATGGGCATGATATTCAAAAACTAACGCATGTAATGCGCCGAGCCAAGGCGTTGCAGTTGCCCGTGCTCGTGCATTGCGTCACGCAGAAGGGAAAGGGCTATGCGTTTTCCGAAAAAGATCCCGTCAAGTTCCATGGCGTCGCGCCATTCTCGGTGCATACGGGCGACTTGGAGGATGTCATTAAAAAAAGCAATTCCAATGTGTTTTGTGATGCGCTGATCGCGTTGGCTGAACAGGACCGCCGTATCGTCGCCATCACGGCGGCCATGCCCACCGGCACGGGGCTGACCGCATTTGCCGAGCGGTTCCCGGACCGTTTTTTTGATGTTGGCATTGCCGAAGAACATGCCGTAACCATGGCGGCCGGGCTGGCGGCAGGCGGGATGCGGCCCGTTGTGGCGCTGTATTCCACGTTTTTGCAGCGGAGCTTCGATCAGATCATCCATGATATTTGCCTGATGAATCTGCCTGTGGTGCTCGCTGTTGACCGCGCGGGCCTGGTGGGCGAGGATGGGGAGACGCATCAAGGTCTGTACGACGCGGCCATGCTTTCCATGATGCCGAACATGACGTTGTACTCCCCCGCATCCCAGCAGGAGCTTGTGCGGATGCTGTCGCTTGCTTTCTCGAGCGACGAGCCCGCCGCCATCCGCTATAACCGCGGTTGCCTGATGCATCTTGTGTCGGTTGAGCCGGTGCGCAGGGGCAGGTGGGAGGATCTCGAGCCCATTGCGCGGGTTACCGTGATTGCCACGGGCGATATGGTGCGTTTCGCGCTGCCGGTTGTGCGGGAATGCGGCGCGGGACTGATTAATGCGCGTACCATCGTGCCGATGGATCTTGAAATGCTCGGGCGGGTTCGTAGCGGCGCAAAACGCGTCGTCGTTGTCGAGGACGGTGTGGACTGTCTTGGCAGGGCGGTTGCCGCAGAGCTGAGCGGAATGGCGGTTGTTCGCATGTGCGTGCCTGACGGGCGACCTGTCCCACAGGGTTCGGTTGCCGAGCAGCGCGTGATGTGCGGACTGACCGCAGAGGCGCTGCGGCATGCCATCCTGGAGGCGATATGACGGAGAAGAAGCGGCTGGATGTATTTATGGCGGAGCGCGGTATCTGTAAAAGCCGCGAGCAGGCGCGCGCGCTGATTATGGCCGGACAGGTATACATCGGTGCAATCAAGGCGGAGAAAGCCGGACAGCCCGTGCAGGATGACGCTGCCGTTACCGTGCGCCAACCCATGCATCCGTTTGTCAGCCGCGGCGGGCTGAAGCTAAAAAAGGCGCTCGATGCGTTTTCCATCGCTTTAACAGATATGGTCGCCGCGGATATTGGCGCATCCACCGGGGGCTTTACCGACTGCATGCTGCAACATGGGGCAAAGCGCGTTTTCGCCGTTGACGTCGGTTACGGGCAGCTCGACTGGAGTCTGCGCAACGATGCGCGTGTAACCGTCCTGGAGCGCACCAACGCGCGCTATATGGAGCCGGCATGGTTTGGCGTGGCGTTGGATTTTGCTTCCATAGACGTATCCTTTATTTCACTATCTAAAATTCTTCCGCCGTTGCTGCCCTGCCTGGGCGCGCGGGGGCAGGTTGTGGCTCTGATTAAGCCGCAGTTTGAGGCCGGGCGCGAACACATCGGCAAACATGGCGTGGTGAGCGATTCCGCCGCGCATAAAGCCGTCTGCGCAAAGGTGATTGAATTTGCGCGCGAAGCAGGATATCAGGTGCTTGGCTTATCGTTTTCACCGATCCGCGGCCCAAAAGGTAATATTGAGTTTTTGCTGTGGCTTGGTAATTTTTTGCCCGAAACACAACATGTAGTTGCAGCCGATGCCGAACATATCGAAGATGTTGTATATCGGGCGCATATTGCTTGCATATCATAAAAAAATATTCACTTTTCCTTGAATCGGCACGAATTTTGCTGTATAATATGAACACAATATGAACATGAGGCAAATGTGCGGCATGCGTATAGGCTTTGCGGCAAATCTGGAAAAAGCGGGCGTAGCCGCACATCGTGACGAGTTGATGCGCGTCGCGCGTGCGGAGGGCGTTGCTTGCGTATTTTACCAAACTGCGGATGCGCTTGCGCAGGAAACGCGCATACCGGACTTTCTCGTTGTCATAGGCGGCGACGGCAGCATTTTGCGATATGTGCAGCCTGCCGCGCGGCTTGGCGTTCCGATTGTCGGCGTGAATCTCGGACGTATTGGATTCCTGACGGAGATTGCATCGGACGGATTTGGCGGCGCCCTAAAGCAGCTGATGTCCGGTGCGTACGCCATTGAAGAGCGTATGATGCTCGCCGCTTCCGTTGACGGAGGAGAGGCGAGAGAATGCCTCAACGATGTGCTGGTGTTTAAAAGCTCCTTTTCCGGTATTGCGCAAATTGACGTTTCGGTAGACGACATGGACGTTGGAACGGTTTTTTGCGATGGAATTGTCGCCGCTACGCCAACGGGCGCCACCGCCTATTCATTGTCTGCGGGGGGGCCGGTGGTTGCAAAGGGGCTTGATGCAACCGTTGTAACGCCGATCTGCTCGCACACACTGCATATCCGCCCCATCGTCTCCGCGCCCGATGCGCGTTGGGTATTTCGCGTATCCGGCGAAGGGTTTGTGGCAACGGACGGCATGAAGATGCAAACGGTCGGAACGGGGCAGCGGGTCGTTGTGACGCGCGCGCAGAGGCGGGCAAAGTTCGTCAGCCTTCACGAAAAAAATATTTTCGATTTGATTAAAATTAAACTCAACTGAGGCCGGTATGTAAGAAGTCTGGATAAAACCGGGAACCGGCATTTGGAAGCCGGGGAAAAGCAGGGCGATTTCGCTCAATCCACTTGGGGGAAAAAGAACGGATGAAAGCAAAACGGCATGACATGATCAACAAACTGATCGCTTCAGAGAATATCGAGACGCAGGAAGAACTGGCCGCCAAGCTGCGTGAGCAGGGCCTCTCCGTGACACAGGCAACCGTGTCGCGCGACATCAAGGAGCTTCGGCTTATCAAGGTGCTTACGCCGGAGGGGCGTTATAAGTACGCCACGGTCGAGAAAGCGGAGACGGATCTGCAGGAGCGGTTTATTCGCATGTTTTCCAACTGCGTGCTCTCCGTAACCGCGTCGGGCAGCATCATTGTCATCAAGACCATTGCAGGCAGCGCATCACCCGCGGCGGAGGCTGTGGATTCGCTTAAGTGGCCCGATATCATCGGCACCATTGCCGGTGAGAATACGATTTTTATCGTGGTGCGCGAGGGTAGGCCGGTGAATGAAATAATTAAAAAAATCCAAAAGATGCTTAAATAGGAGGAACGGCGCTTTGCTTCGTCAACTCTCTATCAGCAGCGTTGCGCTGATCGATCAACTGATGATTGCATTCTATGATGGATTTTCCGTTCTGACCGGCGAGACCGGCGCCGGAAAATCCATCATTATTGAAGCATTCAACTTTGTATTGGGCGAGCGCGCCAGCCGCGAGTTGATTCAGTCCGGCAAGCAGAAGGCCGGCGTGGAGGCGGTATTTGAACTGGATCCTCAGGAGCCGGTGCATGCGGTGCTTAAAAAGCAGGAACTGACTGCGGAAGATGGCGTGCTGGTGCTTTATCGCGAGCTTTCCGAAAGCGGCAAGGGCGTTTGCCGCATCAACGGCACGCTGGTTTCGGTTGCCATTCTCAAGCAGATCGGCGACGCGCTGGTGGACATCCACGGCCAGCATGCGCACCAGTCGCTGCTCAATTCCAAATTGCATATCGATATGCTCGACGCGTTTGCCGGAGAACAGATTTTGCCTGTCAAGCAACGCGTGCAAAGCGCGTACCGCCGCGCTGCGACTGCGGGCAAGCTGCTTTCCGACGCGGTGACGGACGAGCGCGAGCGCGAGCGGCGCAGCGACCTGATATCATACCAGATCCGTGAAATCGACGCGGCCAATTTAATAGACGGCGAGGAGGAAACGCTTGCTGAGCAGCGGCGGATGCTGCAAAACGCCCAGGCCATCATGCAGGCGTTGGATGGGTCTTCCGAAATATTAAATGGCGATGAGCGCGTGCTTTCGGAATTATCGGGCGCGTTGCATGCGCTCGATGGAATCCGCGCATATCACGGCGATTATGCCGCCGTTGCTGATCGACTGCGCGATCTGTATTACAATCTGGAAGACCTTGCATATACCGTGCGCGATCTGCGCAGCGAGTTTATCTATGATCCGGATACGCTTGAACAGATCGAGTGGCGGTTGGAAACCATTTCGACGCTGAAAAAGAAATATGGGGCAAACATTGCGGAGATTTCGACATATCGCGAAAAAATCGGCGAAGAATATGAACAGCTGCAAAACTTTGAGCAGCGGCGCGAATCGCTTGCTTCCGATTATGCTGCGGCGCTTGCGGAATACGGAAGCGAAGCGGAAACGCTGCATGCCTTGCGCCTTCAGGCGGCCGAAACGCTCTCGTCCCGGCTGCTTCCTGAACTTGCCGACCTGGGCATGCCGCATGCCGGGTTTGAGGTTGCGTTTGAGCGGCTTTCGGGCGAGTTGCCTGATGCAAACGGCATAGATCGCATTGAATTTATGCTTTCTACAAATGCGGGCGAACCGGTCAAACCGCTCTCCCGCGTTGCGTCGGGCGGTGAAATTTCACGCATCATGCTTTCGTTCAAATCGGTGCTCGCAGACACCGATCGGATTGCAACAATGGTTTTTGATGAAATTGACAGCGGTATCAGCGGACAGATCGGCACGGCGGTCGCGCTGAAAATGCGCCAGATTGCTGCCGGACATCAGGTGCTGTGTATCACGCATCTGCCGCAAATCGCCGCGTTTGCAAATCGTCAATACCATGTTTTCAAAACTATGGAACACGGTCAAACGCGTTCCGACGCAACCCTGCTCAGCGATGTGGAGCGCGTTGCGGAGATTGCGCGCATCATGGGCGGGTCTGAGGATGATGTGGCCGCTATGGAACACGCGCGCAGCTTGATCGCAGCAGCAAACGATGCAATGCGCGTGTAGTCAACCGCCTTAGCGGCACGGCGTTTCGTGATTGCATCAATTTTATTTTATACCGTATATTTTTCACCGTTACACCGAAACTATTGTCATTGCGTAATTTCATAGTTGCGCATGAAATAAGCTCGGAAAACGCAGGGGTGAAATTTTGAAGCAAACGGTATTTCATAAAGCGATCCGCATCATCAGCGTATTTGTTTGCGCGGCGATGTGCGCTGCAAATTATTCCGCGCCCATGCGCGCCCTGCGCACCCTGCCGCAGACGGTGCGCATATCCAATACATCTGCATCCGGCGTATCCGGAGAGCGTGAACTGGCCGCCTGGCTGACCAGCGAAGCGGAGACCGTCGCCGTCGCGGCTTCATCGGACGAGCGTTTGCGTGATGTGCAGCGCGACACCGTAACCTACCGTCTGTTTGGCGTGTTGCCGGTCAAGACCGTGGAGGTTGTCCGCAACGAGGACGTGCATCTGGTGCCGGGAGGCACGGCGGTGGGCATTACCATTCGTACACAGGGCGTGCTGGTGGTTGGGCTTGGGGCGGTGGATACTGAAGACGGCGTGCTCAGCCCCGGAAATGCGGCTGGTGTAAAGGCGGGCGATGTGATCGTGTCGGCGGATGGGGAAACCGTTCGAAACGCCGATCATCTGGCGAAACTGACGCGCGCTTCCGACGGCGTGATGGAGTTGACCCTGCTGCGCGACGGGGAAACGGTGCAGACGTCCATCCAGCTGGTGCGCGATGCGGCCAACGATGTCTATCGCATCGGGCTATGGGTGCGCGATAGCACGGCGGGCGTTGGGACGTTGTCCTTTTACGAACCCAAGGAAGGCTGGTTTGCCGCGCTCGGGCATCCTGTCAGCGATATCGACACGCAATCACTGCTTTCGGTCCGTGAGGGCAGGATTGTCTCGACCCAGATTGTAAACGTGCGCAAGGGCGAGCAGGGCGCGCCGGGCGAACTGATCGGGGAGTTCTCGGTATCCGGCCGGCAGTTGGGCAAAATTCTGCTCAATTCGGAGTTCGGCATCTTTGGGCAGACGGAGCAGGCATATGAAAATCCATTGTTTGCCCAGATTCCGATGGCGTACGGCTTTGAAGCGCATACGGGAGCGGCGCAGATGCTGGCAACCATTTCCGCGGACGGCGTTCAGGCATTTGACTGCGAGATCATCCGTGTCAATCCGCAGTCGCACGCCGCGACCAAGGGCATGGTGATCGACGTGACCGACGAGCGGCTTTTAAATGCCACCGGCGGCATCGTGCAGGGGATGAGCGGTTGTCCCGTGATACAGGACGGAAAACTGGTCGGCGTGGTAACGCATGTGTTTGTTAACGACCCGACGCGCGGGTACTGCGTCTATGCCGAGTGGATGCGTGAGCAAATTTTAAACGCCTCGTAAACTACTTTGGCTCGGTTAACAGTGGGAGGGGAAAAACGGCATGAAGAAGAGCATGTTGATTGCCTGCGAAAACAGGGAATACGTTGATGGGCTGGAGTTGGCGTTCCATAATCTGGAGGATATTACCCTGCTGCCCTCTGTCGCGACCGGAGAGGAAGCGATTCACACCATTCTTACGCGGGATGTCGAGATTCTGCTGCTTGATCTGGTTCTGCGTGAAAGCGACGGCCTTTACCTGCTCAATTTAATCGACAGGCTTAGTGAAGACCGCAGGCCGTTTGTGTTTGTCATGCTGCCCATATCGGATGACCGGCTGATTTTTCCAATAAGGGACAAGATTATGTATTGCTTTGTCATGCCGGTCGAATATGAGATCATTCAGCTGCGTGTGCTGGAGATGCTGCGCACCGCAGAGATGCAGACCGGACGGTTTGTTGCGGATATCGATATTCTGGAAAAGCAGATTACGGCAAGCGTTCTGGCAATTGGCGTGCCCGCTCACCTGAAAGGATACCATTATCTGCGTGATTGCATCCGGATCTATGCGCTGTCCGACTCGCCAATGGATTTGAGCATCACAAACGACGTCTATCCGGCGGTTGCTAAAATTTACGGCACGCGGCCGCAGCTGGTCGAGCATGCGGTTCGAAACGCGATTGAAATCGCCTGGATGCGCGGCAACCTGGATACGCTGCACGCCTACTTTGGGTATACGATCAACGATTGCAAGGGCAAACCAAGCAATCGCGAGTTCATTGCCATGATGGCGGAACGTGCGCGCTCATACGTCAAAAAGGTCTGAACCTGCCGTCCCTGCGCATAGGTGTGTACAAGCCGGCATAAATTGAAGCATGCGGACTTTCCCATTGCTGGTTTCCAAGCAAAACAACCCGTTCTCCCGCAATCCGCTCGGTTGCGTCTGTTTTTGCTGTCTGGCGGTCTTCGGCGCGCTGATTGGCCGCGCGGTATTTGCAAGCGTATATGACGCGCAGGCGCAGGCGTTGATAAGCGGTCTGACGCACATGGCCAGGCCGCATTACCGTCCTGTACTTATGCTGGTGTATGCGCTGCTGCCGCCGCTTGTATATGGTGCGGTTATCTACATATCAGGCCTGCGGCGCGCTCTTTTGCCGCTGTGGGCGGTCGCTGTGCTGCTGCAGGGGATGGCGTGGGGAATGCAGCTTGGAGCGGCCGGTACGCTGTTTGCGCTCGGATATGTCGGCACGGCCTGGCTGACGGTTCTGCTGCCGATGCTTGTGCTGCTTCCGTTATATGTCTATATTGCCCTGCTCGCCCTGGAGCGTGGCAAGCGTGATGCGCCTGTACGCCAGGCCGGACGACTGGAACTGCTGATGACGGCTGTCATCCCATACGCCGCACTGGCGGCGCTCAGCACGCTTTCGACAACGCTTTCGTGCCTGCATTGCCTGAGCAAGCTGTTCAATTGACGCGCGGCCGGTCCTGGTGGTACACTTAAATGACAGCAGAGCGCATGCAGGGCCAATTTGTGATGAAAGGACATCGCTGCATTTGCAGAAGCGGTTTCCTGCATATATGTGGATTGCAACTGGATCACGATATTTTGAACAAAAGAGGTGGGCAATTATGAAAAAACGGGTGATATTGATCGTGCTGGACAGCGTGGGCATCGGCGCGCTGCCGGATGCCTCGGATTACGGAGACGCGGGGTCGCATACGTTGGGCAATATCTATGCCGTGCGCGGCAGGCTGGAGTTGCCAAACCTGTATAAACTGGGATTGTCGCATATTGAGGACAGCCGGCTGCCGCAGCATAACGGCGCGGCGGAGGGCGCCTTTGGCCGCTGCGCGGAGCAGACCGCGGCCAAGGACACCACCTGTGGGCACTGGGAGATGGCGGGGCTGCCGCTTGCCAAACCGTTTCGCACCTATCCAAACGGTTTTCCCGCGGAACTGATCGAAGCGTATGAAAAGCGCATCGGCAGAAAGATACTGGGCAACTGTGTTGCGTCCGGCACGGCGATTATCAATGAGCTGGGCGACGAACATGTTAAAACCGGACAACCCATCGTATACACCTCGGCCGACAGTGTCTTTCAGGTGGCCGCGCATGAAAAGGTCATTCCGCTTGGGGAACTGTACCGCATCTGTGAAATCGCGCGCGAAATGTTAACGGGCGATTATCTGGTGGGCCGTGTCATCGCACGCCCCTTTCTGGGGGCGGACGGGCAATATACGCGTACGGAGAATCGGAAGGATTATGCCATGGAACCGTTTTCCGATACGATTCTCGACGCGCTTGACGCCCGCGGGCTTGATGTTGTCGGCATCGGCAAAATCGAAGATATTTTTTGCCATCGCGGCGTGACCATCGTGGATCACACGCGCAACAATGAAGCCGGCATTCAGTCAACGCTCAAATTCATCCGTCAGGATACGGGTGATTTTATCTTTTCAAACCTGGTGGATTTTGATATGCTCTATGGTCATCGAAATAATGTTGACGGTTATGCCGAAGCGCTGGAGCAATTTGATGCGGCGTTGCCGGAAATGCTGTCCGCTCTGCGTGAGGGCGACGTTTTGATGATTACCGCCGACCATGGTTGCGATCCAACCACAAGCAGCACGGATCATTCCCGCGAATATATTCCGCTGGTTGTCGCAGGCGCGCATGTTCGGAAGAACGCAAACCTCGGTACGCGCACGAGCTTTGCCGATATCGGCGCAACGGTCTATGAATACCTGACGGGGGAGCGCTGGCGCACGGGCAAATCATTCTTAAAAGAAATCTGGAAGGTTTGAGAGGAAACGGATATGCTGCAAATTGAAAATGAGCGCGTGATCGGCGCGGCGGTAGACAGACTTGCGCCCATCTGCGGAAAAAGCTGCCGCATCGGCCTGATCCTTGGGTCCGGTTTGGGCGGTTATGCCGAGCGTGTGAAAAACATGCGCACGCTCGATTATTCTGAGATTCCCGACTATCCGCATTCGAGCGTGCCGGGACATAAGGGGCGGTTTGTCGCAGGCGAACTGTTTGGGAAAACCGTCGTCGCCATGCAGGGACGCTTCCACTATTATGAGGGATATCCGCAAAGCACGCTTGCCATCGGCGTGCGCACCATGAAGCGGCTTGGGGTTACGCACCTGCTGCTGACCAACGCGGCGGGCGGCGTCAATCTTGCGTTTTCCCCCGGTGACCTGATGCTGATCGCCGACCACATCAATTACTCCGGCGGCAACCCGCTCATTGGGCCGAACGACGACGCATACGGCACGCGGTTTCCGGATCAAAGCAACGTCTATGACCGGGAGTTGCGCGCGCGGGCGCTCAGGCTTGCCGGGGAAAACGGCATCGATCTGAAACAGGGCGTTTACATGATGTTTTCGGGCCCGACGTTTGAAACGCCGGCGGAAATTCGCATGGCACGGACGCTTGGTGCAAGCGCCGTCGGCATGTCCACCGTGCCGGAGGCGATTGTCGCGGCGCATTGTGGCATCAGGACGCTCGGCGTATCCCTGATAACGAACATGGCGGCGGGAATCCTCGATCAGCCGCTGACGCATGAAGAGGTACAGCAGACGGCCGCCGCGGCAGGCCGGCGCTTTACAAGCCTTGTGGATATGATCGTGCAAGGCGTGTTTTAATCTGGAAGCGGCGCGAAATGTTGCCGCATCTTTTTTTACGGATGGTTGTATGGTATACTTATCACAATCAAATTCAGGCGTTGTAAAGGAGGCCTCTATGCTGCTTTGGATAATTCCCGCTGTGCTCGTATTCGTGCTGTTGATCTTGGGCTACATGAAAGCGCCGCCGGATACGGCCTATATCATTTCCGGCCTTGGAAAGCGTCGTATTCTGATTGGAAAAGCCGGTTGGCGCATCCCGTTTTTAGAACGGATCGACAAACTGTCGCTCAAGGTCATGCAGGTGGACGTCAAGACTTCGGAGGCGGTGCCGACCAATGAGTTTATCAATGTTGCGGTAGACGGTGTCGCCAACATTAAGATATCCTCAAAGGCAGAGCTTTTGGAGCGCGCAGCCGAGGCATTGCTCGGCATGCGCCAGCCGGAGCTTGTAAGCCTTGTGACCCAGGTGCTTGAAGGGAACATGCGCGAGATCGTCGGTTCCGTCGGGCTTAAGGAGATGGTTCAGGATCGGCAGGGCGTTGCCAAAAAGATTACGGAAAACGTTGTTCCCGATATGGAAAAACTGGGGATAGAAGTGGTCAACTTCAACATCCAGAATTTCAAGGACAACGCCGGTACGATTGAGAACATGGGTATTGATAACGTGGAGCAGATCCGCAAAAACGCCCAGATTGCCAAGGCCAACGCGCAGAGGGACATCTCTATCGCAACGGCCAACGCGCAGGAGGAGGCAAACGCGGTGCGCGTTATGGCGGAAAAGAAGATTGCCGCGCAGAATGCCGAGCTTGCCGTTGAGCAGGCGGATATGATGGTCAAGTCCGACACGAAAAAAGCGGAGGCCGACGCCGCCTACGCAATCCAGCAGGAAACGCAGCGCAAGAGCATTGAAATCGGCCGTGTAAACGCCGATATCGCACGCAGGGAAAAGGAGGCCGAGCTTGCGGAAAAGGAAATTGCGCTCAAGGAGCGCCAGCTTGACGCGGAGGTGCGCAAGCAGGCCGACGCAATGAAGTATAAGGCGGAAAAAGACGCCGAGGCGGAGTTGATTAAGCGGCAGAAGGAAGCGGACGCACAAAGGTATGAAGCGGAGATGCAGGCTGAAGCGCGCCGCGCGCAGGCCGAGGCCGAGCGGTATTACATGGAGCAGCAAGCCGCCGGCATCCGCGCCAAAGGCCTTGCCGAGGCCGAGGCCATTGAGAAAAAAGCGCTTGCGCAAAAGAAGATGGGCGAAGCTTCCGTGCTCGAGATGTATCTTGCCGCCATGCCCGAGATTGTGAAAAACGCGGCGATTCCGCTTGCTAAGACCGATAAAATCGTGATGTACGGCGACGGCAATGCGACCAAGCTGATCAAGGACGTCGTCGGCAGCACGAACCAGCTCATGGAGGGCATGAAAGAATCGACCGGGATCGACCTTGCCGCATTGCTGATGGGCATGATGGCAGGCAAATCCATGCAAACGCCGCAGGCGTGCATAACGCCCGAATGTCCGCCGCCGCAGCCTGCGCAGGAAAGCGGACAACCGGCCGCAGAATAAAATGTTTGCGGCCAATTGCAGGTGTCCTTTCGCTTGATTTGCCTACAAGCGCACGGCTTGAAAAACTGCACAGCCGGTTTCTCCCCGACGTTAAGAGGCGGACCGGCTGCCTGAAACGCCGTTTGTGCCGTAACTTGTCATACATCCCCCTGGTTTTGCATAGGTTTTTGCAGAAACGGGGGGCTTTTGCGTATGAAAAAACAGATTGCGGTCATGCTGCTTGTCATGATCATTATGACCATGCCGTTCGTTGCGTTTGCCGAGCAGGCGACCCTGTCAGAGACCGACGATCTGCGCGCCGCTGTGCTCATGGAGTTGCAGACGGGCACGCGCCTTTGGGCCAAGGAGGCGGATACCTCATACGCAGTGGCGGGACTAAGCAAACTGCCGGCGATTTTAACGCTTGCACAGGCGTTTGACGATGGATTGATTACCGAATCCACCCTAATGCAGGTCAGCCGGCATGCGGACTCCATCACGGGGCCGACGGCATTTTTAGAAGGCGGGGAGCAGATCGCCGCAAGCGAACTGATTAAAGCTGCCGTGATGATTTCCGCGGGCGATGCGATCATGGCGCTGGGCGAAAACGCTTTTGGTTCGGAGAGTGTGTTTGCGGATAATATCAACGTTACGCTGCGGCAGCTTGGGCTGAACAAGACCGCGACCGATGCGCTGGGTACAAACCTACAGTTTGCTCCGTGGGAACTTGCGGTACTGGGGGCGGCGGCGCAATCAAGCGGAACCTTCTCCAAATATTGCGCGCTGTATCTTGACCGGATCGCACATCCGGACGGGCGTGAAACAGAGCTGGTCAACGCCAACCGTCTGCTGAAGAACTATTCCGGATGCAGCGGCCTTCTGACCGGTTCATCGCCAACGGATGGCTACAGCGGCGTGTTCAGCGTGCAGCGCGGCGGGACGCAGTTGATCGCGGTTGTCATCGGCGCGCAGAGCGCAGTCCGGAGAACGGCGGGGGCGGTGGCATTGCTCGATTACGGCTTTGCCAATTTCCGTGCAGAAACGCTTGCCAGCGCGCAGACGCCCTTTGTAACCGCAGTTCCCGTGCGCGACGGCAATGTTAAGACCGTTGATCTTGTGCCGGAAAAAACGCAGACGGTCGTGCTGGAATCGACGCAGGGCAAGCTGACCAAGCAGCTGGACCTGCCGGAATATCTAAAGGCTCCGCTGTTGCCCGACGAGGCGGTGGGCAGCGTTACGTTTTTGAGCGAGTCCGGCGAGGAGGTTCTTATCATGCCGCTGTACCCTGCGCATGAGGTGGAGGCGTTCGGTATGCGGGATATCCTGCTGCGCATTGCCGGGCTGTTTGTGGCTTAGCCTGCACCAATGTATTCCGAATCCGCCGAAAGCAGCGGACTTTGTGGGAGCGCTGTGTCATCATCTATTCAGCTGCGCGCCGCCACGCCTTCTTCTTGTTGCTTGTACTTCATCCAAATAGAGCGCTGTTTTCGGTCTGCGCGTTTTTAAAGGCGCAACCTTTGCGATGCAAGGAAGCTGGCGGCGCTGCGGCGTCTTGTAGTACGCCTTCAAGATTATATTGCTTAGACTGGCGCGGCATGTACCGTATTTCTAAAAAGGAAAAACCGGTATGAGTTGCATCCCGCCGCACTTTCCACTATAATAGCAATATTACGGAAAAGGAGCGACGATTTGTTTTCACGCCTGCAAAACCTGTTCAGCAATCCGCTGCAAATTCTCTATGTGCTGCCCGCCATCCTCATTGGACTGACGGTGCATGAATGGGCGCATGCTTACGCCGCGTACAAACTGGGGGATCCAACTGCCAAAAATCTTGGGCGTATGACGATGAATCCCCTTGCGCACGTTGATATTTTTGGTTTTATCTGTCTGCTGCTGGTCGGCTTTGGATGGGCCAGACCCGTGCCGGTCAACACGCGCAATTTTAAAAATTATAAGCGCGATGAGATCATTGTATCCGTAGCGGGCATTGCCATGAATCTCCTTGTGGCCTTCGTGTTCTCGTTTCTCCTCTATATTGGGGTGCTCAAACTGAATCTTTGGGCAAACGAGGCGTTTATGATGATCTTCTACGCCATTATATCCATCAACCTCTCCCTTGCGGTTTTCAACCTGCTGCCCTTTTACCCGCTGGACGGCTCGCATGTTTTAGAATGCCTGCTGGGGCACCGTATCCCGCGGTTCTTCTTGTTTATGCGCCAATACGGTCAATATATCCTGATCATACTGCTGCTTACCGGTGTAATTGGAAACGTGCTAAGCTATCTTGTGAACGGCGTCATGAGCGGATTTTTAGGCCTGGCCCATGCGTTCATCAGCCTTTTTTAGGAGGGCGGTATGGCCTACCGCGTTAAGCTTGAACAGTTTGAAGGTCCGCTGGACCTGTTGCTGCATCTGATCGCACAGTCGGAGCTGGATATTAAGGATATCTTCGTTTCGGAGATCACGTCACAATACCTTGCCTATATGAGCGAGGTGGACGAGCTGGACATGGATACGGCCAGCGAATTTTTAACGATGGCCGCTACGCTTCTATACATTAAATCCCGGCAACTCCTTCCGCGCCCGCCCAGGGAGGATGAGGAGGAAGAGGATCCGGAGGCGTTGCTGATCCGCCAGCTGCGCGAGTATAAAGCGTTTAAGGAGGCCAGCGCGCAGCTTCAACACCTGTTTGAAGCCGCAAAGGCCAGCTATACCCGGCTGCCGGAGGACGTGCCGTTGCCGCCTAAGAGCATTGAACTTGACGGCGCGGACATGGACGGGCTGTTTTCTGTATTCCTGACGCTGCTTAAGCGCAGGGAGCCGGAGCCGGATGCGCCGCGCTTCAGCAACCACGTCCGGCCGGATGCGTATACCGTGCGTCGCCAAATGGTTAAAATTCGCGCGGTGCTCACCGATAAACGGCAAATTTCCTTTGAAGAGCTGTTTGATGCACATGCAGAGAAGCTGGAGATGATCGTTACGTTCATGGCGTTGCTGGAAATGATCGCGCATGGTGAAATCCGTTTGAGACAAAGCGCGCCGTTTACGCCGATCTCCATTAGCGCGGGACAGTTTTTAGACGATGACGCCGCGTATCACTATATCGACGAGTTGGATGAATGAAGCCGATTGTTATGGAGCATATAAACGATTTGGAGCAGAATGGAATTCATGAATTCGAGCCGCAAGCCCCGCGTGTGCAGCGTGGCGCCACGCCGGAAAACGGCGATTTGGCCGGTCGGGAATCAGATGCCGCGCCGGGCGCGGGGGATGTTGCGGAGAAAAATTCGCAGCCGTTCGTTACGGATGACGACGCGTCCTTATTCAACCGCGTGGAATGCCTGCTGTTTGTTGCGGGCGATCCCGTGCCGATCGCTGAAATTGCGCGCACACTGGGATGCGCAACCGTGCAGGCGCGCGCATTGTTAAAGCGGATGGAGGCGCATTACCGCAGGCTGGGCCGCGGGATATTGCCTGTGGTCACCGATGAAACCGCACAATTGGCCAGTAATCGCGATTATGTGGTGGATGTACAAAAGCTTCTCCAGCCGGATGAGACCAAAAACGTCTCCCAGTCGCTGCTGGAAACGCTTGCGGTGGTTGCGTACCGCCAGCCGGTGACACGCGCCGATGTGGAGCGGGTGCGCGGCGTGCGCTGCGATTATGCGGTAACACAGTTGGTCAGGTTGGGACTGATCCATGAGGTCGGGCGCAAGGATGTAGTGGGGCGGCCGACGCTCTTTGGCACCACCGACCGCTTTTTGCGCCAGTTTGGCATCCATTCAATCGAGGAAATGCCGGACTTTTTGCGCTATTCGCAGGAGATCGCAGTGGATGCGGAATCGGAAGAAATTTCAGTATAAGCAGGGACGGCGCGACGGCTAAATAGGTGTCGGATGAACTTTGTTTATACCAAAATCGTATTGGAAGCAGCAAAAGGCAAGAAAACATTTGATTTTAGAAGCGTTTTTTTGCAAACGTCCGAATGCGCGCGACGGCGCGGGAATGGGGCTGTAAACGGCAGCATCGCGGTATGCACGTTCAATTCTTTCAATAACGGCGATCCGTATCATGGTGCGGCCCGTAAAATGGTGCGGCAGTTATTCTCACAACACGATTTAACTGGGTAGCGTTCTTCCCGAAACGGCTTTCCAATATGTATGCTGCCCTTGCAATTCATTTGCACCCGACAGGCACATTCTCCGCACAAATCCACCTTTAAACTGGCCTGTGATGCCTGCGGTTTTTGCCATTTGGGGCATAGACGATTCCAGTCGCTCACTTGCGGCTTGGTCTGTTTCAAGTAAATGCAAAGAGAGTTTGTATTCAGAAAGTAATGATCTTTGCATGCACGTCCCGCCCGTCAATCGTGAGCACGGCAAAGGAAGGCGCGCTTCCACATCGCGGGCAGGACAGGCTGCCAGGGTTGAGGATGAGCACCTCGCCCTGCGCGGCGAGCAACGGCGTATGCGTGTGCCCAAACAGCACCGCCCGGCACCGGTTTTCCTCAGCCAGCAATGCCAGCGCATAGGTTCCCCGGTATGCGTACGCGTCGCCATGCAGCAGCAGCAACGACGCGCCCTCAAAGGTTACAACCAACTGTTTGGGCAAGCTGCCGGAATAATCGCAGTTTCCCCGTACGGCATGATGCGGCACGGGCAATAGCCTAAATATCCGCTCCGCATCACTGCCAAAATCACCGAGGTGCAAAAAGCCGTCCAGCGCTCCGGCCCGGTCCAGGGCGGCGGGTACTTTGGCCAGGAGCCCATGCGTATCGGAAAACACGCCGACGCGCGTCATCGTTCCCTTTCAAGCTCGGCCCTGAGCAGTTCGAGCGCCCTGCGGCGGTGACTGACCCGATTCTTCTGCTCCGCAGAAAGCTCGGCAAAGGATTTGCCCAGCGGCTCATAGAGGAAATAGGGGTCGTAACCAAAGCCGTTGCCGCCGTGCGGCTCGCGCAGCAGCATCCCCTCGCAGCACCCCGTAACAACGAGCACAGGGCGATTTTTGCGCGCAAGCGCAATCGCGCTTACAAAGCGGCAGGTGCGCCGCGCATCCGGCACGCCGGCCATGTCGTGCATCAGCCTGGCGTTATTGGCGCCGTCGTCGTGCCCTTCACCGGCGTAGCGCGCGCTGAATACGCCCGGCGCGCCGCCGAGCGCGTCGGCCATCAGGCCGCTGTCGTCGGCCAGCGCGGCGGGAAAGCCGGAAGCGGCCAACACCTCCTCCGCCTTTTTTACTGCATTTTCGGCAAACGTTGCGCCGTCCTCAACCACGTCGATGTTCAGGCCGGCTTCCTTGAGCGTGTACATCTCGGGGAAATCGGCGCTTAGGATCTCGCGGATTTCCGCAACCTTATGTGCGTTGTTGGATGCAATTATCAGTTTCATAGGAGCAGTGTAACAAAACCGCCCGCATTTGGCAACCGGCGGCTCGCAAAAATACTTATAGCATGCCGAGCAACGGTTTGAAGGGCGCACAAACTGCGCCATAGCCGTGTTGCCCTCAGTCGGAATGCGGGCCGGTTGGCTTATGGCTCCGGTGTGGGCGCGAACGCGTTTTCCAGCGGAAGCGTTCCGAACGCTTCGTTGACCGGCGTGCCGTTTTTGAGCGCGGCTAGTTTTTCACCGTCGAACGTAAGCGCAACCCGCTCCACGCCGGGAAGCGCAGTGAGCGTATTGACGATGCTTACAATCGCCGCCTGCTCGCCTGCCGCATCGCCGAAAACGGGAAAGTTTTGGATGTCTGCCAACATTTGATTGCCGTCCGCGCGGCACTGAAAGCCGGTTTTGCCGTCGGCGAACACAAAGGAGAGGGCATAGTTGCCCATGTTGACCTCCCATGGCAGCAGTTTTTCCTCGGCCGTTACGCTCCCATCCTCGCCCGGGTGATAGACGATGGTGGAAAGCGCGCTTTTCATAGAAGCGTCCGCGCTGTGCTCGGAAACGATCATGGCGGGCCGGGCGGCGCAACCCAACAAAAAAGCGCCCAGCAGCATGGCGGCAAGCGGGACGCAAAAAGATTTTTGCATTGACAGCATCCTCCGTTTTTGCATACTGTATGCGGGAGGAACGCATACTATGCCTTTGGGCTCTGCAGCCGCTTGACAAGCGCGGTATCGGGCGTTACATACAAGGTCTTGTTCGTTGAATAGGTAACCATGCCAGGCCGCGCGCCGGACGGTTTTTTGATGTTACGGCGCAAGGTATAGTCCACCGCAACGGTCGGCGCGCCTTTACCGCAGCTGTAGCAGGCGGCAAGCGTCGCGGCCTCAAGCAGCGTGGTATCCGGCGGCATACCCTCGCACACGACGATCACATGGGAACCGGGCATGTTTTTTGCGTGAAGCCAGAGGTTATCCGGCTGTGCGGTTTTCATGGTCAATGCGTCATTTTGGCGGTTGTTTTTTCCAACGTATACAACATAGCCGTCGGATGAACAAAATGCAAGCGGACGGGACGCGATTGCGAATTGTTTTTTCGCCTGTTTTTTCTGTCCGGGCTTCAGGAAGCGTTGCGCAACCAGCTCCTCATGCACTTCATCCAGCTCGCTGAGCGTTTCACAGTGGGCGATGTTTTCCAGCTGTCCCTCCAGATAGGCGATCTCCTCTGTGACCGCTGCAAGCTGAGACTGCGCGTATTCGCGGGCAAGCTTGCCCTTGCGGTATTGTTTGAAATATCGCTTTGCATTTTCCTGCGCGCCGACCGCAGGGTCAAGCGGCACTGGAAAGGGTTCCGGCGGGTCAACATAGTAGTTGTATGCCGAAAGCCGCGCCATTCCGGGGCGCACCGCTTGCAGGTTGGCCAGGATCAGTTCGCCGCTGAGGCGCAGCGACTCCAGCTTTTCTTCGTTTTCGACGGCTTCATAAAACGAGCGCTGCCTGTTGTGCGCGCGGTTGAGCGCATGTTCCACCGTGCGGCGCAGCGAAGCGCCGTGCCGTCGGATGCGCACGAACGTGTCCCTTTCGGCATAATAGCGGTCGAGCGCTTCAGACATGCAGGAAACCTGCGCCTGTCTGCAGCCAAGCTCGCGCGGCACAAAAGGAAAGACGGCGATGGGTTCGTCAAGCTCGTTATACACGACCGTAGGCTGGAAATCGTTCTGCGCAAACCGTGCAAACATTCGCAAAAGCCCGGGCGCGCCGCCGCAGGCTCCGGACAGCGCGGATGCGGTCGCCTTGCCAAGTCCTTCAAACGCATCGGTCAGCGCGCGTACAGGGGCGGGGGATGCATATGCGTCCGTAAGGGCGGAAATGCCGGCTTCCAGCGGGTTCTGCTTATGCGAAACGGGCGCGGGATGGTATAAAAAGCCGGGCATCAATACGCGCGCGCTTGTCTCCGCCGGCGCAATATGCCGCAAGCAGTCAAGAATCTTCCCGTCCCCCCCAACGAGGATGACGTTGGCATGTTTGCCCATCAGCTCCACGACAAGCTGCAATTGAACGTCGTCAAGCAGTTCGTTGCGCGCGGTGATGAACAACGTGCACGCGCGGTCAACCCCGCACTGTTCAAGGCGTTCGATACGCCCGCCGAGCAGATGCCGCCGCAGCAGCATGCAAAACGCGGGCGCGTTTAACGGGTTGTCATAGAGCTGACCGGTCAGCTGCATGCGGCCGTTTTCAGCGTGCGTATTGATGAGCAGGCGCTGGTTTTTGCGTTCGCAGCGTATTGTCAACAGCAGCACATCCCTTTCCGGCTGCTGCACTTTGTCAATTTTACCGCCCAGAAGGTCGCTTAGCTCATGCACCACCGCGCGCAGGGCGAGTCCGTCCATGGCCATCAGTCCGCGATTTCCTTCATGCGCGCGAGCACAAGTTGATAGCCGCCCGCGCCATAGGTCAGACAACGGTTCACACGGCTGATGGTGGCGGTGGAAGCGTTGAGCGCCTGTGAAATCTCCTGATAGGTTGCGCCGCGGTCAAGCTGCTCGACCACCTCCCAGCGCTGCGCAAGGGAGAGCAGCTCGGGCACGGTGCATAAATCTTCGAAAAAACGGTAGCATTCCGAAACATCCCGCAGCTGCAAAACCGCACGGAACACTGCGTCCATTTCTCTGGATTGAAGCTTGGAGAGATATTTGTCCATTGCAATCGACCTTTCTGCTTTTCCCGGCCACGCAGCCGGAACAAATCCCATATTCTATTTTAGACGCTTTCTCATGATAAAGCAATGCTGGATTTGCAGCAAAAGCAGGCGGGGAGGTCCGGATGACGCTGGATCTGCAAATCAATCAGTATTCGTCAACGATATAACACCTGCGCCTGCCTGCCGCATCGAACGAAGCCGCGGCGGCATGGTCGAACACCTCAACAAAGCCTCCTTCCATGAGTTCGGACATGGAACGGTAGCCCACGGCCCACTGGGCCAGCCGACCGGATGCAAGTCGGAGCTGCGGCGGCGCATTCACGCGCGTTCCATCCAGCGCGAAAATCCCGGCATTTTTCGAAACGAGCGCATCGGTGATTTCGACAGCCCCGCCGGTCAGGCCGGTGGCTTTGAGCAGTGGAACGACGTCGATCGGCGCCAAAATGCTGTGCTCCTGCACGGAACAAACCGCATGCGCGCACCGAAGGGTGATCTCCGGCGGCAGACGCAGCGACAGGCTCCTTCCCTTTGCGCGCAGCGCAAGCGCGGCAAACAGTCGGCGGTAACCGTCCTCTGAAAGCGCAAGGCACTCCTCGCCACGCAGCTCGCCGCCGTCTGAAAAATATACACAGTAACCCTCGATCCGCGCATACCTGTCCAATATTGCCAGGCAAAGCGCGCCATCGGCGGCATAATCCGCACATTTAAAGGAAAAATCCGCATAGGAACGGGCAAGCGCCAGACTGTACTTGCGCGTGACCTGCGCATAGCAGCGAAACAATGCGCCAAACCCTCCGGAAAGGGGAATTTCGATTACAGAAACTTCCGGGGCTGCTGGTCGCGGCGCGGATGCGTCAAGCGTGACAAACTGCGCGCCGCTTGCGGCATAGTGTCCCAGCGGCGCGTAGATGCGCATATCGACGGGACGGTAAACGGCCAGCGGAATCCCAAGCGCGCGCATCTCGGCAAAGAAGCGGGAAAAGCCGCGGCGCATATAACCCCGATGACGATACTCCGGCAGTGTAGCGACCCCGCTGACGACCACGCAGTTTAAAATGGAATCGCGAACGCGCATATGCGCCGGCAACCCGTGCATGGCGAAAACAAGCTTGCCGCCGCTTTCGGATACAACGCAGAATTCCGGCAAAAACCGTACGTCAAAGAACCAGTCCAAAAAGGACTGGGACTCATGAAACGTATTTTGCCAAAGCGCTTGGAGCGCCTTTCTATCGGCGATTGTTGCAATGCGTGTCGTAGATTCCATAACGCAACCCTATCGAAGCAATTTCAGGACGGACCGACATGCGCTACCCGGCGGAGCTGCGCTTGCCGTCGGCATGCGCCATAAAGCGCACGGCGTCGATCACGCAGCGCTCGTGTACGCCGCTGCCGATCAGACCGCATTCGTCGTATGCGGCAACGGAGAATGTCAGGCGCTTGTCGTCGATGGCCGCAAGTTCGGATTCGCAGCGGACGGTCATGCCAAGCGGCGTTGCGCTGACATGCTGTACGTTGACAAGCGTGCCGACGGTGCTCTGCCCTTCATCAAGACAGAGCTGCACGCTCTCAGCGGCGGTCATTTCCATGAGCGCAATCATCATGGGCGTCGCATAAACCGGCAACGCACCGCTGCCGACGGCGCTGGCCACGGCCTGTTCATTGACGACGGCGCTTTTTTCACCTCTGATACCGGTGGAAAGCATGGGGGTTATTCCTCCTCAAGAATCTGGCTGGTCAAATGCTTGGAAAGCAGCGCCAGCGATGCGGCCATATTTTCGCTGCGCACCATGACGTCCTTGGGGACGGTCAGGTGCGAGGGCGCAAAGTTCCATATGGCAAGAATACCGCTGCCGACCAATTGGTCGCAGACCTCCTGCGCAGCGGCGGCGGGCACGG
>CAYUTA010000033.1:0-29646 GCA_964447605.1 uncultured Oscillospiraceae bacterium | reverse complement strand
GGCAACGGTCATTTCACGACCATATCATCCGCAACGAGCAGGAATATCAAAAAATATGGGAATATATTGATGAAAATCCGTTGAAATGGGAGTTTTTATGGAAAAGAATGAAATTGCCATTCAATTCTTGCAAAAATATATTAAGTCGAAAGATTACAACCCAGAGCAAATATCGGGATATTTTCTGAATATCATAGCAATTTGCGATTGCTAATGTATAATAGATAACAAGTTTTTCTTCGGGCCGCCGCCCCATATGCCGGCGGCCCGTTTTTTGCGGTAGCTTGTTCAGCGGCGCACCCCCATTATACAACTTCTGACTCGTATCTTCAAACGCAGCCGACCCGCTCGATCCAGCCGTGCGTATCCGCTACGGCGCCGGTCTGCGTGCCGTAAAGCGTGTCGTACAGCCTCTGCGCGATCCCGCCGACCGCGCCGCCGCTGACAATATAATCCTCCCCCTGATAGCACAGCGCGCCAATCGGCGAGATCACGGCCGCTGTCCCGGTGGCGAACACCTCCTTGAGCGTGCCCGCGCGCGAGGCGGCGAACAGTTCGTCGAGCGAAAGCGCTCGCTCGCTGACCCTGCAGCCCCACTCGTTCAGCAGCGTGATGACCGAATCGCGCGTAATGCCCGGCAGGATCGTGCCGCCAAGCGGCGCGGTAATCACCTCGTCTTCAATGATGAAAAAGGCGTTGGAGGTGCCGATCTCTTCGACATAGCGATGCTCCGCGGCATCCAGCCAGAGCACGTCCTTACACTGGTATTCCAGCGCCTTCTGCGAGGCCTTCATGCCGCCGGCATAGTTGCCGCCGACCTTGGCAAAGCCCGTTCCACCGTTTGCGGCGCGAATGAATTCGTCCTCCACGAAAATCCGCGTGGTTGAGAGCTTGCCCATGTTGGCCGCATAGTACGGGCCCGACGGACACAGAATGACCATGAATCGGTAATGCTTGGCGGGCAGAACGCTGAACGATACCTCGTCGGAGATGATGAACGGGCGGATATACAGCGAGGTCCCGGGCTTGCCCGGCACCCAGTCGATGTCCGCCAGCACCGTCTCCTTAACCGCCGAAACAAACAGCTCTTCGTCCATCGGGGGGATACACATGCGCTCGTTGGTGCGGTTAAGACGCTTTGCGTTCATATAGGGCCGGAACAGCTGCACATGCCCGTCCGCTGTTTTATAGGCTTTCATGCCCTCGAACATCATCTGCGCATAGTGCAGCACGCACGACGCGGGATCGATCTCGATTTTATGGTACGGTACAATGCGTCCGTCGTGCCAGCCCTGTCCCTCATCGTAATCCATCTCGAACATATGGTCGGTAAAGCACTGACCGAACACAAGGTGATCCTCGTCCGGCTTCTGCTTGGGGTTCGCTGTTCTCGTAATGGGAAATTCGTATTTCATGGTTGTTCCTTTCTTTTCATATATGCATACTGGAGCAATGGCTTTGGCTTGCGGGGACTCCGCCCCAGCGCTCCCGCTCAAGGACAATTTACCCCGGTTCGGAATCGGCGTGCCGCACCGCCATGAAAGCGGTAACCCGACGCTTGTTCCTCACTGGGCGTCCGTCTGCCTTTCTCTGTCACAGGCAGCGGCGGACTCCCGCCCCTTGACGTTGCCGGTTGAATCGCAGTGGTACAAGTCTGTGCGGCGGTCGCGAAACACCGGGATACTGGCGCGGATTTGCTTCAGCATACCCAACTCCGCGTCGGCGGTGACGGTAGTCTCCGTCTCCCCCGCCTGCGCAAGGGTTGCGCCCCAAGGATCGATGAGCGCGGAATGCCCGCCAAACTGCGTGCCAAACGCCGTCCCGCAGGAATTGCACAGCGCAACGAACATCTGGTTTTCAACGGCCCGGGCAAGAGCGAGCGTCTCGAGGTGGAACACGCGCCTATGCGGCCATTGCGCAACCACGAACAGCACGTCCAGTCCCGGCAGCGCAAGCGTGCGGATCAACTCCGGGAACCGCAGGTCATAGCAGATGATAACCGCGCAGCTTGCGCCGTCCAAAGCAAAGCGCACGCAGGTTTCGCCCTTTTCAAACACCTGATCCTCGCCCATCGGGGAAAACAGATGCGTCTTGTCGTATTCCGCCACGCAGGTTCCCGCACGGTCAAACACATACGCGGTGTTGTACAGCCCGCCGCCGCGCCGGTTTAGCACGCTGCCCGCCACAATGTTGCAGGCAAGCTCCCCGCCCAACGCGCCAAAGACCCGCCTGGTGCGCTCCCCGTCACGATCCGCGCACTCCGGGCCGATCCGCCCCGGCGCAAAGCCGCTGTTCCACGTTTCCGGCAGCACGATTACGTCCGGGCGCTCCTGCTGCGCCGTCCGCCGGACCAGCGCCTCCGCATGCGCGAAGTTCTCGTCCGGCCGGCCCGGCAGCATGTTCATCTGGATGCAGCTGATGCGCATGTTTTGTTCAACCCTCAAATCCGTAGCCCAGCGCGATTGCCCTGCGGTTCGCCTCGATAAGATGCGCCTTTTGGGGCGGAACGATCTTCATCAGCGCTTCCTCTATAAAGCCCGCTTCCTCCGGCAGGCATTCCTTTAGGAACCTGCCGATCAGAATCATATTCGACAATCCCGCGAGTCCCGCGTCCGCGGCCATCCGGGTCGACGGCACGGCAAGCGCGCGCACATCCTCCCGGGAAACGGCCGTGCTGATAAGCGTCGAATCATACAGGATCGTGCCGTTTGGCAGCACGCCGCCCTGATATTTTTCAAACGACGGTAGGTTCATGGCAATCAGGCAATCCGGCTCGGTCACGATGGGCGAGCCGATCGGCGTATCGCCGATGGTGACGCTGCAATTGGCGGTGCCGCCGCGCATCTCCGGACCGTATGAGGGAAGCCAGCTTACCTGGCGCTCGCGCATCAGCCCGGCGTAAGCGAGGAATTTCCCGGCAAACAGAACGCCCTGCCCGCCAAACCCGGCAATCAGCAGATGCATGGTTTCCATACTCACTCGTCCTCCTTTTTGCTACGGTCCTTATACACGCCAAGCGGGTAGTACGGGAGCATCTTCTCGTCGATCCATCGCAGCGCGTCCTGCGGCGTCATGCCCCAGTTCGTCGGGCAGGAGGAAACAACCTCTACGAGCGAAAAGCCCTTGCCCTCGAGCTGGTTGCGAAACGCCTTTTCAATCGCCCTGCCCGCCGCGCGCACATTTTTAACGCTGTGGACACTCACGCGGGCCAGATATTCCGGCCCCTCGAGCTGGGAGAGCATTTCACAAACCCTGATCGGATATCCGCATTGGGTCACGTCCCTGCCGTACGGCGAGGTCTGCGTGACCTGCCCCGGCAGCGAGGTCGGCGCCATCTGTCCGCCCGTCATGCCGTAGATGGCGTTGTTGACAAAGATCACGGAGATGTTTTCGTTGCGCGTGGCGGCATGCACGGTCTCGGCCATACCGATGGAGGCCAGATCGCCGTCGCCCTGATAGGTAAACACGATCTTGGACGGGTCGGCGCGCTTGACGCCCGTCGCAACGGCGGGCGCGCGTCCGTGCGCGGCCTCGGCCATGTCGCAGGCAAAGTAGTTGTATGCCAGCACCGCGCAACCGACCGGGGCCACGCCGATGGCGTCGCCCTCGATGCCGAGCCTGTCAATCGCCTCGGCCACCAGCCGGTGGATGATCCCGTGCGTGCAGCCCGGGCAGTAATGCAGCGGTACGTCCAGGAGCGCATGCGGTCTTGTTGCCACAATCATTGTTGTTCACCTCCCAAAGCGGTTTCAATGCCGGCAAGCACCTGCTCCGGCGAGGGGATCATGCCCCCGACGCGGTTGACGAGCGTGACCGGCCTGCTGCAGCGGATGGCCAGTTCCACGTCCTCGATCATCTGTCCCATGGAAAGCTCCACGCACAAAAACGCGCGCACGCGCTTTGCCGCGCCGAGCAGCGCCTGTTTGGGAAACGGCCAAAGCGTGATCGGGCGGATCATCCCTACGCGAACGCCTTTTTTACGCGCGGCGTCGACCGCGTTTTTGGTTACGCGCGCAGCGATGCCGTAGGCCACGACGCACAGCTCCGCGTCCTCCATGCAATACGTTTCATACCGCATCTCGTTTTGCTCTATGCCGGCATACCGGGCAAACCGCTCGAAATTGATCTTTTCCAGTTCGTCGGGCTGCAGATACAGCGAGTTTACAAGGTTATGCGGCCGCTTCCTGCCCGTCCCGGTCAGCGCCCACGGCTTTTCATAGGTCGTTTGCTCGCCAATGTCGAGCGTTACGGGTTCCATCATCTGTCCCATCGTGCCGTCGGCCAGAATCATGGCCGTCATGCGGTATTTATCGGCAAGATCAAAGCCCGCAACGGTAAGATCGGCCATCTCCTGCACGGACGCGGGCGCAAGCACGATCATCCGGTAATCGCCGTGGCCGCCGCCGCGCGTGGACTGAAAGTAGTCCGACTGCGAGGGCTGGATGCCGCCAAGCCCCGGGCCGCCGCGCTGGACGTTGACAATCAACGACGGCAGATCGCTGCCCGCCAGGTAGGAAAGCCCCTCGCCCTTGAGCGAAATGCCTGGGCTCGAGGAGGACGTCATCACGCGTTTGCCCGCGGCGGACACGCCGTAAACCATGTTGATGGCCGCAATCTCGCTCTCCGCCTGCAAAAACACGCCGCCAATCCCAGGCATGCGCTTGGCCATGTAAGCCGCAATCTCCGTCTGCGGCGTGATGGGATAACCAAAGTAATGCCTGCATCCCGCGCGGATGGCCGCCTCGGCGATGGCTTCGTTGCCCTTCATCAATACTCGCTCCGACAAGAATCTCACCTCACTTTTCTACTGTAATCACGCAATCGGGGCACATCGTCGCGCATGAGCCGCAGCCGATGCACGCGCTTTCGTCCGTTACCACCGCGGGCGAATGCCCCTTTTGATTGATTCGATCTCTCGCAATGGTCACAATCTGCTTGGGACACGCGTCCACGCACAGGCCGCAGCCCTTGCACCGATCCGTTTCAAACGTTACCTTTGCCATTCCTCTTCCTGCCTTTCCTTCGATCCGTTTCGATCTTTCCTTTCATTCAAATAATATCCTTCCGGCGGCTCCGGCCCGATTGCAAATAAATTCTCCACCCTGCCGCGCAACTCACCGTGCAGCGCCCCGCCGCACGCGGTGGCAAGCAGCGGCAGCTCCGCCCGCTTGACCAGCCCGGCCATCCCTGCCAGTGTGGCGAGCACGTCCGCCGCGGTTGTCGCCGTACCAAGATTTGAGTTGTTGATCAACCCGGTACAACGGACGCCGCTTGCCGCTTCCACCTCGCGCAGCACGGAAAGAGCCTCTGCCGCCGTCTGCGTGAGCGGGCGGTAAAAGTTGACGACAAACGCCATCTCGTAATCCCCGCCGGCAAGGATATCCGGCGCGAACCGCCCCAGCGCAACCGCCCCGCGATCGTCGCCGCCCACGTCGAGTACGGCGTAACCCGCGCTGCCTGCCACCGCGGCATACAGCTCCCCCGGCAGAGCGGGAATATCCAGATTGCTGTTTGCATACGGCGAGCATACCACTCGCACGCCCCGCGCCGCGAGTTCATCCCTGCGGCCGGCCGTGCGGAAATAGGGGTTGACGATGTCCAGATCGGCAATCGTCACGGTCTTCCCCGCCGCGCGCAGCCGGAGCGCACAGGCCACCGCCAGGCTCGTCTTCCCGCTACCGTAATGCCCGGTAAAGATGGTTATGCGCCGCGCGCTCATCCGCCGCCTCCCGCGCCGCTACAGCGCCGCGCGGATGATCTTCCCGCTGGTCGTTTTGGGCAGCGCCTCCCGAAACTCCACGATACGCGGATATTTATAGGGCGCGGTGTGTTGCTTGACATAGGCTTGTATCTCCTTTTTCAGTTCCTCGGTGCCGTCCGTGCCGCGCGTCAGCACAATGCTCGCCTTCACCACCTGGCCGCGCACCTCGTCGGGCGCCGCGGACACGCCGCATTCGAGCACGTACGGCAACTCCATGAGCACATTCTCAATCTCGAACGGCCCGATGCGGTAGCCGGAGGACTTGATCACGTCGTCCTTGCGGCCCACATACCAGTAATATCCATCCTCGTCGCGCCAGGCAAGGTCGCCAGTATGGTATAACCCGCCGTGCTTGGCGGAATGCGTGTTCCCCTCGTCGCGGTAATATTCCGCGATCAGCCCGCATGGGTCGCCTCCTTCAATGCGGATGACGATTTCGCCGTTGACGCCCACGCCCACGCTGTTGCCCTGCTGGTCGACAAGGTCCACGTCGTACAGCGGCACCGGCCTGCCCATTGAGCCGATCTTATGCGCGCCGCCGCGCAGGTTTCCAATGACAAGCGTCGTTTCCGACTGCCCGAACCCCTCCATTACCTTAAGCCCCGTGGCCTTTTCCATCTGCCGGAACACCTCCGGGTTGAGCGCCTCGCCCGCAATGGTCGCATGCTTGACGCTCGTCAGGTCATAGTTGCGCAATTCCTCCTTGATGAGCATGCGGTACATCGTGGGCGGCGCGCAAAACGTCGTGATGCCGTAGCGCTTGAACATCGGCAGGATGTCCGCCGCCTCAAAACGGTCGAAATCATACACAAACACCGCCGCCTCGCATAGCCACTGGCCGTAAAGCTTACCCCACAGGGCCTTGGCCCAGCCCGTGTCGGAGATGGTCAGGTGCAGCCCGTCCGGGTCCACGCACTGCCAGTATTTGGCCGTGATGAAGTGGCCGAGCGGATATTTGAAATTATGCGCGGCCACCTTGGGCTGACCGGTGGTGCCGCTGGTAAAAAACATCAGCATCAGCTCGTGTCCGCAGGGCGCGTCCTGCGCCCGCGCGAACCGGCCGGAATAGGCCGTGTACTCCTCGTCAAAACTGCGCCAGCCCGGCCTGCTTCCGCCCACGAGAATTTTTGTTTTCAGCAGGGGGCAGCCTGCCGCGGCAAGCTCCGCCTGCTGCGCCGCGTCGCCGTCCGCCGTGCAGAGGATAGCGCTTACGCCCGCCTTTTCAAAGCGATATTCATAGTCGTGCGCTTGGAGCAGATGCGTGGCGGGGATGGCCACCGCGCCCAGCTTATGCAGCCCCAGCAGCGCAAACCAGAACTGATAATGCCTTTTCAGCGCCAGCATGACCCGGTCGCCGCGCCGGATGCCGAGGGACTTGAAATAGTTCGCGCACTGCGAGGAGGCGCGCTTCATGTCCGCAAACGTAAACCGCCGCTCGGTCCCGTCCCTGGCGATGTGGATCATGGCCAGCTTATCCGGACATTTTTCAGCAAGTCCGTCCACAATGTCGAACGAGAAGTTGAACGTCTCCTCGTTTTCAAACGAAAGCGACTGCAGCGCGCCCGCCTCATCCTTCACAGGATGGATGAACCGGTGATAGATGCGCCGTCGGCTTTGCAGGCCGTCCGGTTCGGCCGCCGGATTCAGCTGCGCCCCGACCTCGCCGCCGCCCTTGTAGCCGGTTGGGTTCAGCACGATGGCATAGAACGCGCAGTCCTCGCCGTTTACCGCGATCATGCCGTGCGGAACCGAGCTGTCGTAATAAGCGCAGTCGCCCGGATGCAGAATTTCGGTATGCGCGCCGATCTGCAGCTTCAGCGTGCCGCGGATGACGAGGTCGCACTCCTGCCCTTCGTGGGTGGTCAGCTCGATGTCGCCGCGCTCAGCATCCTGCGAGTATGCGCACTGCACGTACAGCGGCTCTGAGATACGGTTTTTAAACGGCGCGGCCAGGTTGTAGTACACCATGCCGTGCGCTTGCTCGATGCGCGCGCCCTCCCCGCTGCGCGTGATGGTATACCCCTTCAGCGTGGGGCTCGTGCCCTCGATGATATCGGTCACGTTGACATGGAACGCCATTGCGCACCGGTAGATGAACGCAAAGCTAAAGTCGTGCGCGCCATACTCGCACGCAATGTACTCCTCTTTGGATACGCCGGTTCTAAGCGCCATCTCGTCGGCCGAAAGGCCTGAAATCTCGCGCAGTTCACGGATGCGCGCCGCCATCTCCTGCAGTTGATAGTTGAGTCCCGTCGTACGTTCCATTTTGGTCTCTCTCCGTTTCCGGGGCAATCAAAAAGCCCGCCCCAAGATTATCCTGATAATCTTTGAGACGGGCAATTGTATCCATTACCCGCGGTACCACTCAAATTGCAGCGGCGTCGCCGCCGTTGCCGCTCTTCAGGCTCCATCAAGCCCTATGCCGTAACGCCGCATACACGGGAGGGTTCTACTTGCCAAAAAGCAGGGCTTTCTTCCCTCCGGCTCAGGAACTACATGCGCTTGACCCCGTTTTCCCGGCTCGCACCAACCGCCGGTTCTCTGAAAAACAGTCCGTCAAGGCCCTTTCCGTCGTCGCCTTTGATCAATTTTATTCAGATTATCATATATAATATGCGTTGTCAAGGTTCCGCGCGCAGTTTTTCAGGATAACCGCATTTTTATGCCCCGCATGTCAAAATCCCGCAGCAGCGCTTCCCGTCGGTAAACCGCAATTGGTCGACGGAATCAAGCCTACAGCTGCCGCCGGATGATCTTCCCGCTGATGGTTTTGGGCAGCTCCTCGCGAAACTCCACAATTCTTGGATATTTATACGGAGCGGTTCGCGCTTTCACATAGTCCTGAATCTCCTTTTTCAGCGCCTCGGTGGCCTCCGTGCCGCGGGTGAGCACCACGCTGGCCTTCACCACCTGCCCGCGCACCTCGTCCGGCGCCGCGGACACGCCGCATTCGAGCACGTACGGCAGTTCCATAATCGTGCTTTCGATCTCAAACGGCCCGATGCGGTAGCCGGAGGACTTAATCACGTCGTCCTTGCGGCCTACGTACCAGTAATACCCGTCCTCGTCTCGCCAGGCAAGGTCGCCCGTATGATACAGTCCGTCATGGCGCGCCGCAAGCGTTTGCGCTTCGTCGCGATAATAGCCGGAAAACAGGCCGTCCGGCGTTTCTCCGTCCACATGCAGAACAATTTCGCCGGGCTCGCCCAGTTCCGCAGGCGCGCCTTCCTCCGTGACAAGATCTACGCGCCAAGGCGGCACCGGCCTGCCCATCGCGCCCGGTTTGGACGCCGCGCCGACAAGGTTGGCCAGAATCAGCGTTGTTTCCGTCTGGCCAAACCCCTCCATAATCCTCAGCCCGGTCGCTCTTTCAAACTGGGTAAACACCTCGGGGTTGAGCGCCTCGCCCGCGGTGGTCACATGGCGGATTGTGGAGAAGTCATACCGGCCGAGCTCCTCCTTGATTATCATGCGGTAGATCGTCGGCGGCGCGCACAACGAGGTCACGCCGTATTTGCCAAGCATCGGAAGCAGACGCCTTGCGTCGAAACGGTCGAATTCAAACGCGGCCACCGCGGCCTCGCACAGCCACTGGCCGTAGAACTTGCCCCAGAGCGCCTTGCCCCAGCCCGTATCGGAAATCGTCAGGTGCAGCCCGTCGGAATACACGCAGTGCCAGTACTTCGCCGTGACAAAATGGCTGAGCGCATAGCGGTAGCTGTGCGCGGCAATCTTGGGATACCCGGTCGTGCCGCTGGTAAAGAACATCAGCATCGTGTCGTTGCCGCAGGCGGTATCCGCCGTGCGTTCAAAGCTGCCGCGGAACATCGCATACTCCTCGTCAAAGCTACGCCAGCCCTCGCGGCGGCCATTGACCAATACTTTGGTTCTCAGCTCCGGGCAGCCCTCCGCGCCCAGCTCCGCCTGATGCGCGGCATCCCCTTCCGCCGTGCAGACGACGGCTGAAACGCCCGCCGCCTGATAGCGGTAGGTATAGTCGTGCGCCTGCAGCTGGTACGTGGCGGGGATGGCCACCGCCCCCAGCTTATGCAGCGCCAGCATGGCAAACCAGAACTGATAATGCCGTTTGAGCACCAGCATGACCCGGTCTCCCCTGCCAATGCCGCAGGATTTGAAATAGTTCGCGCACCGGTTCGACGCACGGGACATGTCCGCAAACGTGAACCGCCGCTCCGTCCCGTCCTTATCCACATGCAGCAGCGCCAGCTTATCCGGCGTCTTCTTTGCAATCTCGTCGACGATATCAAAGGCAAAGTTGAATCTTTCGGCATTTTCAAACGAGATGCTTTCCAGCGCGCCGCGCGCATCCTCGCGCGTGCAGACAAACCGGTTGCAGACGTAGTCCTCCGACCTGCGCGCTGCCACAATGCTCTCGTGCAGCGCCCCGGCGTCCTCCCCGCCCTCGCCCGGCAGAACGACCGCAAGAAACAGGCACTCCTGCCCGCCCACCGCAATCATACCGTGCGGCGTCGAGCTGTTATAGTAGATGCTGTCGCCTTCGTTGAGCACCTCGGCATGCTCGCCGATCTGCACCTTGAGCGAGCCGCTGAGCACCAGGTCGAACTCCTGCCCGTTGTGTGTCGTCAGGTGGATGGGCCGGTGCTGCTGGGACTCGAAATAATCGTAGCGCACCCAGTACGGCTCGGCAATCTTGTTTCGGAACATGGGCGCAAGGCTGGCAATCTCAATGCCGTCCTCCTTGGCCGCGCGCTGCCCCTGCCCGCGGCGCGTCACCGCATAGGAGGACAAGCGGGCGCTTTCACCCTCCAGCAGGTCGGTGATGCCAATATGAAACGCCAACGCGCATTTATGAATGAACGTAAACGGAAAGTCGATCCGCCCCGCTTCATAATCCACGTATCTCGTCAAGGTTACGTCCGTTTTCAGCGCCATCTCCTCGCGCGTATAGCCGGAAATCTCACGCATCTCGCGGATGCGGTACGCAATGTCCAGCAGTTGATGGTTGATTCCGCCCATTTCCATAAGCAACCTCCTGACAAAATAAAAAACTCGCCTCAAACTCCTTTGAGACGAGTTATAACCCTTTGTTATCCCCCGCGGTACCACTCAAGTTGCACCGAACCGGCGCCGCTCGACGGGCTCCAACAAGCCCTTTGCCTTTACGCAGCAATCACGGAAAGCCCTACTCGCGCCCTGCGCTTTGGGACCTTCGGCTCGGAAGGGATGGGATGCATGAAGTTGCCAACCGCCGGGCTTCCACCCTCCCCGGCTCTCTTGATGCGGCGCGTTCGTCCGTCTTCGTCACAGCCTTTGCACTGTATGAAATTATTCTATATCATAGCAACCGTTTCCCCATTTGTCAACCATTTTTCGCAAATGGATTTATGCGGCGTTATACAAAACTTTGTGCTTTGGCAGGCCCGCTCCGCCTTCCCCGGTATTCGGCGTCATCCGATCGGAGGCCCGCCCTCCTGAACGCCGTAAAGCCGCGCGGCATTTCCCCACAGAATAGCCTCGCGCGCCTCCGGCGCGAGCTCCAGCGCGTCGAAACGGGCAAGCTCCCCGTCCGCGCGCCACATGGGATAATCCGTGCCGAACAGCACGCGGTTTGCGCCGTATGCCTCGATTGTCTCCCGGGCTTCCTGCGGGGTCATCGCATACAGTGCCGAGGAGCAGTCCGTCAGCAGATTGGGATACTGCGCAAGCGTCTTAACCGCATCCTTCCAAAGCGACCAGCCGCCAAAGTGCGCGCCGGTCATAATCAGGGCGGGGAACGCAGCAAGCACGCGCGCGGTGCGGTTTGGATTGGTGCAATCGAACCGACTGTCTCCAAAGTGGCACAGCACCGGCAGCCTTCCCTCGCACAGGGCGAACATCCGCAGAAAACGCGGATCATCTACAGGAACGCCGAGCATATCGGGATGCAGCTTCACTCCGGCAAGCCCCAGCTCCGTTAAATGGCGGATATCCCCCGCCATATCCCCGCTATCGGGGTGCAGCGTGCCAAGCCCCGTCAGCACGCCGGGGTGCGCGCGCACCTGCGCGGCAATAAAGGCATTGACCGCCGCAACCTGATGCGGCGTTGTGGCAACGGAGCTGATGACAAAGTGTAAAATTCCCGCATGCCGCCCTTCGTCAAGGAGCGTCTCCACCCGTCCGTCAAACACCATCGGAATATCATAGAACCTTCCGATGGCCGCGGATGCGCGCTCCGCAATGGCGTCCGGGTAAATATGGCAGTGCGAGTCGATGATGCGTCTCATATGTGCTCCCCCCCTCCCCGCCGCACGGTCACGCGGACTGCCCCCGTCATGCGGTGACAATTCCGGCCTCCCTTTGGAGCCTGAGCTTCTCGATGGCTTCCTCGCGCATCTTGTATTTGAGAATCTTGCCCGCGACGTTCATCGGGAACGCGGCCACGAAGTCCACATATCGCGGCACCTTATGCCTGGCCATGCTGGCGCGCACGAAGTCCTGTATCTCCTGCGGCGTGGCCGTCTCGCCGTCCTTGAGGATGATGCAGGCCATGATCTCCTCGCCATACTGTGCATCCGGCACGCCGATGACCTGCACGTCCCTCACCTTTTTGTGCGTATAAAGAAATTCCTCGATCTCCTTGGGATAGATGTTCTCGCCGCCACGGATAATCATGTCCTTGAGCCTGCCGGTGATGCGGAAATTACCCTCCGGCGTGCGGCAGGCGAGGTCGCCCGTATGCAGCCAGCCGTCGGCGTCGATGGCTGCGCGCGTAGCGCGCGGCATCTTATAATAGCCCTTCATGATGTTGTATCCGCGCGCAACGAACTCGCCGATCCCGCCGTCAGGCAGTTCGTTGCCCGTCTCCGGGTCGAGGATGCGGCATTCGATCTCCGGCATGGCGCGGCCGACCGTGGAAACGCGCACCTCGAGCGGGTCGTCGGTCGAGCTCATCGTACAGCCGGGCGAAGCCTCCGTCTGGCCGTAAACAATGACGATCTCGTTCATATGCATCATATCCACCACATCCTGCATCACGGTGACCGGGCAGGGGCTGCCGGCCATGATGCCCGTGCGCATGCAGGAGAAATCCGTGTTGGCAAAGTCCGGGTGCTCCAGCATGGCGATGAACATCGTCGGCACGCCGTGGAAGCAGGTGATGCGCTCGGCATTGACGCAGGCCAGCGCGGGCTTGGGGGAAAAGTAGGGCAGCGGCAGCAGCGTCGTTCCGTGCGTCATGGCGGCCGTCATGGCCAGCACCATGCCGAAGCAGTGGAACATGGGCACCTGAACCATCAGGCGGTCGGCTGTGGAAAGATCCATGCGATCGCCGATGCACTTGCCGTTGTTGACAATGTTGTAGTGCGTGAGCATCACGCCCTTGGGAAACCCGGTCGTGCCGGAGGTGTACTGCATGTTGCACACGTTGTTGGGATCGACCGCCGCGGCAAGGCGGTGCACCTCCTCGATGGGTATGCGCTCGGATCGCGCCATCATCTCGTCCCACGTCAAACAGCCGTCCTGCCGGAAGCCCACGCTCACAATGTTGCGTAAAAAAGGCAGGCGTCGGCTGTGCAGCGGCTGCCCGGGTATGGTTTTTTTCATCTCCGGACAAAGCTCGTGGACAATGGCCGCATAGTCAGAGTCGCGGTGCCCCGCCTCCATGATGAGCGTATGCGTGTCCGACTGGCGCAGCAGATACTCCGCCTCATGGATTTTATAGGCCGTGTTGACGGTAACGAGCACCGCACCGATCTTGGTCGCGGCCCAAAACGCAAGGTACCACTGCGGCACGTTGGTCGCCCACACGGCGACATGGCTGCCCGGGCCCACGCCGAGCGAGAGCAGCGCGCGGCAGCAGGCGTTCACGTCGTCGCGAAACTGCGCATAGGTGCGCGTATAGTCGAGCGTGGTATATTTAAACGCATACTGGTCCGGGAACTCGTCGGCCATGCGGTCGAGCACTTTGGGAAACGTCGCGTCAATGAGGATATCCTTGCGCCAGACATAGCGGCCCGTGCCCGCACGGTTACAATACAGGCGCGGCTGCATGCGCGCGGGCGTGCCGAACCGCTGCATATAGTTGAAAAAATGCGCCAGCACGCTCTCCATGTCGTTCAACTCCGGCATCCAGCGCGGATCCCATTCCAGCGAAAGAAACCCGTTGTAGTTGACCGACGAAAGCGCCGTTACAAGCTCCGCCAGCGGCAGCTCGCCCTCGCCGACAAGGCGGTAGGCGCGCCGTTCGCCCACCGGCCCCGAATCCTTGACATGGACGTGCTTTACAAACGCGCCGAGGTTCTTTATGGTCGTTTCCGGGTCCTCGTCATGCTCGAAATACGGATGGTGCAAGTCCCACAGCACGGCAAGGTGGCCGTCGGCAAACTCCGTAAGAAAATCGCGCAGCCGCGCGGTGTCGGAAAACGCGCCGGCCGTTTCCACAAGCAGCGTCACGCCCTTTTTAGCAGCCGTCTGCAGGCAGCGGGCAACGCGTTCCCTTGCGGCCTGTATGCCGGCTTCCGAGGCGTCGAGCGCGCGCACGCGGACATAGGGGATCGAGAAATCATGCGCAAGCCGGATGCTGGCGTTGAGCTCCCGGTCGTCCTCAGGCGCGGGCTCCGATTGGGAGAGGTTGCACACCGAATCGATGCAGGGCAGCGTCAGCCCTTCGTCGAACAGCCGCCGCACGGTCCGCTGCGCGCCGGCCCGGCAAAACGGCGCGCCCTCCCGCGTCCATTCCGAATCGGCAAAGCCATGCAGCTCAATGCCGCCGAAACCGATTTCCCGGGCAGCCGCAATATAGTCCTCAAACGAATACCCTTTCCAACCGCGGGTGGAAAACGACAGCTTCATGCGCGCGCGCCCTCCTCATAAACGATTTTATTGAGCGCGCTGAGATACGCGCGGATGCTCGCACCGATGATGTCGGTAGAGATGCCGTTGCCCGCGTACAGCTTGCCGCCGGAACGCAGCCGCACCAGCGCGGCGCCCATCGCCTCGCGTCCCTCGGTCACGGCCTGAATCTGGAAGTCGTCCAGCTCGTAATGGTGGCCGATGATCTGCTCAATGGCGAGAAAGGCGGCGTCGATCGGGCCGTCGCCAAGGCCAAGGCCCTGCCGCGCCTGCCCGTGCTTGATCAGCCGGATGTGCGCCGTGGCGGTGATGACGTTTCCACTGTTGATGACATAGCTTTCCAGCGTATAGGTAGGCGGAACCTGCAGCGCGGCGCTGGCTACGATTGCGTCAAGCTCCTTGTCGCCGACGTCCTTCTTCTCGGCAATCTGCACAAACGCGTCGAACACCCGGGCATGATCCTCCTCCGAAAGCTCGTAGCCCAGCCTGCGCACCGCAGCGGCAACCTCCGGGCGGCCGCTGCTTTGCGAAAGATGCAGGCGCGCATCCGTCTCCCGCCGCACGCTGTTGTCGTATGGCGAGGACGCGCTGCGTCTGGTATGCGTCATCCTGCGGATCTTCTGTGTGGCGCGGGTCAGCTCCGTCATGGCAAGCTGTGTGCCAAGATGGATATCCGCGCCGCGGGCGCGAAGAATATCCGCCATTGCGGCAAGCGGCAGAAGCTCGTCGTCACCCGCGGAAGCTTTGACAAGCCGTGCCCCCGCCCTGGCCGCGGCAACCGAGCAGGCCGCCGCAAGATGCAGCGTATCCGCGCACTGCACACCGACAACACGTTCTCCCAGCGCCGGGACCCGCCCATATAGCTCGGCCAGAAGCGCGCGGAATTCATCCGGCAGCATCCCGCCCGCCGAATCGCAAAGCGTTACGATATCCGCTCCCGCCGCAACGGCCGTCTCAACCGCGCGCGCAAGAAAAACGCGCTCGCTGCGCGTGGCGTCCCCGGCGGCAAATTCAACCTCCGGGCAGAGCGCCTTGCCCGCGCGCACCAGCGCGTTGATCATTGCAAGCATGTCGTCCGGCTTCTTGTGGCAAAGGTATTCCATCTGGACCGCAGAGGTGGGCGCGGCAATCTGCACACAGGGGTGCGCGGCATCCTTCACCGCATTCCAGGCCGCCTGCACGCCCGCTTCCGACAGCGCGCACGGAATCACCACGCGGCTTTCCCGAACAACGCCCGCAATGGATTTGATCAACAGCGCGTCGACCTTTTCATTTTGTATCGGCGCAAGCTCGATGCCGAACGCATGCAGCCGGTCGAGAAGCTTGGCAATTTCAATCTTCTCCCGAAAACTCAGCGCGGACTCCGCGCGCTTTTGCTCCTGACGCAGCGTTACGTCGGAAATATAAAGATTTTCCATAGGACCTACGCTCCTTTCCTCACGCACAATTCCCCGCATAAAAAAAGTCCCCGACACTGCCTTTTGCAGTTTCAAGGACGAACAATGCCGCGGTACCACCTTGCTTATCGCGCCATGCGCGATCTCTCGCCGAAGCTCCAACAGCTCCCAACCATGATAACGGGGTTAACCCGTAGCCCTTTACTGTCCGGATTCAAGGACTCTGCTCCGGAATGAGACTGCGCCGTCCTTTCGCGCCGGCTTACACCAACCGCCGGCTCTCTGTGCTGGCAAACCAGACCGCGCATAGTTCCTTCATCGCATTTACGGATGCATGGTAACACAAAGCGATTTGCCATGTCAAGATCATATGTGAATAAAGCCCGCCAAAGTGCTTTTGTCCGGCTTCCCCGCGCCTCCGTCATGGGAAAATTATGTTGAAAACGCCGCCCTCCCCCGATATAATATGGTATGAAAAGCAGCTAACGGCATGGGAGGAGTATCGCATGAGATGTTTGAAAAACCTGCTTGGCATCGGCGTAACCGCCGGCGCAACGGTCGCCGCCATGAAGGTCGCGCAAACCTGCAGGGAAAACAATCCGGGCGGCGTGCAGGACAGCAACGGCGACGGCAGGGTTGACGCAAAGGACGTTCTTGCGAAGGTGGCCAAGTCTGCAACCGAGGTTTATAGCGGCGCCGCTGCGGCCATCCGGGAAAAGGGACCCGTATACGCGTGGAAGGCAAAGGCCGCCGTCGACGACACATTCGGTACAGGGGAATAACGATGCGGCAATATGCGCAGGCGTTACGAGGGCCTGTTCTGTCCCGCTTGATTGACAAGCCCGCAATCTGAAAACCGATTCCATTCCCCATTTCTTGACCAATTGCGCCTGTTATCTTACAATATACGAAAAGGCACGGCAATTTCCAGGACCCAGGAGAAGCTGCGGCAGGTCAAACGCATGAACCGCAATTCATAGAAGTATGCCCATGCATGTGGAAAGATCGTTACAGGCCTTTTCCCGGCTCCGTTTGCCCCGGGAACGGCAGAAAAACCCGGGAACGTACTCGCAGTCCTGATCGTAAAACCAATTCCGCATAGGAATGCAGGGAATGGGGATAGGGCCATGTACGGCGGGCGTTGAATAAGGAAGCGCCGGAACTTGAACAAAATGAATATAAAAGCCCACGAATCTGCCGGGAGCAAACCACGAAGCTTTTTTGTTGTGTTAAAATTGTGTTACGCGAAGGGACTATCAATAATAAAGGGGGCGTTCTTATGAAAAAACGTATATTTCTGTCTTCTGGCCGCCCGCCGCATGCCTTGCAGACGCGAAACGGTAAATTTCGGATTGTCTCCCTGCTGCTGGCGGTGTTGCTTTTTGCGATGGGCTGCGGCGGAGGCGAATTGGCTCCGTCCGCTTCCGTTGACGAGGCCGTGCAACCGGGAGCCGCAAGCGCCGGCGCAGCAGAACCCGCGCCCGAGCCCGCGCCCACAGGGGATCCGCAGGCCGAAACGGACGAACAATTGGGGTTTGTGGAGGACGGCGCCTCAGCGGCCTATTTCGACCGGTCCGGCGGAGAACTGAGCCAACGCGTCATGATGTGCTTTGACAGCGGCGGCAGCGTAACGTCGGTAAAGGAGCGGTTCGTGGGTCCCGCGGGGGCAGACTATTCGGAGGAACCCAATGACTGGCGCTTTCTTGCGGACGGCGAATGGGTTTCCCTGGACAATACGGTCTGCTTTTTCTGGGACGCGCAAAGCATTTCCCGCTGGTTTGGCGGCTTGAGCCAGGCGGAGGCGGAGGCGCAGCTTGTGGATTGGCCGGATCAACTGCCAAACCGGACGATCGAGTATCATGAAATCCCGTTCGGAGAGCAGCTTTATTCCGGCAATGGGCTTATCCTTACGCTCGATACCGTACAGTTTGCGCCAAACGAGAGCATTGGAATCACCGTTTCGGCAAAGAGCACCGGAAATGATTTTCTGCTTTACTATGTATCGGAGCTGTATATTAACGGCTGGGAAGTGGATATCATCGGCAACGCGACCGCCATTGCCGGAATGGACGCCAATGTTTCACAAACATTCTGGGCGGGCGACGCAGACCTGCCCGCATACCGCGCTATGCAAATTGGCGCAATCGAATCGGTTGGCATGTATGTGCGCGTGATAAAGAACGGCGACTGGCGCAAAGGACAGTATACGGACGTGGTAAGCAACCCGGCCGCCGGTTCGTATACGCAGCATTATGACGATTCCGGCACGGTGCTGTTGGACGACGATACAATCAGGGTGGTGCAGCGCAGGCTGGATGCCAAATATGGACGCGCGGAGCTATACGTGGAGAAGAAGAACACCTCCCGCTGGTCGCAGGTGCTCCTGGACGGCGTGTTTGACGGCTACGGCGGCGGAAACAGCACCTCCTACAATCTGCAGCAGGATATGCGCGCCATTGTGGAGGTGGACGGCAGCGACGTTTGCCGGATCAACGGTATTTCGGAGGTTTCCGAGCTGGCGGTTTACCTGACCTATTATCACAGCGACCGGCTGCAAAAGCCTGTGAAGTTGACGATCCAAAACAGCAACGCCGCGCCGAACGGCGAAGGGACAAGGACCGCGCGCGGCGAAGTGCTCTTCGACGGCAAATACTGTACCATCCGCTATCTGGGCGTGACGGATTCGTATTTTTCCAATGCGGACGTCATTTTGCTTGAATGTGAGAACAAAACCGATGATCGCTATCTGTCCGTCTATCAGGCGTTTAACTACTTGCTGCTCGATGAAACGCGCGCAGACGCGGGCATGTCTGGCGCCAACTGCTACCCCAACAGTATCTCCACCATGGCGTTGTACCCCTCGTCGTCGGATTATAACGATCTCTCTGACTATGCCGTCGCGCAGCTTAAACTTGGCGTGTATGAGATTAAGGGCGGCTATCACCAGCAATTGGAGATGACGAGCGTGCTTTCGCTCGATTTAAGCAAGATTTATTCGAGAGGGTAACGCCTGCAGAACAGGCTGCTTTTAGCGCACAGAAAAGTATGCTGTCAAGCCGCCTTCGGGCGGCTTGCGTAGTCCGCCGGCAAACCGCTGCGGCGGAATTTTGCATGCAACGATCTGCCTCAAACGATTGCATCGTGTGTCGGCTTGGCTGCATGAGAAGCGTCATTTGTCCCGCGCATATCGTGGAGTTTGACAGATTCTTTGGTTCTTCCCGCATTTTTCCGTTACGGGATTGGCGGACCAATCCCGCCCCCACCCTTTTTTTGACATGCGGTTGGCAAGGTCCGGGCATAAAATCATAGACCGTTTTTTCATGTGTTCCACTTTGTTCCCCAAATACTTACATCTTGTTTACATCGCGCGGCTGCTTTGTTCACGTGCCTTGCTTTATAATGGCAATAAGGAACATTTGCGCACAAGGAGGAATGCCCCATGCGCCGCATCCTTGTCATCGAGGACGAAGAAGCCATCAGCCAGCTCATCTGCATGAACCTTTCCGTGGCGGGTTATGAGGCGGTTTCCGCAATGGACGGACGCGAGGTGTTTCGTATGCTACAAAACGGGGAGCGGTTCGACGTGGCGCTGCTGGACGTGATGCTGCCGGGAATCGACGGATTCCAGCTCATGGAGCCGCTCAAGGCGCACGGCATTCCCGTGATCTACCTCACCGCAAAGAACGACCTGAACAGCAAGCTGACCGGGCTGCTCTCCGGCGCGGAGGATTATATCGTCAAGCCCTTTGAGGTGTTGGAGTTGCTCGTGCGTATGGAAAAGGTGCTGGAACGGCACAGCGGCGGCGGAACGATTTCCGTTGCGGATTTGGTCATTCGGGTGGACGAGCGCGCCGTGACGAAGGACGGCAAGCCCGTCGCGCTGAAACCGCTTGAATTTGATCTGCTTCTGCTTTTTGTTCGTAATCGCAACATCGCCCTCACGCGCGAAAAGCTGCTTACCGAGGTCTGGGGAACCGGATACTTTGGCGAGAGCCGTACCATCGACATCCATGTGTCGCAGTTACGAAAAAAAACCGGGCTCGCCATCACCGCCATTCCCCGCGTGGGCTATCGTTTGGAGGTGGACGCATGAAAATCCGGTTGCGGCTTGCGCTGCTGTCCATCCTCTGCTCCACGTTGGCGCTCGTTGTGTGTGGAACGCTGCTCATGCGCGCCAGCGCCAAAAACAGCGTGCAGTCCGCGCAGGATAACGCCCTTGCGGAGCTTAGCATGCTGAATACGTCGTTTACCAATGCCGTCACAGCCGCCGACGGCGCAGGCCTGTCCGACACCGCCAAGCGCAGCCTCGTTGTGTATGTGTTCCGCAACTATGCGGAAGCTTCGCTGGGAGGGTCGCAATATGCGCTCCTGCAGGACGGCAAAACGCTGTTCAACAACAGCGGCTATGCCCTCGACATGCTGCTTGCGGGCGCGGCGCACAGCGGCGTTACGGTGGATGGCGAGCAACTGTTCATTGCCACCGCCGAAACCGAGCTGATGGATGAACGCTGTCAAGTCTATCTCATGCGGAACGTGACCTCCGTGTATGAAAAAATCGCGCAACTCCGCATCCAGTTTATGATCATCTGTTTGGGCGCTCTTGTCGTGAGCGCGGCGGTCATTCTGATTGTGACCTTCCGCGCCCTGCGGCCCCTCAAAGCGTTGGAGGCCGGTGCCGCCGCCATGATGAACGGCGACTACGGCGCGCGCATCCCCGTACACGGGCATGACGAGATTGCCACCGTGTCGGAGAGCTTCAACCGCATGGCGGATTCCGTGCAGCGGCACATCGGCGCCGTGACCGCAACCGCCGAGGAACGCAAAATGCTCCTTGGCGCGCTGACCCATGAACTGAAAACGCCCATGACCGCCATCATCGGCTATGCCGAATCGCTGGAACGCGCGCGGCTGACAGAGGCGCAGAAGGCCAAGGCCACGTCCTATATCTTCCGGGAGGGCAGGCGGCTGGAACGCCTGACGCAGAAGATGATACGGCTCATTACGTTGACGGATGGCGAAGACATCGAGCGCCGCGATATGCCCGCAAAAGAGTGGTTCGGCATGGTGGCGGAAACGCTATCAGAAAGCACGGCGCGGCAGGGCGTGGCGCTGCGGTTTGAGGCGGACGGCGCGCACTCCCTCATCGACCCCGACCTGATGGCAAGCGTGCTCATCAACCTTGTGGACAACGCCTGCGCCGCGGGTGCGAAGAATATTACGATTCAGGCATCGGGCATGGTACTGTCCGTTTCGGACGACGGCCGCGGCATCCCGGCGGACATCATCGAAAAGGTTACGCAGCCGTTCTTCATGGCGGACAAGTCCAGAAGCCGCAGGCAAGGTAACTCCGGCCTTGGGCTTGCACTCGTTTCCCGCATTGCGGAGCTGCACCACGCCGCGTTGCACATCGAAAGCCACGAGGGCATCGGCACGACGGTACAATTCACATTTTCGCAATGATTTACTTACAGGTTGCTTACAGTTTGCCGAGGACTTGCTTACATCCCTTGCGGTAAGGTGGAAGAAACCAGCGAAGGGAGAATGAACAAATGAAAGTCAAACGATTGATCAAACGGGTTCTCGCATGGATCGGAGTGGCGGCGATGCCGCTTGCGTTCGTAGGATGCGCCAATGCGCCCGGCGCAAGCGTGGCGGCGAAAACGAATACCTCGCAAATTGTGGAGCAGGCGCAGTCGGAGGGAAGCGCCGCCGCTGTACTTGAGGACAGGAATCTGCTTGCAGAGCGCATTGGCGCGCCGGAGCAACTCACATGGGAGAATGCATCTGCAGATGGCAAGCTGACCGTTTCCATCGATGCGCCCGTGTTTGTGCCGGAAAACGACCTGCCTATTATTCGGGTGGAACCCGCCCAGTTTTCGCAGGAGACGGTGGATCGCTTCTATCAGGGGCTGGTTGGCGACGTGCCGATGTATAAAACGGTTTATGAACGCACGAAATCGGAATTGGAGGATTTGCTGGCCTACTATCGCGGCGTGCTGGTGGACGAATCCACATCCGCTTCGGACAAGGACTTTGCTCAGGACTATATCAAAGACTTTGAAACGCAGCTTACTGGCGCGCCGGAAACCATAACGCCCGTGCTCGGCACAAGCAAGCTGAAACGCATTGCAGAGCGGGCCGACGGCATCACCATCTATCATGACGGCGTCGATTTGATGAACGAAAATCGAACATGTTTCTTCTCCGTGGAAAATGACCGTGAAATTACAGAATCGATCTCCTGGGACGATGTGGAAGAGGATGGTACTGTGTCGGGTTCGGCGACGATCCCCGTCATGCGAAACGCAAGGCTCAGCTATAGCGTGACGACCGGCGGCGTCCATGATGGCGACGGTCACGATACGGTCTGGATTGGACGCAACGAAGCGCTTCCTGAATATACGCAGGGCCTGATCAAGCTGACGCCTGCAGAAGCGGCGGCACAAGCAGGCAGCATCCTCATGCGTATAGGCGTTGCCGATACCTTTGACGTCACCGATATCTATCTTTGCAGTGACCGCCATCCAGGGTGGAATGTGCCCGAAGCCACCGGCTACTACTATCGTATCACATGCACCAGAAGGATTGGCGATATTCCCTGCGTAGCTGGCATGGGATCCGGTTCTGGGCGAAACAGCACCTATTGGGGCGCTGAGGGCATCTCTATTCGGACGGACGATTGCGGCGTGGAACATGTCGGTTGGGACGCACCGGTGAACATCCTTGAAACCGTCAGTGATGCAGCACAGCTCAGGCCGTTTTCTGAGATTTTGGAGATTGCGCAAAAGATACTGCCGATGGAATTCGAGTCCGAGGCAAGGGACGAGTATCACGACTCCGTCGAGGTAAAGATCGACCGCGTCACGCTCTCGCTCCAGCGCATCGTCGAGCAGGGACAGCCTTTTTCCGGCCTGCTGATTCCCGTTTGGAATTTCTATGGCGCAAGGATGATCTCCAGCGGGGAACGCCCCGGCTCCAGCGATTTCAAGTTTGGTTCCATGCTCTCCGTCAACGCCGTCGACGGCAATGTCATCGATGTGGAGCGGGGTTACTAAAACGGTATCGCCGTCAGGGCAAACGCATGAACCGCTATAAGAAAAACAAGCGCAACCATTGTGAAAAGCGCCTGTATCGTTCTTATACAAAGCATATGAAAATGCAATTTTTATGCGCTTGCCCCGGTATCACCGTTGATTGCAAGTCCACCGGAATAGTTTTGCAGTGAGATGAAAGCCGCTTCGTGACGCTGAACCGCACCACATGACAGCAGGGTTTTCGCGTAAATGGCCAATTCCCTCCAGTTGATTCCATCCATTCCATTATTTCAAAGCATCGTACAACCATCGTAAATTGCCTGTTTCCAAACAACCGGCATAGCTATAGAAAAGAAAAAAGCCCCTAAAACAGGGGCTTTTTAAATGGTTGCGGGGGAAGGACTTGAACCTACGACCTCCGGGTTATGAGCCCGACGAGCTACCAACTGCTCTACCCCGCGACGGCGCACTATAAAGCGCAGTTAGAAATATAGCACAACGGAAGCCGAAAGTCAAGGATAAAGTGCGAAAAACATGGTACGGGTTTGTAGGCCTACAATACATGTTGAACAGCAAAGAAGAAAAAGGAGGAAGGATTCGCCAAATCGGTTATTGTGAGTTTGCTAGAACAAACAAAGCGGTTGATGGAAGCAGGGTGCAACTGCCGTCAGATATCATAACGTATGTTGAAGGCAACAATTATGGCAGCAGGATAAATAAGCTATACGATTCGAGAATCCTTGAACTGGAGGCAATAGAAAATCTCGGTGCTACAGACGCGGCCGGTGATGGACAAGTCCAACAGAGCGTGCACGTCACACCGAGATCTTCCATATCGGTAGAAGAATTGTTCAACATGGTTGTTGGACCGGCGCGAAAATACATTCCATCCTCTACTGATAATATTATTTTATCCAATGGATCCGGAAAAATCAACACGGATTTTTCTGAGAATGAAATCGGGACGTTGGACGGGAAGACATTTGTGCATGAAGCATCCATGCGCGAAGCGGCCGATCTGTTCGAACGCGGCGTGCACTTTTTCGAATATGAGCGGCGAGCGGCGCAAATCCGTATGTATCCAAATATCTGCGCGGCATATATGAAAAGCGAGATCAGGCGGACGTGCTGAAACAGGCGCTTGACTTATTCCAGGACGGAAAGAGCGTAAACGGTTACTACTGGAAAAATCCGCAGGAATACAACCATCAGGTAGCCCGTCAGCTGCGGGGCATGCGAATTCGGAACGGGATGGCTGCCGGCGGTATGCTGGGACAGGGGGAGAGCGACAGGGTTATCAGCCGCCGGTACGTCATGAAGAAGCCGGCAGCGCCAAAGCATTGCCGGCTTGTAAGTGGAGCGGAGATCGCTTTGACGCGTGTTGTTTTCACGATATGGATGCTTTGCGGGTTCGCAAATGAAATCCCACGGTAAACGATGATTGATTTGGCTTTCATCCCGGCGCAATGATTATTTTAGAGCGAGGAGCATACGCAAGACGCATATATTACCGCGGCCCGGGTTTGCTCTATTCCGCCCACGGCAGCCGCCCGCCCGTGACCTCATATTGAAATGTCAAGCGCTGGAATAGGTTGTTTTGCAGGCCGCGCTCAAAATATTCCATGATCAGATCGGATATGTCCTGTTGTATCTCCCGCAATACGCGGCAGCCGGGATACATGTCGTAGCCGCCCGCGCCGCTGGCGCGGTAGTTACTTATGCAAATGGAATACACATCGTCGGGATGGACATCGTTTCCCTTGTACCGCAGGGAAACGATGCGCCTGCCCACAGGCCTGGATACGTCGATGCGGTAGGCAATGCCCGCGTAATAATCGTAGTTATAATGCTCCACCTTGGGCATTAGGAATGTCTCTGAAACGGCCAGCGCGCCATCCTGCCCAAGGGAGAAATAAGCGGCGGAGCGCTCGAGCGCAGCGCGGAGCTTAGCCCCGGTGATCTCATGCACCACGAGCGTATTGGAATAGGGGTAGCTGGCGAGGATCTCTCTCCTGGTGACGGATTGGCCAAAGCCCGTGATATCGTTTGCCAGGCTGACCGCTGAGATCTGGGCGCCTGAAAATTGTAGCTGGACATCCAGGAACATCCGCGCGATATCGCTGCCGCAGGCCGCCATTTGCAAATGGGGCGCCTTGGCCAGCGCATGCGGGAGCCTGCCCACATCCTCGTCCAGCCAGCCCTGGACAGCCGCTTCCAGCGCGCCAAACCCATTGGCAAGGGCAGTGTCCATCGGCGCGTCCGCCGCTATGCGCTCGGATGAAACGCGTTTGCAGCCATTGTTTATGGAAACGGTGAGCCGGTGAAACTCCCGCCCATTGTCGGCGCCCTGCAGGGCATATGTGCCGTGTATCCGGCGGCCGTGCAGGGATAGATGCTGATGGCCGGTGAGGAGGATATCATAATCCAGTTCCTGGCAGAGCCGGTAGGCTATGTTTTCCCCGCTCTGTGAGAGCAGCCGCCCGGTATGCAGGTCCCGTTCAAAGCCGCCGTGATAGATGCAAACGGTGAGATCGGCTTTGTCCCGCATGCGCTCCAGCGCGCTCCTTGCGGCTTCAAACGGCTCGGAGATGCGGACGCCCGCCAAGTTCTCCGGCTTTTCCCAGATATTCACATGATCTGTCACAATGCCCGCGATGCCGATGCGCAGGCCGTTTTGCATGGTCTTTATGATATAGGGATAGATGGCATCCCCCTCCTCATCCCGTATATTTTCACAAACGCAATCAAAGCCCCCATGGGCGAGATAATCCTGAAGGTACGCCAGGCCATAGTTGAAGTCATGGTTACCGAGGGTCACCACATCATAGCCGCAACGGTTCATGATCTCCGCCACCGGCTGCGCCGAATGGAGTTTCTTCATGCAATAGGCGGCAAATGGGGAGCCCTGCAGGGTATCGCCCCCGTCGATGATAAGCGTGTCCCCATCCTTTTCAAAGCGCGGCGCACAGCGGAAAAGGCCAAGCGCACGCTCCGCTCTATCGCCATAGGTGGTGGGATAGAAATGCCCATGCAGATCGGTGGTATAATAAATAGTTAGTTTTTTCCCTGCCATTATTACCCTCGCGCAAGCTTCACTCGGATTTTTGTGGAGAACATCTCGATGAGGAATATCAGCACAATAAGCCCGGCCAGGATGGCCCCCACCTCGTTCCAGCGGTAGGAACTCATGGCGAAGATCAAGGGGGCGCCTATGCCGCCCGCTCCAACCAAGCCCAGCACGGTGGCGTCTCTGAGGTTCATATCGAACCGGTAGATGATGGTGGACATAAAATCGGGGAACAGCTGCGGGATGATGCCATAGCGTATCTTTTGGAAGGTATTGCACCCAGCCGCATCCAGGGATTCCAATATCCGCTTATCCAATCCCTCGATATATTCCGTAAACATCTTGGACACCATGCCGATAGAACACACCGACATGGTCATCAGGCCTGCAAAAGGTCCGGGCCCGGTGACGCGGATAAACATAAGGCCATAGACGAAGGCCGGGATGGTGCGGATGGCCATGATGCAGGTATGCGCCACAACGGCAACGGGCCTGGGGACAAGGTTGGTGGCTGAGAGGAAGGACAGCGGAATGGAGAAGACCGCGCCAACGATGGTGCCCAGGAAAGCGATACACACGGTTTCAAGCAGCAGGTACGCCACCCCTGATTTTGTCAAATCAAACAGCAGCTCTGTATCCGGGCGGAAAATACCGGAAAGGATGCGCCCTGCAATGCTCCATCCTTGGCCCCCTGAGGTCCCCCCTTCCAAGGCCGAAGACGACCATGCGATAAGCGCGGCGATGATGAAGGCCAGCAGAAGCTTGATATACCAGGTCTTAGGCGCTTCCCTGTATTTTTCAAAGACAGATCGATTCATGTCCCTTCCTCCAGACTAAGAAAGCTTGCGGCGGATGTACTGGCTGACGGACTCTATCAGCAGCACAGCGACGAACAATACGATGAGGATCATGCCGACGCTGGCATAGTCCCGCCAGCCGATCTTCTCATTGAGGATAAGGCCCAGGCCGCCGGCTCCCACATAGCCCAGGATGGAAGCGTAGCGCACATTCCCCTCGAAACAGAAGAGGCAAATGGAAAGGTATACCGGCAGCACCTGCGGCAAAATGGCCATAAGGAACGCGCGGAGCTTCGTGGAACCCAGGGCTTCCATGGCCTCGTATGCCCCCATATCCACCGTCTCTATCTGCTCATATAGCTGCTTGCCCACATAGGCAAAGGTGAATACGGCGATGGCAAACGTACCGGCTGTGGTCCCCAGCCCAAACATGTAGGTGGCGATCAGCGCCGTTACCAGCGTGGGCAGCGTGCGGATAAGGCTCAGGATAAACCGCACGACACCGATGCAGATGCGGTTATGCACGATGTTGGTAGAAGCGATGACGGCAAAGGGGGCGGCAAGGACGCTGCCGATGAGGGAACCCAGCAAAGACATCTTGATGGTGTCGAACAGCGGCTGCCAGATGCTGGAGACATAGCTGCCATTGGGCGGGAACATTTGCCCAAGGATGACAAAAAACTGGTTGCCGCGCTGGAGGAGGGTCTTGAGGTCGAATCCGGTGACCTTGACGGATATGACGGTGGCAACCGCCAGGACAAACAGAATAAGCGGCGTCCGGGAGGCTTTTTCCTCCACCATCTTGCCGTTGGCGAGCCGCAACGTTTGCGGCTTGCAGAGTTTATCATAAAGGGTCATGGCGCTTCCCCTCCGCTTTCAGGAATATGCCCTTCATAGATGATATCAAGAACGTCCTGGGTCACGTCCTTGGACGGGCCGTCAAAAACGATTTGCCCGGCGCGGATGCCGATGATGCGGTTTGCATACGTTAAGGCCAATTCCACATGGTGGATGTTTATCAGGATAGAGATGCCCATATCCCGGTTGATCCTTATAAAATCCTCCATGACCTGCTTTGCCGTCACGGGATCCAGCGCGGCCACAGGCTCGTCGGCCAGGATAATCTTGGGGTTCTGGGCAAGCGTGCGGGCAAGGGCCACCCGCTGTTGCTGCCCGCCGGAAAGCTGATCCGCCCGGATATACGCCTTGTCCAGTATGCCCACTTTATCCAGGCATTCCAGCGCAAGAAGCTTATCCTCCTTTTTGAATACCCCCAGCAGGGTACGCCAGAAAGGCATATCCGGCACCCGCGCCATCAGCACGTTTTTTATCACCGTAGTGCGTGTCACAAGGTTGAAGGATTGGAATATCATGCCGATATTCCTGCGGAACCGGCGAAGGGCCCTTCCTTTCAAAGCGGACACATTGTTGTCATCTACAAACACGGCGCCACCGGTGATATCGTGCATGCGGTTGATGGCCCTGAGCAGGGTGGATTTCCCGGCGCCGGAAAGGCCGATGATGGCCACGAATTCACCCTGCCCAATATCCAGCGTCACGTTGTCCAGACCCACCGCGCCATTGGGGTATATTTTTGAAACATGTTCGAAATGAATCATTGAGAGAACCTCCCAGCCAGAATGGATATTGCATGGAAGTACGCGGAGGCGGTTTCCGCCTCCGCGTATCGATGCGGCCTTGTGCCGAACGCTCAGTTGCTAAGGCTCTGGATCAGCTCCTGGGCCGCGCGCTCGTTATCGTAGTCGGAAGAAACGGCCTTTTGATACCCATTGTGGCTGTATATGGCGATGACCGCCTTGCCCTCATCGGTCGCGGCAATATTGATAAACGCTTCCTGCAAGGCTGCCTTCAAAGCATCGTCCATGATGGGCGAGGTCTTGCTCACAGCGATGGTATCGTTATAGATGCCGGGGGTAACGCCGATGACATTGGTCTCCTCCCAAATGGAGGCGGTACGGGCATATTCGCTCGTCCACTTGCCCACATAGTCGCGGCGGGCGTCGGCATAGGTCATCAAGGCATCCACCTGGCCGGAAGCCAGGCGTGCGAACGCACTGCCATAGGAATCGGACTGGACGGCATTGGCCAGGTCTGTGATGCCTTTGCCATACCGCTCCTGCGTCCACAGCGCAGGATAGATATATCCGGCGGAGGAGGAGGAATTCATCACGCTCCAGCTGAGGCCGTTGATATCGTCCCATGTGAGCTCTTCGCCCGCGTTGACCTTGGCGGCCACGGCTTGGCCCTTTTCCGAGGGGCCGGCGATCATCAGTGCGCGATAGGACACCGCCTGTTTGTCGGTGGCTTCCGTAGGCTGGCCGTCATTCCAATCCTTGGCGTTGTCCGAGTCCTTGCTCAGGCCGTCGCGGGTGGAGGTGAGGATCACGTCTGCGCCGTCATCATAGAGCACATAGGTGCCGCCAGGCATGCCGAAACCAATGTCGGCGGTTCCTGCGGAAAGCGCCTCGCCCACCGCCTCATAGGTGGTGCCCACGAATATCTCCACCTCACCCACCTCATAGCCATGATTGACCATCTCATCTTTCAGCAGCTCTTTGAGGGGTTCCGTGACGGTGACGATTTCATCAGGCTCGCGGGAAGGCACAAAATAGAGGTTCAGTTTTTCGATTTGGATGGTTTCCGGTGTAACGGCTTCATCCGCCCCAGCGGGCTCGACGGGCTCGGCGGGCTCGGCGGGTTCACCCGTTACGGGGGCCTGCGCTGCGGGCTGCGCACAGCCGGCAAAAGCCGCCAGGCA
>CAYUTA010000032.1:0-30491 GCA_964447605.1 uncultured Oscillospiraceae bacterium | reverse complement strand
GTACGTGGGCGGCGGGTACGGGGTGGAGTGGGTCGGCGGGGCCTACGGCTGCCAGCTGACCGGTCTTGACAACCGGCGCGTGCATAACTTTGTCGCCGGCAAAACGTCCAAACAGGGCGCGTGGCAGCACTACCTGCGGCCGCGATACTACTAGGGGGGAGGTAATGCCACATGGAAAAATGGGACGTTGTACTTGTCATCATCTCGCTGGTCGGATTGGCTGCGGCGATCATCGGACCAATTGTCAAGCTAAAGAATCTCATAAGCGATTGTGGGCGCACAACGGAGAACAGGATGAAACGATCAACGACCATGAGGTGCGCATCGGTATCCTAGAGCACACAAAAGGCGACAACGCGAAAGCGTAAATCCATATCGCAAAGAAAGGAAAGAACCCATGGAATATGTAATCGAATACGGCGTGCAGATCGCCGCGACCCTGCTCATTACGCTGATCGGCGTGCTGGGCGCATGGCTGACGCTCAAGATCGGTAAGCGCGAGCAGCTGGCAACCATCAACGCGGCGCAGCAGGAGGTGATCAAAGCTGCCAAACTCACGGTCGGTGAGTTGCAGCAGACCGTGGTGGACGGTCTGAAAGCAGCCAGCAAGGACGGAAAACTAACACCGCAGGAGATCGCGGAGCTGGGCGACATGCTGATTGACAAAACCCTTGCCAAGCTATCCGGCCCCACGTATGCGCTGCTCAACGCCGTGGCGGTGGACGTGAACGAGCTTATCACCGGCGCGGGTGAAAACTGGATCAACAAGCTGAAAAGCGGGAAAGAGTAAGGCGCGCCAAGACCCCCGGTAACGCTGCCGGGGGGCGTAGGATATGTCTACTATCCAATGACCAAGTCATATTTGGCGGGGTCTTGTTGCATATTTATGCGATTAATTCTGTGCCACGAGTTGTGTCAAAATCGTGCCACGAGTTGTGCGCCGCTACAGAGAGGACGCAAAATGAAAAAGAATGAATATAAGCAGGAACTGCTAAGCCTTTAAATATTGATGGATTGTCTTTTCAGGAAAAAATGAGCTTTATGGATATGGTGCGTATAGAATCTCATGCTTCGCCGAGCGGACTCCCGAATAGCCGAGCCCGTTCAGCCGGTCGGGGGGACATGCACGGCCCTGCCCTTGGCAGGCCGCACGGGTTCGGCCAGTATGCAACCGGTGGCGGAAAGGTCCATTCTTGGCCTTCCCGCCTCAACAAAATAAGGCTCTATCTTACTCGATTTCCGGATTTACGCAGAATGTGGAAAAGGCCCCGACCTTTAACCGTCGGTGTCCCGACGGCACGCGCCGGCGCTCCATTCGGCCTAAACGATCAAAACGCACGCCACCGGAAAAATGGCGTGCGTTTTTTACGGCGCATATCGCGCGGCCGCACTATGCCAGCGCGATAAGCCGCTGCTGCAGCTTTTCAAGCATTTCCTTGGCTGACGTTAGCTTCCGCTTCTCCTCGTCGACAAGCGCCTGCGGCGCCTTAGCCACAAAGCCTGCATTGCCCAGTTTCCCTCCGCTTCTGGCAATGTCGCCGTTGACGCGCTCGATCTCTTTGGCAATGCGCGCCTTCTCCCTGTCCAGGTCGATCATGGAGCGCAATGGAATCACCGCCTCCAACCCTGTACAGACAATGTGGATATCGTTTTGCGGAATCTCACCGCGTTCGTGCGACACCGTGATGCGCTCAGCGCCCGCAAGGCGCGTGAGATACTGCGCGGTGCGCTCATAGGCCGCCGCCTTATCCTGCGGCGCGATCAGGCGCACGTCGATGCGCTGCGCTGGCGGCACCTTCCTGTCCGCGCGGATGTTGCGAATCGAGCGCACAAGCTCCATGATCGCCTCCATATCGGCGCATTCATCGGAAAATGCATACGCCTCGTTCACAGCCGGCCAGTCGGATTGCATAATTGTCGGTTCGTCGGAAAGCTGCAAAAAGATTTCCTCCGTAATAAACGGCATGAACGGGTGCAGCAGCTTCATCGAGGTCATCAGCACCTCGCGCAAAACGGCGGACACCTGCTCCCTGGCGGATGCATCCTCGCCATACAGGCGCGGTTTGGCAAGCTCGATATACCAGTCGCAAAACTCCGTCCAGATGAAATCATATATCTTTTGTGCGGCAAGTCCCAGCTCGAATCCATCGATGTTGGCCGTTACATCGCGCACCGTTTCATTCATGCGGTGCAGAATCCATTTGTCCGCGGTCTCCAGCGCTGAAAGCGCGGTTTTCCCCGGCTGCTCGAGCGCGCTCATGCGCACAAAGCGGGCTGCGTTATAGATTTTGTTGCAAAAATTGCGCGCAGCTTCCACCTTTTCCCAATAGAAACGCATGTCGTTACCCGCGGAATTGCCGGTAAGCAGGGAAAACCGCAGCGAATCCGCGCCGTATTTTTCAATGACCTCGAGCGGGTCGATGCCGTTGCCCAGTGATTTGCTCATTTTCCGGCCCTGACTGTCCCGCACGATGCCGTGAACAAACACCGTATCGAACGGCCGCTCATGCATAACCTCCATGCCGAACACAATCATACGCGCAACCCAGAAAAAGATGATGTCGTACCCGGTCACCAGCGTGCTGGTTGGGTAAAAGTATTTCAGCTCCTCCGTCTGTTCCGGGTATCCCAGCGTGGAAAACGGCCACATGCCTGAGGAAAACCATGTGTCGAGCACGTCTTCATCCTGCCGCATGGGCGCGCCGCACTTCGGACAATGCGCCGGGGCGGTCGCCTGCACGACCATTTCGCCGCATGCATCGCAATAATATGCGGGAATGCGGTGCCCCCACCAGAGCTGTCGGGAGATGCACCAGTCCCGGATGTTCTCCATCCAGTTAAAATATGTTTTATCAAACCGCTCCGGTACAAACCTGACCTGACCGCTGCGTACCGCTTCGACGGCAGGCTCGGCCAGCGGCTTCATGCGCACAAACCACTGTTTGCTGACAATCGGCTCGATGGTTGTATGGCAGCGATAGCAGGTGCCGACGTTATGCGCGTACGGCTCGGCCTTCACCAGTGCGCCGCACGCTTTTAGGTCCGCGACGATGGCCTTGCGGCAAGCAAACCGGTCCATCCCGGCATACTTCCCGCCAAGGTCGTTGATGTGCCCGTCGTCGGTAAAAACCCGCATGGCAGGCAGCCCCGTCCGCTGTGCAACGTCAAAGTCGTTCGGGTCGTGGCCGGGCGTGATTTTAACCGCGCCCGTTCCAAAGTCCATTTCGCAGTATTCGTCGGCAACGACCGGAATTTCCCGCCCGACCGCCGGAATTACAACGGTCTTGCCAAGGATGTCCGTATAGCGCGGATCGTTGGGATTGACCGCAACGCCGGTGTCGCCCAGCATGGTTTCCGGCCGCGTGGTGGCAACCGTGATGGAATAGCTCCGATCCGGCGCATCGTAACGCACATGCCAAAGGCTGCTGTTTTGCTCCTCATATTCCACCTCCGCATCCGAGAGCGCGGTCTTGCAGTCCGGGCACCAGTTGATAATCCGGTCGCCGCGGTAAATGAGTCCCTTGTCGTAGAGTTCGACAAACACCTTGATAACGGCTTTGTTGCAGCCCTCATCCATTGTGAAGCGTTCCCGCTCCCAGTCACAGGAAGAGCCAAGGTAACGCAGCTGCTTGACGATGGCCTTGCCGTACTCGTTGCGCCAGTCCCATGCGCGCTTCAAAAACGCCTCGCGCCCAATATCCCTTTTGCTCAGCCCTTCCCCGGCCATCTGTTCGACAATCTTGACCTCCGTCGCAATTGAGGCGTGGTCTGTGCCGGGCATCCAAAGCGCTTCGTAACCGCACATGCGCTTATAGCGGATCAGCGTATCCTGCAGCGCATTGTCAAGCGCATGCCCCATGTGCAGCCTGCCCGTAATATTGGGTGGCGGAATCACAATGGTATACGGTTTTTGAGCCGCGTTTGGTCGCGCATGGAAGTAACCGTTCTTTTCCCAGGTTTCATAGAGCCGCCGCTCCACCTTTGCATGATCGTAGTTCTTTTCCATTTCCCTTGCTCCCCTTGCCATATTTCGTCTCCTTACGCCGATAAAAATAAAAAACGTCCGTCTCGTCAAAGGACGAAACGGACGCTCGCGGTACCACCTTTGTTGAACGGATTGAATAATACCGCTCCACTCAACTCCATAACGCAGAGATGCGTGCGGCGCTAGGCGGCAAAAACTCACCGTTTCACACCACAGGCTCGGACGCGACCTTCCGCACAATCCCACCGACAGTCCTTCCAGCGCGACAGACCGTCTCTCTGCTGCAGGGCGATGCGCGTACTCCTCATCTTCTCAGCCAAATTCCATTTTGGTCAGTTTATCGCAAACCCGGCCGCGTTGTCAAGCGGTCAACCGGTTATTTGCACAAGCCAGGCGATTCCTATTCGCCAAGCACCTCCAATATATGCTCGTCGACCCAAACGTCCATCCGTTCCGTAAGGATGTTGTAATATCCCGGGCCCAGGTCCAGATATGCGGTTAAAAACGCTTTCTGGTCAAACGCTTCTCCCAGGTCATTCTCCGCATCCCGCAGCATTTGCATCATCTGGGCAATGCCCATGCCGTAACAAACCGAATAGTACGGCTGATTCACCACAAGCTGATAATATGTTTCCGCAACCGTGTCGGATCGCGCGCCAAATATGGAATCGAGCTTGGGTACGATCGCCTCCTTGGAATACCCCTGGTAATTGACCCAAATGCTCACGATGCTCGGCAACAGCGTATCAACCACGATATTATTATAAAAGTTTAAATAACAATAGTCTTTATCATACTGGGTTTGGTTCTGTACAAACAGATATTCTCCGGTCTGCGACCAACCCTCGGCATACGCGCCATAATGAAGCGCACGCTGCATCACGCCAAGGCGCGAAAGCCCGCGCTGATACGCATATTGATACAGATGTCCCGGATACGATTCATGCGCAAGCGTAAGCAGCGGCGTAATGCTTTCCGTGGCCGGATTGATCAAAACCTCGTTGTCGCTCCAGTCGTCCAACGACGGGATGACGTATGCAGCGGGGGACATCAGGCTTTCAAGTTCCTCCGGGACGTCGGATATCGTCAGCGTATGCTCCGGAAGCGCCGGTAAAATCGAGTTTGTAATCTGCCGGAGCAGCGCCAGGTCCGTGTCCGTGTTGCCGCTGGTGAGCTTCCCCTTTACGGCGGATAAAGCGCCGGGATTCTCCTCATAGATTTCATAATACTGCGTAAGCATGTATTGCATTTCATCCTGCAGAAGCTCCAGCGATTCCTCAATGGTCAGTTCGTTATCCGCCTCCCGCTTGAACTGCATTTCAAAGTAGGCCAGCGCCTTTTCGCCCTGCACATATACGCCTTCTTCCGCCCTGCATTTGGCGCGCAGCGCGTCTAAGCCATCATAAAGCGTGCGGTATGCGCCGATAAAGTCGTTTTTAATCAACTCGGCATTGCGCAGCTTGAGCGCGGAAGCCTGCTCCTCATTCAGCGCGTCAATTTCATCGACGGCCGCGTCAAACGTGGCGTACAGGAAGGAGTTGTTTCGCGAGTCGATGATGGATTTGCAGCCCTTTAAAATTGCATCAAGCGCGGACTCGGTCATGAACAGCCCCAACTCCGCCCGCCGCTGCTCATAGGCCAGCACCTGCCCAAGATACCGCGGCACATCCGCAAACAGCAGCAGGTAGTCGTTTGCGTCCTGAACGCTCTCAATTTCAAACAGGGCAAACGACAGGGGCAGGCTTGCATGCAATCCGTTGTATTCGGTCAACGGCTCATAGTAGTAGTCGTAATCCGCGTCTTCCATCACGCCCTCGAGATACTGCACCAGGATGTCATAGGACAGCTGCTCGTCCGCCGTGAGCCTCGCGCGCGGAATCTGGACCAACCGTTCCAAATAACCGGCGGCCTCCAGCGCATACTGGTCGGCGGATTCCTCCATAAACTCGCCGAGCGTCATATTCACCGAGGCCCGGTCGATTTTAAAGTTCTCCGGGTTCGAAACCAGTTGGTGGAACGAGTATCCATCCTGCGTTGCATACCAGCGGAATATTTCCAAATCCAGCTCCTGAAACTCGTTGCCCAGACCCGGGTCGGGCGTTGCGGTCACCTCCGGCGTCGGCTCGGAAGGCGAAACTTCAGCAGACGGCGTCTCGCCGGCGGTATCCACGACAATGGGCTGCGTTTCATCATTCGGCAAGAGCGGCTTGCATCCGGCCGCCGCAAACAGCAGAATGGCAGCCGTCAGCGCTGCCAGGATACGTTGCTTTTTTTTCATTTGCTTGCTCTCCTCTCGGTACTACGGAAGCTGCCTGAGCGTGTCGAGCAGTTCCTCGCTTGTATCGCCGGCACCCGCGCGTTTCAGCGCCTGCATGAAATAGGCGGGTACGGGCGCATAAAAAACCATGCGCACGCCGGATTTCGGATGTACAAAAGCCAGCCGGTAGCCATGTAACGCCTGCCCCTGCAGCCCGAGCTGCGGCCTTGCGCAGCCATAAACGGTATCGCCTGCAAGCGGGTGGCGCTGCCAGGCAAGGTGCACGCGAATTTGATGCGTGCGGCCGGTTTCCAGCTCCAGCTTAACAAGCGTGTAGCCGTTGAGCCGCTCCACCACGCGCCAGTGGGTGATTGCCTCACGGCCGGATTCAACAACCGCCATGCGTTTGCGGTCAACAGGGTGTCTGCCGATCCTTGCTTCAATTGTGCCGCTGTCCTGGCGGAAGCCGCCCTCGGCAAGCGCGACATAGGTTCGCCTCGCACTGTGATCGCGAAACTGGTCGCTGAGCGCGTGGTGGGCCGCGTCATTTTTTGCAACAACCAGCAAACCGCTGGTCATGCGGTCGATTCGGTGCACAATGCCAGGGCGCAACGCTCCGCCAATTCCGCTCAGCCCGTCAAGTCGGTGGAGCAAGCCGTTTACCAGCGTACCAGAATCATGTCCCGGGGAAGGATGCACAACCATGCCCTGTGGCTTGTCCACAACAGCCAGTTCAGCATCCTCATAGACGATCGACAGCGGCATGTCCTCCGCTGCGGCGCTTGCATGCTCGGGCTCCGGAATTGTAACATCGATGCAATCGCCAACGGCGAGCTGACAGCTCGGCTTTTCCGGCCTTCCATTGACCAGAATGACGCCTTGGCGTATCAGCCGCTGTGCGGCGCTGCGGGAAAGCGCGGTCCGCTCGGAAACATACGCGTCCAGCCGTGCGGCCCGGTCCGCTGTCAAACGCCGGTTCTCACTCATTTTGAACAGGCGGTTGGGATGCGACGCCGTCCGTTTTCGGTTTCAGCCGCACCTCGAACAGGGAGCGCTCCTTCATGAACAGTACGTCCGCAATCAACAGGCAGCACCCAATCGTCAACGCGCTGTCCGCAACGTTGAAGATGGGAAAGTTAATCAGGCGGAAATCGAACATGTCGCGCACATAGGAGAAGGCGACCCGGTCAATCGCGTTGCCAAGCGCGCCGGCAAGCAGCAGCGAAAGCGTCACGCGGGAAAGCACAGTCAGTCGTTTGCGGAAACGCAGCAGGAAAAAAATTATAAAAACGCAAACAATGAACGTCAATGCAAGAAAGAACCATTTTTTCCCAGGAAGCATGCCCCACGCCGCGCCGGTGTTGTGTGCGCTGGTCAGTTGAAAAACGCCTTCAATGACCGGTATGGATGTGCCAAGCGGCGCCAGAGTCGCCTCCGACCAGAGTTTTACCAATTGATCAACGGCCAGGACCGCCGTGATCAGAATGATTTCCAGCACAACCCTCACCTCCATAATTGTTTTATTAGCGACGTACGGCCGTCGCTTTTAACGGTTTCTATGGCCTTTGCTGCACCGTGTCGACTGGGAAATGGCAGGTCAAGCCGATTGTGTCGCTTTTTCAACAGTCTGATTATAGCATGGAAAAGCCGCAGCGACAACTACTCTCCCCGCACCCCGCTTCCGGAAGCAAACAGCTCGGGGTACAGGGACGTATAGTTTGCATATGCCGCTTCAACACGGGTATAGTAGGTTGCGGTGCTCTCGTAGGGGATCGTTACAAGTTCGCCGCCGGCGGAATACGCCGGGTTCTCCAGCCAGTTTTCGACTGCGCGGTGTCCCGCGTTATAGGCGGAGACGATTTTCTTTCTGTCGTTATCAAAGCGGTCTGCCAGAAATCGCAGGTACCAGCAGCCAAAGCGGATGTTAACCCGCGGCTCATACAGCAGACTTTCCGAATACGTATCGTCTATATTAAGCTTATGCGCAATCCATTCCCCCGTGTCCGGCATGATCTGCATAAGCCCGATCGCGCCGCGATAACTTACGGCCTCCGGATCAAAACTGCTCTCGCAGCGCATGATGGAGATCACAAAGTAAGGGTCGAGCGAAAACTCTTCCGCAGATTCTCGAATTTGCGCAGTATACGCGGTCGGATAGTTGCGCAGCGCGCGCGCGTGCAGCAGGTTTTGATAAAGCGCATAGCCGCCAAACGCAAGGCAGACCAGAACGATTGCAATCATCAATCCGATGATGGCTTTTTTCATATCGCTTCTTCCAGCAGCGCATGATACCATGCGTCCACCTGTCGGTAAAGCTGCTCAAGCGTACCGCTGTTGTCAATTGTGACATCGGCCAGCCGCCGTTTTTGCTCCTGAGGCATTTGCGACGCCATGCGCTTGAGCGCGTGCTCACGCGTGCATTTGTCCCGCGCGACAATCCGCTTCAGCCGCACGCCGTCGTCGGCATAGACAAATACGGTTTCATCGACGCCGTGCTCCATGCCGCATTCAAACAGCAGCGGCACGTCCAATATCACCGGCACGTCCGCGTTTTCAGCGGCAATCTGTGCAGCGGTTGCAAGCATCTGCTCCCGTACGCGCGGATGCACAATGCCATTGAGCGTCTCCCGCATGTTTGCGTCGTTAAATATAATTTCGGCCAGCGCTTTCCGATTGAGCGCACCATCCTCACAAATCACCCGCGTGCCAAAAATGTGCAGCACCTCGTTATAGCAGCGGCCGCCCGGCTCCATCAACGCGCGGGAAACCGCATCCGCATCCAGAATCCGCGCGCCGAACGCGCCAAGCCGCGCAGACACCGTCGATTTGCCGCTGCCGATGCTGCCCGTCAGGCCCACGATCTGTTTTTTCAGACGCTTCATTTTGTGTCGTACCAGGTTTTTCCAATCCGAACGTCCGCCGTCAGCGGGACAGACAGCGTGCAGACATGCTCCATGCAATCGCAGACAAGCTTTGCAACCCGCTCCGCTTCCTCAACGGGGGTATCGAAGATCAGCTCGTCATGCACCTGCAGAATCAGCTTTGCAGCAAAGCCTTTCTCCTCCAGCAGAGCCGAGGCGCGCACCATCGCCAGCTTGATGATATCGGCGGCCGTTCCCTGAATCGGCATGTTCATCGCCACACGCTCGCCAAACGACCGGGTATTAAAATTCCCGCTGGAAAGCTCCGGCAGCGCGCGGCGGCGGTGAAAGACCGTTTTTGCGTATCCCGTCTCCTTCCCCTGCGCAACGCTTTCCTCCAAATAGGCCTTTACGCGCGGGTAACGCGCAAAGTAGCGGACGATGTACTCCTTCGCGCTATGCACCGGAATGCTCAGGTTGCGCGCAAGGCCAAAGTCGCTGATACCGTAAACAATGCCAAAGTTGACCGCCTTGGCCGCGCGGCGCATTTCCCCGGTCACTTCCTCCGGCAAAACGCCAAAGACCTCACCCGCCGTAATGCGGTGAATATCTTCGCCGCTGCTGAAAGCGGCGATCATCCCCGGGTCCTTGCTGATATGCGCCAGCAGCCGCAACTCGATCTGCGAATAATCAGCGCCGACAAGCACACAGCCTTCCGAAGCGATAAACGCCTTGCGGATTTCCCGGCCAAGCTCCGTACGCACCGGGATGTTCTGCAGGTTCGGCTCTGTGCTGGAAATGCGGCCGGTCGCGGTCACGCACTGGTTGAAGCTGGTGCGGACGCGGCCGTCCTCGCGGCTGCGCACGTTAAGCAGTCCGTCGACAAACGTGCTTTTCAGCTTTGTAATGAAGCGGTACTCTAAAATCAACGGCACAACGGGATGCTTGTCGGCAAGCGACTCAAGCGTGTCCGCGTCGGTTGAAAACCCGGTCTTCGTTTTTCTTTTGGTCGGAAGTCCCAGTCTTTCAAACAGGATCTCTCCCAGCTGCTTTGGGGAAAGAATATTGAATTCCCCGCCGACCATATCATATATCTGCGCGGCGAGCGCCTCAATGCGCGCCGTAAACTGCGATTGCAGTTGCCTTAGAATTCGTTCGTCTACATAAAAGCCCCTGCGCTCCATATCGAACAGTACTTTGGAAAGCGGAAGCTCCATGTCCTGATAGAGCGAAAGCATGCCCGCCTCCTCTAGGGCGCGCATCATCCCGCGGTGCAGCGGGAACAGGGCCGCGGCCCCCATCTGCTCGGTATGCAGGCGCTTCGACGCCAACGCCGGCAGCGATCCCGCAGGACGAATTGCATTGAGCAGATAATCGGCAATCATCGCGTCAAATACGCCGCAGACCGGCGTTAAGCCCTGTTTGGACAGGATATGCCTTAACCGCTTGCTATCGAACGCAAGCAGCGTCTTCTCCTCTGCCAGAAACAGCGGCGCAAGCGCGTTGAAAACATCCGCGAGTTCAAGGCAGTTGGAAAACAGATCGTCACCCTGCTCAATGCGATAGCAGGCCGCCTCATCAAAAGCAAATGCAATGGATTCGTCAACCTCAACCGCAAAGCACTGCGCGGACCGATGCGCACGCACAACCTGATCCAGCGCCTCGCGCGTTTCAATGGGAATGCAGGCCGCCGAAGGCGCTCCGCCCTGACTGGCCGCATCCGCGTCGCCACCCTCCGGCAAACGCGAGGCGATGCTGCGCAGTTCCAGTTGGTTCAGCTTTGCTCTTGCATTGGAAAGCCGGTCCATATGCAGCGCACAGTCGCATACCCGCAGCGCAATCGGCGCATTGGTACAAATCGTTCCAAGCGTATAGCTCATCCGTGCGGAATCTGCAAATTCCACCAGTTTTTCGCCCAGCTTGCCCTTGACCTTGCCGGCATGCGAAAGAACGTTCTCCAGATCGCCATATTCGCCCAGAAGCTTGAGCGCGGTCTTCTCGCCCACCCCAGGAACGCCGGGGATATTATCACTCCCATCCCCCATCAGTCCCTTTAAATCGCGCATGCGCTCCGGTGTCAGGCCATAGGCGCCTTGCAGTGTTCTTTCGTCATATTCAACGGTGTCCGTCACACCGCGCCTGGTCAAAAGCACATGCGTCGACGCGTCGATCAGCTGCAATGCGTCACGGTCACCCGTAACCAGCAACGCATCAATATGCTCTGAAGCGCACATGCGTGCAAGCGTACCAAGGATATCGTCCGCTTCATAGCGCGGGCACTCGCAAACGGCGATCTCCATAACGGCAAGCAGCTCCTTGAGCAGCGGGAACTGCTTGCGCAGATCGTCCGGCGTTTCCCTGCGCCCGGCTTTATAGGCGTCATACAACTCATGGCGGAAGGTGGGGCCGTGCAGGTCAAAGGCAACGACCAGATAATCCGGTTTGGTCGCAATCAGCTTGAGCAGCATGCTGATAAAGCCGTGCAATGCGCCCGTCGGCGTGCCGTCGAGCGTGGTCATGTTCGGCAACGCATAGTAGGCGCGGTGCATCAGGCTGTTGCCATCGATTGCAATCAGTGTTTTTCGATCTTGATTTTCCAAGGGTACTCCTTTATCATGCCGCAGATCCGTTAGCGAATCACATCGTAAACAAGCGGCGTTTTTTCACATTGGTCCGGCCCAATTTCAATCGCGCCGCGCATCAGGGCCTCCGCTTCGGAAACATGCGAATCATCGTTCACATAGAGTGTGCACAGCGGTTCGCCCCTTTTAACAGCATCCCCCAAGCGGCAGTGCATAACCAGTCCGACCGCCGGGTCGATCACATCCTCCTTGGTTGCGCGGCCCGCGCCAAGCAGCTGCGCCGCACGCCCAATGCATTCGGTATGCATGCGCGTGACGAAGCCCTCTCGTTCCGGGTAACATGGAATCTGCTGTTTTACGCGGCAAAGCGCTTCGATCCGATCCAAAGACAAATACGACGCGTCGCCGCCAAGCTCCGCCACCATCATACGCAGCTTTTCAAGGCCGGAGCCGCTTTCCAGCGCCGTTTTGAGCATATCCCGCGCATCGGCGTCGTCGCCCGCCAGCCCGCACAACCGCAGCATCTGTGTGCCGAGCAACATGCAGATTTCATACAGCGGGTCGCCCTCCGGAATCTTTCCGGAAAGCAGCTCAATCGCATCGCGCACCTCGAGCGCATTGCCAACCGCAAGCCCAAGCGGCTGATTCATATCGGTGATACACGCCACAACATGCCGCTTGAGCACCTTCCCCATCTGAACCATTGCATTGGCCAGTTCACGCGCGTCGTCGAGCGTTTTAACGAACGCGCCGCTGCCGACCTTTACGTCGAGCACGATTGCGTCGGCGCCGGCCGCCAGCTTTTTGCTCATAATGCTTGCGGCGATCAGCGGTACGCTTTGCACCGTACCCGTTACATCCCGCAGCGCATACATCTTTTTATCGGCCGGAACCAGGTTGCCGCTTTGGCCGATCACGGCGACGCCCGTTTTACGTACGATCTGCTTAAACCGATCGATCGGCTGCTCGATATTTACGCCGGGAATGGACTCCAGCTTATCCAGCGTGCCGCCGGAAAACGCAAGGCCGCGCCCGGACATCTTGGCCACCGTACCGCCGCACGCCGCCACAAGAGGCGCAACAACAAGCGTGGTGGTATCGCCAACGCCGCCGGAGGAGTGCTTGTCAACCTTAACGCCGGGCAGATCCGACAGATCCACCACGTCGCCGGAATGCATCATCGTCATGGTCAGGTCGGCATTCTCGCGATGCGTCATGCCGTTAAGCCGGATGGCCATCATCAGCGCAGCCATCTGATAATCGCAGATGCCGCCGGATACGAATCCATTGACGGCAAATGCAATTTCATCCCCCGTCAGCTCCTGCCCCATTGCCTTTTTTTCGATAATGTCGACCATTTGCATTTGCATTCGCCTCCCAATTCAGTATTTCAGAATCATAGCCGTCAAATTCGCCGTCCGGCCTATTTGGTCTGTTTATCAAGCGGTCCCAGGCGCTTAAACAACGCTTGAGCCGCGGTGTCGAGGTTGTCGGCAAAAACGCTTTCCGCCGGGCGGCCGTGCGGCCGGATGATATATGTGTTTTCATTCAGCCGCGCAATGATTGAGAACGGCACCCGATGTTGGTTGCAATGGAAGCGAATCGTGTCGGCGGTTGCGCCGAGCAGTTCACAGCTTACATCACGCGCCGCTGTTGCAAGCACAACCGCGGCCGCCCCCTCGCACAGGCGCAAAAAACCGCTGCAGTTTAAAATGGTCTCAACGCCCGACGCATACGAAACCTGTGAATTCGAGTACGGCGCCGCCGGCACGGGATTGCTGAGGATGGTTACCGAAATATCCGGTGGAAAATCCATATGACGCGTCTTTCGCTTTCCGGCCGCAAGCAAAAACGTACGGAACCCATCGCGCATAATGCGCTCCAGCGTCTTTGAAAGCTGTTCGTCGGTAAGCCGCTCGGTTTCAAACACAACCGTCCGGTCGGGCAGCACGCCATAGCGCACGCCCGTTTCCGCACAAAGCAGGTATCTGCCGCAGCCGGCCGCCACCATCGTGTCCACCGTTCCATCACCGCCGTCGGAAATTCTCGCGGGCGTTACCAGCGCGGAAGGATATGCGCTCACAGCGGCGCGTATCATGCGCCGTGCGGCATCCGCGGGCGTATAGGCGTTCCCAAGCGATTCCGCGGCGATGATGATGCGCGGCGGCTTCGCTTGACCTGCCGCTGCCGGCATGGCGGAAAAAAGCATACCCGCATAACGCGCGGTCCCATCCGCAACCGCGCCATCGGTGCCAATACAGCCGAGAAATTCCACTTCCGCGCACTTTTCGACCCAATTGTTTTGCACAAACGGCATATACGCGGTTAAGTAGGAGCATAGCAACGCATTCGCAACAAGCGCATGATACAGCCGCTTCGCACGCTTCATCGACAGCTTGGAAAAGATGCAGATATATGCCGGTTCCGGCTCGTTAACCGCCGTATTGTCCCATGCGCCGTGGAGAAGAAGCCCTGGAACGAGCGCCGCCGGAACATGAGAAAACACAATATCCCAGACATCCTGCACCGACAGCGCCGCATCCTTCGTCATTGCAAACCGCAAGCCAAGTGAAAACCGTTTGAATTCCATTATGCCTCCTCCCGCAATCGTTGTGCGTAATCCTGCTCCGCCTGCGCCCATGTCTCATAGCATTGTTCAAGCGCCTGACGCTGCTGCGCAATTTTTTCATACAGATCCGCAGCGGCTTCATAATCAGATGCATTGTCCAGCGCTTCAAGCGCTGTCTCCAGGGCGCCGATCCGTTCCTCGCATTCCGCAACGCCCTTCTCCGCACGCTTCAGCGCGCCTCTGGCGCGGTTCAACGCCGACCGCCGTTCCTTGTTGCGCACATACCCGTTCTTCTCGGAAGCGGCCTTGTTGCGTTCTGCGCCGCCGTCTTCGTTTGATTCTTCCAAAAAAGTCTTGTAAGCGTCCCAGTCGCCCGCAAATTCATGAACGCCGGTACGGTCCATCAGCAGAATCCGGTCCGCGATGCGGTTGGCAAGATACCGGTCGTGGGTTACGATCAGCATGGTGCCGCCGTAATCGGCCAGCGCGCTTTCAAGCGCCTCGCAGGATGGGATGTCCAGATGGTTGGTCGGCTCGTCAAGCAGCAGCACGTTGTTGCCGCGAAGCATCAGCTTCAACAACTGAATACGCGCCGTTTCGCCGCCGGAAAGCGTGTTCAACCGCTTGAATACATCCTCCCCGCGAAACAAAAACGTCCCTAGCATGCTACGCAGCGTCTGCCGGTCATGGCGCGGAAAGGCCGACTGCAGTTCGTCAAGGATGGTATTCGTGCTCTGCGCATGCACCGTGCTCTGCGCAAAATATCCAACGTCGACGTTGTTACCGAGCAGGTAGCTGCCGCCGTCCGGCTCGATTTGGTTGCGCAGGATGCGAAACAGCGTGGTCTTGCCGCAGCCGTTCTCACCGATGATGCACACTTTTTCGCCGTTGTGCACCAGAAGATTCAGGTCGTCGAACAGTGTTTTTTCGCCGAACCGTTTGCATAAATGCCTGCAAACGACAACCTCGTTGCAGGTAAGCGCATCGGCCCGCAGGCGGAAACGGATGGCGGATGGCGTCTCAGTCGGCTTGACCAGCTCCTTTTTCAGCCGCTCGATCTGCTTTTGTTTGCTGGCGATTGTCACATAGTTACGCGCCTGGTTCCATCTGCGCTGTTGCGCAATAATGCCTTCGATCCGCTTGATTTCGCGCAGGCCGTTGCGGTATCGCCGCTCCGCAAAGGCACGCTCGTCAAGCTTTCTCTCCATATGCTGGGAGTAAGTGCCGTTGGTTATGCACAACGCGCCGTTTTCAAGCTCAAAGATCCGTTTGCAGACGCGGTCAAGAAAATACCGGTCGTGCGAGATCACGATAAAGGCGCCCGCGAACGCATTCAAAAATCCTTCGAGCCACTCCAATGCGCGGATGTCCAGATGATTGGTTGGTTCGTCAAGCAGCAGCAGTTCCGCCTCGGTCAGCAGCACCTTGGCAAGCTCGGCCTTGCGCATCTGACCGCCACTCATTCTTGCAATCGGCGCGCCAAGCTCCGCTTCGGTAAAGCCCAAGCCAAGCAGGACGGCGCGCGTTCTGTTGCGGTAGGTCAGCCCACCCCGCTGCTGATACGCGTCGGTCAGCTCAGCCTGCCGGCGTACCATGCCGTCGTCAACCGTTTCAGCCGCTTCCATCCGCTCGGACAGGCGCTGCAATTCCCGCTCGATCCGCATCAGCGGCTCGCTTGCCACAAGCGCCGCTCCGTACAGCGTTTGCCCCTCCGGCCAGACGGGCGACTGCTCCAGCGTTGCAATCCGCACATCCTTCCCAATGGAAAGACATCCTCTCTCATACGGCTCGCCGCCGGCAATCATGCGCATGAGCGTGGTTTTTCCACAGCCGTTTACCCCGACAAGCCCAATGCGGTCCCGATCGAACACATCGAACGAAACGTCGGAAAACACCGTATTTGTGCCAAAGCTCTTTGACAGTTTATTTGCGTGCACCAAAGCCATGCATTTGCTCCATCGTATTACCAAAGTATTCTATCATATCCAACGCACCTTTGCAAAACCGCCCCCGCAAAAACGACAGTTTTTTCGCAAATTCTCAAAAAGTTCAAATTGCGCCCCCTCCGCATGCGGTATAATGCTTTATGAAATCATCAGAAAGGTATATATATGAATGTGAAACGCATCACGAATGGAAAACCGGCGCATACACCGCAAAAACGTACGCTCGGCCCCGAAGCGCGTACGTGGCTGATTGCGACCGGCTGTATCCTTGTGGTCGGTTTCCTGGTCATTCCTCTGATCCTAAAAAACGCCGGCGGCGTAAATGCGGTATTCGTAATGGCGGAGTCTGCGCGCGCCGTTCCCATCACACCGGAGCCATTTTCCTTTGATGTTTCCACGCCCGAACCGCGCGCGGTTGTTGATAAAGCTCCAGAGCCCAGTCGCTCCATTCAGATCTCCGAGTATCTCCAGTTACAGCTTGACGACGACTACCCCTCGGTTGAGCATTTGCAGACCCGGCTCATGGAGCTTGGCTATCTCGACTCGGACGAGCCCACAACGGCATATGGCGTCGCGACCGCCGCGGCCGTATCCCTGTTTCAGCGTACGCTTGACTATGAGATGAACGGTGTTGCCGACATTGAACTGCAGGAAAATCTGTTCAGCGAAAACGCCGTGCCCTATGAAATTAAGCTCGGAGACAGCGGCTCCGACGTCGAGGGTATGCAGTTCCGCCTGAATGAGCTCGGCTATTACGACGGGAAGATCAACGGCTATTTTGGCATTGCTACCGAGGAAGCGCTCGCCGCTTTTCAGGCAAAAAACGGCGTTTCCGCCGACTCCATTTTCAATGTTTCCGACCGCGAGCTGCTCTATTCGCCCGCGGCAAAGCCCAAGATCGATCCGACCCCAACGCCTTCTCCAACGCCAAAGCCGACGAAAAAGCCGTCCTCCGGTTCAAAGCCGTCAAGAACCGACGCGCCGGCAAAGACGGATCCCGGCGGCTCCGGCGGTGGTTCCGGCGGTGGTTCCGGCTCCGCGCCGCCACCGCCAAACGTGGACACCTCCACCCCAAGCTTTTCCGCATCCTACAGTCCGGACGGGCTCGTTTCCGTTGCGACCGCTATGATCGGAAAGCCCTATGTTCTCTCTGAGGAAAGTCCCGGCAAGGGCTTCGATTGCTCCGGTCTCGTATATTACAGCCTGCGTACCTGCGGCGTAAGCACGGGGCGCTATAACTCCACCGGTTTTTCCAATGTCAGCAGTTGGACGAACATCGGCAGCATCGGGGAACTGGCAAAGGGCGACCTTGTGTTCTTTAACAGCCCCACGTCCTCAAGCGTAAACCATGCGGGCATATACATCGGCGGGGGCAAGTTCGTCCACGCCTCGTCCAGCAAGGGACAGGTGCTCACCAGCAGCATCGGCACCAATTACTGGACCACATACTTTGTAAACGGCAGGCGCGTGTTCTGATGCGCTGCCGCCTCTGCCCAAGGCGCTGCGGCGCCGACCGTGCGGTTGAGCCGGGCTTCTGCGGCGCTGGGGCGGTTGCGCGCGTTGCGCGCAGCATGCTCCATCTGTGGGAAGAACCTTTTATCAGCGGCGCGCGCGGCTCCGGCGCCATCTTTTTTTCCGGCTGTAATCTTTGTTGTGTTTTTTGCCAGAACGCGCCGCTCCAGAGCGGCGCGCTTGGGCAAGCATACGATGCGGGCACGCTTTGCGCCCTGCTTTTCTCCTTGCAATCGCAGGGAGCGCATAATATCAATTTGGTCACGCCGACTCCGCATGTCCCCATGATCCGCAGCGCGCTGAAAACCGCAAAATCCGCCGGATTGCGTATTCCTGTCGTTTACAACACCGGCGCTTATGAGCGTGTTGAAACGCTGCGCGCGCTGGACGGGCTGATCGACGTTTATCTGCCGGACTGCAAATACGTTTCGCACGAATTAAGCGGCCGTTTCTCCGGTGCGGCGGATTACTTTGCATTTGCCGCGCCGGCCATTGAGGAAATGTTTCGGCAGGTGGGCGCGCTTGCGCTCGATGAAGCCGGCCTTGCGCTGCGCGGACTTGTAATCCGCCATATGGTCCTGCCGGGCTGCCTGGACGATTCGCGCCGCGTGCTCGACCATATTGCAAAAAGCTATCCGTCGGAGGTTGCCGTTTCCCTGATGAGACAGTATGCGCCGACGCCGCGCGCCATGCGTACGCCGCTCAACCGCGTTTTAACGGACCGCGAGTACGACCGCATCATATCGTATGCGCTTTCCCTCGGCCTCAACAACATATTGATTCAACAAAAAGATTCCGCAAATCTCAGTTTTACGCCAACCTTCACAGATTATAAATAAAAATGACACATTGGTTTCTTTTTTAAGCTTGCAAATGCATATTTCACCTGCTATACTATAAACATAAAATAAATATAGGTTTTCCGTTCGGTTGATACGTTTTTTCATTACCGATTTCCTCCTTAAAACCGCGTAACCGAACTACTACGTACCATCATCCAATTCTTTCCGGTGGAAAGGGCACCATTGGAAAGACAGCTGAACGGAAAAAAAGGGAGCCAAGCAATTGGCTCCTTATCTATTTTTCGCCCTTTTCCGCCAAGGCGGATTGAAAGCGTCGCTCAGACTTGTCCCATGCGGGGGCCGGTCTTGATTGCTGCGTACATTTGCTATCCGGCGGATCCTGTATTATACTGTCAGCAAAGACAAAGGGGGCCATGATCATGTATAAACGTTTATTCGCCCGCCTGTTATGCGCGGCGTTGTGCGCGCTTTGCCTAGCCGGGTGCGCAGGAGAACCCAAAACCATCCTGTTGAACTCGGTAAGCAAATTCTTTTCCAACGAGGCTATGCTCGAAGCCACTGCGCGCGAATTGGAGATTGTGGGCAATGCGGCAAACGTACGTATCCATATCATGAACCTCAACAACGATCCGCTCGAGCGTTTCGGGGCGAGCGTTGCCTTCCTGGACAGCGACGGCAATATTTTATACACCGACGAGCAGGAAATTACGCTTGATATGCCCCTGGAAATCTATGACAGCATTTCCATCACGGCTACCTGCAGAGGCAAAAACGTGAATAAAATATCCTCCGTGTCCATTTCGGGGGAGGAAGGCTGACCAGCGCAGGCTATGCACAGGTTCCAAACGGTTGACAGAAGGCAAGCCTGAAACAATCCAATAGAACCTATTTCAGCATAATGCCGCTTGAATTGGCGGCGCCGGAGCATTTGGTCCTGCGTGTAAAAACATTCTTTCTATAGCATGACCTGATACGGCCGCATCCGGCCTGTCAACGCAGAAAATTGTTTTTGCTCCGCACACGCCCCCCGCCGGCGAGCGCCGAAACGCCTGCACTATTCCGATTCATTTGCGCTTACGGCGCGTGTTTATGTTGCGCCGCCGCTTGGTTCCGGCACATTGATTCCCGCTTTACGCGCCTGCGCATGCTGCAGCGCGCGCCGGATACGATACTGTTTGCCATCCTTGACAAAGTTCGCTCCCGTTTGTTTAAACCAGAAGCCGACGTTTGCGTCGATGCACTGCTGCCGGATATGCAGCACCCAGTCATAGTTGCAGACACGCGCCTCATTGCCGGACTCGCCGCCGGCAACGACCTGTGTAATCTCCTCCGTCAGGTATGCCGAAAGGTCGATGTCCGTCAAAAGCGGTTCACACACGATTGCTTTTTTTGCAATGGGCGCGGCAAGATAAATCGGCAGACGATAATCCGCCATCTGCTGATTTTCCACCGTACACAGGATGGACACGTTGGGATAGCCGCCGCCCCAGTCCCGTGGAACACAGTCGGCAAGCCGGTCTATGCGTTTGGTAATAAACAAAAACCGGCAGTCTGCGCGCGTACGCATCATACGCCAGGCCTCCTCACGCCAGCCGTCCGCGTCCGGAACAAGAAAATCGGAGGTAAAGCACGTCCAGACCATTGACCCCGGTTTGACTTTATAGGCGCCGTCACGCGCATGCCGGACGGGAAGATAGAACGCATTGGTTTTGGTCACGATGCCGCTGTCCTTTTCGCGCCGCGCATCCATGCGGTAAACATAGCAATTCCGGCATCCGGCCGAAAGCTTGTGGCAGCCATGCCAGGGATTCCAGCTTACGCCACCCATCGCGCCCATCAGCCGGCGCGCCTTTGCAGCCGGTCCCGCAGCGCGACAAACGCATATACGCAGTACGGCAGCAGCATTGGCAAATATGGCAGCGCATACTGCGCTTTGGCCTCAAAAACCGCATGATAAAGAAACGCGCCCAGCACTGCAAGCGGTAGAATCAGCATTGCTTCCGTGCGCAGCTTCCTTCTGCACAGCAGGATCAGCGCGCAGGTAAATCCACAGTAAACAAGCTGCGTGTAACAGTCGAAATACCGCTCGATTGCGCGCGCGCCGTCACCGGAATACAGGCTTTCAACCAAGGGCGGGAGCGCGCCCGCATGCCCGCCTGCCGCACTGCTCCAGACGCTCTGGAAGGAAGGCGTGTTCCACTGGCTGGTAAGCTTGTGATAGAAGAACGAGCCAAGATACCGCGGCCGTGAAAACAGCAGCCGCGCGCGTTCACATGCCTGCAGGCGGAAAGCCGCGTCCGACTGCGCATAATCAAAGCCGCTTTCAGCAAAATCCACGGCGAGCTGCGCATTGTGCCAGCCGGAGCACATCGACGACTCCCCCAGCCCCATCGCCAGCCATGCGGATTGTGGAAGCCCGCGCCCGAACGAGGTCTGCGCGCGCGCTTCATAGCTCTTTTGAACGAGAGCCGGCGCAAGCACGGCGCATAGGGCGAGCAGCGTGCACAGCAGAAGCGGCCGCGCCGCACGGTTGCGGAGCGCGTCGAGCAGCAGCGCGATTCCGCAGGCAACCGCAACGACCGCATAGTTTTTTTTGAGCACAACCGCCGCGGCCGTCAGCAAGGCCGCGGCAAGCATCCACATCAGGCCGCGGCCCTTTATGTAACGGATGACCGCGTACACGCCCCACAGCGCGAAGGCAAGCCCGGGAAGCGTACCGTAAACAAACGTGCACAAAAAGATCGGCTGCAGGCACAGCAACAGCAAAAGGATGGTCAAAAACACAATGCGCTCATCCTGAAAAAGCCGTCGGGCGACGCCAAGCAGCGCCAGATATGCAAGATTGACAAACAGGATGTTGCAGTATTGCATAACCACGGCGCTCGAGTTGCCGAACAGGCGCGTCATGCATTCCGCATAAAGTAAAAACCCTGTCTGAAACGGATATTTTTTTAAATAGACGGAGCCGGAAAGCGCGCCAGCATCGGCAGCCGCCCGCGCCGCATCCGACAAAATAAACTTCGCATCCGCGTACGGCAGCGCCTGGGCGGCGCTCACCCAGCAAACGCCCGCCGCCGTGACGCAAAAAAGCATCCCGATTGCCGCGACTACATTTGTACGGCGTGTGATGCGGCACTTTAACACAAGCCATACGCATATCAGCCCGACCGCCAGTGCAGCAAGATTGAACGTCACATGATCCCGCAAGAACACCACGTGCTCGTTGTTGTCCGCAGAGAATGCCGTCTCCACCACGCAGGTAACGAACAGGCCGTTGAGCGCAATCGCCGCAAATATGGCGCATAGCAGCAAAATAGCCGTCAGAGACAGGAGATCGCATGCCTTTGCCCGCATTATGCACGCCCTCTTTGCTGCAGATACGCGGCGATCTCGCCCGCTACGCCTTCGGTAAAATCAACGGGCGCAAAGCCAAAATCTTTCGTGGCCTCCGTATGCGGATAGGCGCGCGGTTCAACCAGCCGCTGCACCTTTTCACGGCAATCAACCTTTGTAAACGTCAGCAGATAGACACCCCAGGCTCCGGCAAACGCCAGCCGGAACGGTACGGAAAAAAAACGTGCCCGTTCCTTGCCAAGCTTTCCGGCAATTACGCACAGCATTTCACGGAGCGTAACGGGCTCCTTCCCCGACAAATCATAGTTCTTGCCTGCGGTCGCGGCTTCGGCAAGCAACACATCGGCGTATGCATGACCCAGATCCCGGCGGTGAATGGGCTGCAATGCAAAGCGCGCGCCGCTGACAACCGGCATGATTGGCAGGCGGTCCATCATCCGAATAAATGTGATTACATTTTGATCGTCCACGCCTCCATAAATCATCGTCGGACGCAGGATGGTCAGGAGAATGCCGCCCTCTCTGGCAAGCCGGGTCACCTCGCGGTCAATTTCGATGTACGCGGAGGACGCGGATTTATATTTGGAATAGATCCCCGTCGTATGCACCAGGATCACGCGCCGTACACCGGCAGCCACAGCCGCCCGCATCACCTGCAACGACGCATGAATACCGACAATATGCAGCACCGTGTCCGCGCCGTGCATTCCGTTTTTCAGGACGTCGGCGTCATGGATATCGCCATAAAGCAACTCGATGGGCAAGCCGCTGCCTTGTATCCGCGTCACGTCGGACGCGCCGCGCACCAGCGCCCGAAAACGCAAGCCCGACAGTTCGCCCTTGCGTTCCGCCAGCCGTTCGATCGCATATTGGCCGGAATGCCCCGTCGCACCCGTCATGAAAATCAGTTTTTCCATGCCGCACCTCAAATAAAAAAGTACACAGACAGTATACCAGTCCATATACCAAAATGCAAAGCAGGCCGCAATTCACGCTTACAAGCGCACGCAACCAGGCCCTATGCGCCAACAGCAAGCAAAAGACTCGTTACCTCGTTGCCGGCAAAGCGCTGCCCGTCCTCGTTCATATGCAACCCGTCTGCGCACAGCAGCCTTGTAACAAAATCCGGCGTCGCAAGGCATCGCGTCCTCAGATCGATTAATTCGCTGTTCAGTTCGCGCGCAACGCGTACCGCCATCGACGAGTACATCTCCTGAAACCGATAAATGCGATGTACGTCGCCAAGCCAGCGCAGGATGTTGTCTCCGTTGAGATTGTCGCCCACAAGAAAGTGAAAGTAGCGCTCCGCGTTGATGGGCGGCAGCGTCATCAGAATCGGGCGGATTCCATGCGTGCGGAGCGTCGCCACCATTTGCCGCAGGGTATCCAGAAACCGCTCCGGGGGAGTCGCCGGGTCATGCTGCGCCTCCGGCGCAGCTGAAATGCAGGCCCAGTCAAAATTACAGTCGTTCCCGCCGAATTCAAGTACGGCCGCATCCGCGCGAAGACCGTGGCCGATATCGCGCTCAATCAGCTCCAGCCCCTGCGGCGCCGTGGAGCCAAAACGGCTGCGGTTTTCAATCGTAATCCCCATCCGCCCGGCAACGACCTGCACGGCGTTGACCGACACATATCCGTAGCGTCCGCGCTGCTCGTTCCAGATCACGCCCTTGCCAAGCGAATCCCCCCACAGTATGACGCGTTCGCCCTGCCTGACTTCCATTCGCATTCCCTCCATAAACAGGATTGTTGCCGCAAACCGGCCCGGGCGTGCCCCGCCCGTCATGCATATGGTAACCCAAATGCGCCGGAGAGTCCAAGAAACGCCGGGTAGAACGCCGCTAGCGTCAAAATAGAACCCCGGTCAACCGGCGGTAGAGTTGCCGATAAACCGGGGAATGACGCTGGTAAAGACATAACGATATAATTTGCCGACGAAGGCTTTACTCCAAAGCGTTCTGCCACTCCTGAGGGATATCGCCGGTATAAAAATCAAATACGATGGCATAACCGTCCACAATATAGCACGGTGCAAAATAATTCATTGCTCCGGATGGAATGGCGATGGTATAGCCATATGTTCCGTCGCCTGCGGCATACTTGCTCTGCGTGATATGGAAGTTCACGTCTCCGGAGGAAAAGTGTACGCTTCCAGGCACATCAAGAATGAATTTTTCCTCCTCGTTCACTCGGATAGGCAAGCCGGCCCGCTCGCCGAATTGCTCGGAAAACGCGATGATCTCCTCTCTAAGCGCCTGTTTTCTGCCTGAGGCTTGCTCCATTCCCTCCTTTGTATATGCGTAGGGAACGGTGTCCGACGCCTTGATCAGCGTAATCTTTCTGCCGTTGCCGGATTTTCGAACAGTCATGACGATGCGGTCGGCCTCAATCTGAATATCCGCAACAGCGATTGACCGATAGCCCTTCTCATCGTTTTCTGTCCAGCGTAAGGCGTTGTCCTCGATGCTGTAGCCGCATTCCAGCGTTTCGGTGTGGTCCCCGATATCCAGAGCGTCAAAGGAAGCGAAGACGTACATTCGCCCATCGTCCGTGAAATATATTTTGTAAACCGTTTCCCTGTTGTCGGACAGGGTTCGATAATTCTTCTGCCGCCAAACGCCCACCAACTGCCCGGTTGTAATATCCCGCGCAGCTTCGCGGCCGCCGCAGCCCGCGAGCAGCATCGTGGCGACAAGCGCTCCCGCTATCACAATCCGTTTCATCTGGTTTCCTCCTATAGACGAAAGCCTTTGGGGGTATATGCTGCGTGTCTATTCCGCCTTGGCGAGTGCCAGCGCCTGTGCAAACACAGCCGAAGCCTCCTGCTGTCTGCCGGATAGCAACAATGCCTCGGCGCTTTTTAGATATGCCTCTTGCAAATTCGGGTTTCGCTCAATTGCCATAGCGTAATCTTCAGCCGCACGCGCGTACTCGTTTCGCGCCATGAAAAAATCGCCTCTTGCCATATAAGGAACGGGATACTGGCCATAGAGCCTGACAAACGAATCCAGATCCTTTTCAGCCTGATCGAAACGCCCTATGCATTGGTAGAGTTCCGCGCGGAGTTCGTAGGGCTGCGCATAGTCAGGCGACAGGCGAATAACCTTTCCGTAGTTTATAATCGCCAAATCCACCCTGCCCTGCGCTCGGTGTGTCATTGCCAGGCCGTAGTATGCGTTGCTGTTGGACGGGTCAATTTCCAGCGCCTCTTGAAAAGAGGCAAACGCAAGCTCATACTGTTTCCTCCCAAAGTAGCTCTGGCCCTGCTTATTGTGATATTCAGGCATATCCGACGTATAGACCGGCTCGTCCGGGAATTCGTCGCCCCACATTCCCGGCCCATGCCCATCATTCTGTGTGGAGGCCACCGCACATCCTGTAAAGGCAAGTAACTCCATAATGACAAAGCAGCTGCAAACAATCGCTATGACGCCTCGTTTCATTATGTTTCCTCCTTAGATTTTCGTGTTGCTCATGCAACGGCTTTTACAGACGGGTTTCCGCCAACGGCGGCGAAAGCCCGCGGCAACGCCCACGCGAAACTTTGCCGGCAACGCCGGAACGTGTCGGAGAGGGGCGTCACACGCTTGGGATAAGCGGGGGAAACGTTCCCTGTTCCTGCTCCGTTTCCGGCAAAAAGCACATAAAAAAATCAAAAATAGTATAGCATGAAAAGGCAACCATCTCAATGGAAATATTCAAGTCCCTTGGGGTTGATCGCAGCCGCTGTGGGACTTTTACATAGATAAAATCCGATTTTTCATGGTATAAAAAATTGCTATGCGCGTTGTGTAACGCATAGCAATCTCTTTTTCCCCTTTCAAGCCGCTAGGTTGCGATCGTGTCTTTTGGCAACGTGAGACTGGGGTCTTTTTTGTAATTCTCTCAGGGATTGGACGCAGCCACGGCGGCCTGTGGCCGCATAGCGGTAAAGGCGCTCCGCCTGAACCGACAGCCCTCAGGAATCAAGCTCGACCAGACGGCCCATGACCAGATAGCGCGTGTCGTCATAATCGTACGAACAGGTCACAAGCGTAATGATTTTGTCGCCCGAGCCGGCCTCAACGCCGGTTGCAATATCCGACTTTCGGACACAGGCGTTGAGATAGCTCATAAAGTCGGAATTGCCGCTGAACTTGAGCCGCGCGACGCCGTCATATTCGTCCCCCGCCGTAAATGCCGCAAACAACTCCACCGTATAGTTTTTCGACGGCGTATACAGCTGCATGGTCGGATGCGCATCGTAATAGCTCTGGTTTTTATACTCAAGCAGGCCGGCAAACATGGAGCCGTTGCCCATATGGTGTCCATAGATCACCGTGTTGCGGCCGCTGAAGTTCCGATTACAGCCGCTGTCGATGAACAGCGAGCCGCTCCGGTTCTGCTCCTTATTGTAAAGCCGGTTGAGATAGTAGGAGTTGTTCGCGCCCTTGACGACCGGATAATCGATCATGGCGCCGTCCGCAACCAGCCACGCCGCGACATCCCGGTTTGTTTTTTGCAGCGCAGCAAAATCAATATCCTGGCCGTCTGTCCGGTTGGCGCGCGCTACAGCGGCGAGATCCCTGTTCAAAACCGCCGCACGGACGTCCTCCCGCATAAAAGCGGCCTTTTCCTCCAGCGTTAACGCCTCCGCAAGGTATACGGCGGGATCGCCCACCTTGGGCGCAAGCTTGCGGGACGTATCCTTCGCATTGCTTTGGCCGCTGCCAAAGATATAGGTTACCTTTGCCAGAGCGCCGCTTGCGCCGCCCGCCCGCGCATGGTAGTACGGCACCTTTGCCGCGTGCACGCTCCATTTGATCACATGCCCGGCGGCGTTTTTCACCGGCAGGTTCGGAAATACGCCGGTCCAGCCGTCGGCCAGCTTGACCTGGAGTTGCGTTTGCGCCGCGGGCCCGGTGTAAAGAGCGCCGTCGGCATAGAGATACACCGTGGTCTCGATCGGGCGGTGTCCACGCTTGTTGTTACTGTCGTTCCAGGCCACATTGACGCGCAGGTTAAAATGTCCGCTATCGGCCTTGTAATAATATACCGTCGCATGCCCGTCCGTTCTTCCTGTATCCGTCCACTTCGTATAGCCTGTCACATCGGTCGCCCGCACGCCATAGATGCACAGGCTGCCGTTATCCATATACTGTGGCACATCGGCAAAGGTAAATGTGTTGTCGCCATCCGGAAGAACCGCGGTGCCCATATGCCTGCCGTCGTTTGTTCTGACGAGCGACACACTGATGTTGCCCCGCGTGACGGGATCGCTCGGCCACCAGACGAGATTGCCGCTGTAGGTAAAAGTCGGCTGCGCCCTCTTGTAGGTCACGGTATACAGGCCGGCCGCGCTGTTGAACGATACGGAATGCGTGTATCCCGGCAACTCGGCGGGTACGAGCAGGAAGGTGTAGCCATCCTCTTTTTTCTGCGTAAAGGTTCCGCTCCAGCTACCGCCGGACAGTGTCAGCGTCTCATTGCCGCCACCGCCGGGTTGCGTCCAATACAGTGTGACACCGACGGAGGCTACTGAAGCCGTCACCCCCGACCAGACGATCTTTGCCTTCAAATCGGTTGGCGCGGCAGGCGCTTTTTGAATGTTGACCGTTACCGACGTCCCTGTTGGATTGGCTACGCTTGCGGTGTAGCCGCTGGTTACGCCGGCCGCAACAACATGCGGCTGCAACGCATTTACGCCGGTAAACTTGCATTGCCAGCCGTTTGCGCCTGTCAGGGTTGCGCTCAGGTCAAGGGTGTTCCCCTCCGCATCAGAGCCGGACAGCGCGATGGTTACGTCGGTCCGATTGACCACAGGAATATCGCCGGCCCAGACCGCCTTTACGGTGACAACGTCCGTCTGAACCGCAAACAGACCGATGTCGCCGGAGGGCGCGAAAAACAGAGTCAGCAGCGCGTCCAGCTTGGTTATCAAATCCTGCGGAATTTTTGCGCGCTGCTCGCCGGTCAGCGCGTCAAACGCACTGGAAGCGGCGTTCACGCGGTTGGCCAGCGTATTGTCCAGCGGATCCGCATCGGCTGCGGCCGGCAGCGCCCCAATGGCGTCCATGACCGCCTGTATGGCCGCGTCATCGGCCGGCCTGCCCTCGTCGGCGGGCGGCGCGTCGGCGCTATTGTCTGTCAAGCGGGTTACGGTGATATCATTTCCCGAAGTGGAAACGGTATAGCCATTGATCCTGGACACCTTGATTTTGTAGCTGTATGCGCTGCCGGACTCGTCAAACTTTGCCAGGCCGGTAAAGGCGTATGAAGCGTCCTTTGTCAGAATCGGCGCAATGCCGCCCGCGGATGCACCGTTGCGCAACAGGGTGATTTTTACAACCGGCTTTTCCGCGCCGTCTGAAAAGCCGTTCCAGCCGATTATGCCGCGAACCGCCACGGTTGCTGCGGGCCGCTGTGTCGGAGCGGGGGTCTCGGCGCCCTGTTCCTCCTCACTCCCGGGCGGCAGTTCGTCTTCTACTGCAACGTCCTGCTCGATCGCCTCTTCGGGTTTGGCGGTTTTGGCAGGAGGCTTCGCGGTCGGAGCAGGCGTAGGCGTCGCTGCGGGCGCGTCGTCCGTTTTCTGCGGGTCATCCGTCTTTGCGGGCTCTTGCGGCTCCGTCGGCTGAACGGGAGCTCCCGTGCTCTGCGCGTCGCCGGTCTTTTCCGGCTCCGCTGTTTTCCGCGCTTCATCCGTCTTCACAGGTTCCGTCGGCTTGCCGGCTTCCGGCGTAATCTTCGGCGCGGAGGATTCTTCCAATACAGGCGTGCCGCCGGGCTCGCCTGCATTGGCAAGCACCGCGCCCGCAGGCGCAAGCGTCAGCAGCATGGCAAGCGCCAAAAGCAGCGCCAGCGTCTTTTTTATGCGATACGGAATCTTCATTCGTAAACTACCTCCAATTCTGCCGCAATATGCGGCTCCGCAACCAGAAATCGCCCTGGGCTTTCTCAATATCAAAAATAAATATTAGTGGCAGAGCGTTGATCCTTTAACGTTTTCCTGATCGGAGAGAAACCATCATCTATTTTTACATGTGTATTATATCCACTTTTTGAACATATTGTCAATCCATGTGATACATTTGCCATAATAAATGTCGAAATTTGTCTGTTTCGCCATGCCCGCCCACATCCGTCCGGTCAATGCCGGAAGATACGGCCTGCGCGGACGCGTTATGGTGCAGGTGCAGGCGCAGTTGCCCGATGCGCTTGTTCAGGTCCGTCCGTTCCTAAAATGCTTCGGATAATTTTATGTCCGGCTCCTCCGTTTCCATGGATAAACGTTATGCTTCATCCTCCTGCGCCAACTCCTCCGCATCGAGCCGCTGCCGCCGCACAAGCTCCGCAAACAGCCCGTCCGTTTGCGCAATCAGTTCGTCGTAAGCGCCGTCCTGCACAATTTTCCCGCCGTCGAGCACGATGACGCGCCCGCACCGGCGAATGGTGGAAAGCCGGTGCGCAACCACGATCCGCGTGCATTTGAGCGCGCTGAGCGCATCCGACACCTGGCGCTGCGTAATGTTGTCAAGCGCGCTGGTCGCCTCGTCAAAGATCAGGATACGCGGCCTTGGCGCAATGGCGCGCGCAATCATCAGCCGCTGCGCCTGCCCGCCGGATATGCCGCCGCTCCCGCCGGAAATCAGCGTGTGCATGCCCATCGGCATGTTCTCGATGTCCCGGTCGATGCCGGACATACGGGCCGCCGCCCATGCATCTTCCATCGTAAGCCAGGGGGCAGAAATGGTGATGTTGCTGAAAATATCGCCCGGGAAAAGTTTGCCGTCCTGCAACACCACACCAATGTTTCGGCGCAGAGATTTCAGATCGAGTTCCGCGATATCGCGTCCGTCATAATACACCGCGCCCTTTTGCGGCTTCTCAAAGCCCAGCAACAGGCGGATCAACGTGCTCTTCCCGCAGCCCGTGCGGCCGACGACGGCGACATATTGGCCGGGACGGATTTTGAGCGAGAGATCGTCGAGCACCATCGGCATCTGGTCATGGTAGCGCCAAACGAAAATAGAATATCCTGCTCGAATTTGTTTCTGGGAATTCCGGTAGCAATCCAGTCCACCGTGCGAGAATGATAAAAGGGATTTTCGTTCTCTGGAAGAAACTCATAGTCGCCCGTAATTTTCCCCACATAAATTGTTGCATTTATCTTACTGGGCAGAATGACATATTCGCCCTTTTTCATTTCATTGCCAAACGGCCATACTTGGCTGGCCCAATTCATTGCAGTTTTGATCTTCGTATCAGAATCGTTGTCAACAAAATACTGCTGTAGCGCCTGCTTGGTGGCAAAGCTTGTAATGGGCTTGGCTAGATTGTTCCAAGTGCAATAGATGCGTTTTTCTTCAATGAACTTGTTTTCGTATTCGCCGAATTTGCCGGCGCGGCATAACCACATGGACATGATAGACCTCCTTATATTTCTCCGTTTTGCGCTTGCTCTAAAATCCGTTTAATTCGTCTCTTGGTTTTTGTTTTGATTTCTGCCGAGTCATTGATTTTATCGTAGGACAAATGGCTCACATCAAATGGGACAGAAGCACAATTTGCACACTCCTGAAAATAAAACACTAGCCATGAGCAAAACACACAAAGATCAGATAAACAGGGCAAAAACAGCTCATG
>CAYUTA010000031.1:0-31223 GCA_964447605.1 uncultured Oscillospiraceae bacterium | reverse complement strand
ACCGCCTTTACCAGAGCCTGCGCTTCTGGCCTGAGGGTACGATTTATGTGTCCGTGGTGGACCCGGGCGTGGGCACCGCGCGGAAAGCCTGCGTGGCGAAGGTGGACGCGGGCAGAGGCGGCTTTTACTATGTCGTGACCCCGGACAACGGCGCGCTTACGCATGTAAAGCATCATATGGGCGTGCTGGAGGTGCGGCAGATCGACGAGCGCGTCAACCGCCTGCGCGGTAAGGATACCGAGGGCGTTTCCATCTTCCACGGACGCGACCTGTTCGGCTATACCGCGGCGCGGCTGGCAAGCGGGATCATCGACTTTGCGGGCGTCGGCCCTGCGTATCCCGTGGAGGAGGTCGTCATGCACGCGCTGTACGAGCCGGTTGCAAGGCCCGGCGAGGTCGAGGGTATCCTGGAGATCGACGACCCGAACTTTGGCAATGCCTGGACCAATATTCCCACGCGGCTGTTTAACGAATGCGGCTTTTCCTACGGCGACGCGGCGCACGTGACCATCACGCATAACGGCGGGCTTGTGTTTGAGCAGACGCTCCCGTTTTACGGCAGCTTTGGCTGCGTGGGCGAGGGCGAGCCGCTTCTTTATAACAACGAGTTGATGAAGCTTGCGTTCGCCGTCAGCCGCGGCAGCTTTACGCAGCGATTTGACGTGGGCTTTGGTTCGGACTGGCGGGTGCGTATCTGCAAGTGATTTGCCAGGCCGGGACAAGGGCCGCCCGGGCCGCTTTTTTGACGGGAAAAGCGTCTGCAACCATGCGGGAGCAAAACGAATCGGGGCTTTTACGGAGGCTTTTTCGCGGGAGTCTGCGGCAATCGCTTGACAATTACACGGCTATTTGCTTCAATAAGACTGGTAATACAAATACGATTGGGAGGTAAGGGAGATTATGAAAAAGTTGTTTGATTTTAAAACGCGTACCATTGTTGCAACCGCGCTTGGCGCAGCGCTGTTTATGCTGCTGTTTATGTATGTCAAAATTCCCAGCGGCATTCCGGAGACGGCGTTTCAGACCGCATACGGCCTCGGCGCGTTCTTTGCCGCGCTGTTCGGCCCCATTGCGGGCGGACTGATCGCGTTCATCGGCCATGCGTGTTCCGACGCGCTGCAATATGGCTCGCCGTGGTGGAGCTGGGTCATCGCTTCGGGCGTGACGGGCTTTTTGTATGGCTTCGTCTACCCCAAGCTCCAGGTTGAAGAAGGCATTTTCACCTGGAAGGACGTGCTGCGCTTCAACGTTGTACAGGTCGTTGCAAACATCATTGCATGGATCGTGATCGCGCCCCTGCTCGACATCGCCATTTATGCCGAGCCCGTCAACCTCGTGTTCACGCAGGGCGCGGTGGCCGCGCTGGTCAACAGCATTTCGGCCGGCGTCATCGGCACGCTGCTGCTGTTTGCCTACTCCAAAACCCGTGCCAAGAAGGGCAGCCTGGAAAAGGAGTAAGCCTGCGCGCATTGAAAACCGAATGCAACAGGCGAAGCGGCGGAGCAATCCGCCGCTTTATGCCGTAAAAAAACCTTTTTTGGGCCGCGCTGTGGCGCGGGCTTACCATGCGGCGGTCTGCCCCGGACGATCGCCTCGTCTTTGGCGCATGAAACGTGTCAAAATCACGGCGCATGGCACCGCTTTTGACGGCCGTCACAATTCCTCCTGCATTTTTGTCCCCCAGTTTGAAAGAGCATCCGGGCCGGGACCGGGTCGACGGGCGGCGGCGGCGGCCGGATTTGTTTCTGCGGACGCGCAATGCGCGCTCCCGATGCCCGATGCCGCATCAAAAAGCCCGTGCCGGAAACGGAACACGGGCTTTGTCGAACTGCCCAAAAGCGTATATTCTGGGGCGTGGGAGCTAAGAGGATGTTTTGCTTTGAGATACATTTAAGCGGGAGTCCCCTGCTGCTCCTTGAGCCCGCTTCCAATATATGCGATCAGTTCGACAGGTGTGGGCGCTTCGCCTTCATGGGGAATGGCCTGCCAAAGCGCCCGCACTTCAGGCTTGGGGTCGTTGAGCGCGGCGGCAATAACAGCTTCTAATTCCTCCAGAATGTACGTCTCGCTCAGGCCCTTTTTACGGGCGAGAGCAGCGATCGCCTTTCTTGCTTTTTCATGATTGATTTCATCCATGTTCACATTCATACCCATATGGAAATAGATATATAAATACAAGCATGTATTCATAGAACTTATATTCTAATTCTACAGACCATATACTACTCATGTCAAGAGAAAAAATGCGCAATTACATAATTTTATAAATATTTTGACAAGGGGTAGACAGATGCGGGAATACGGGAAAATTCATATTAAACTGGATGAGATGCTACAAAAATCGGGTATCAGCAAAAACAAGCTCAGCCATTGGGCGGAGATGCAGCGTTCGCAGATTAATCGGTATTGCAGCAATGACATTGCCCGAATTGATATCGATGTGCTGGCAAGGCTTTGTACGGTATTTGAATGCCGTGTGGAGGACCTGCTGGAGTTTGTTCCGCCCAAGAAATAGGTGGTAAAGGAAAAGCAGGGGCTCGATGGCTGCCTGAGGCGGCCGACAACGTTCCGGCCCGGATGCTCTTTCAAACTGGGGGACAAAAATGCAGGAAGAATGATACGGTCCGTCGTTTGCGGCGACATGTGCGGTGCAAATGAAACTTTTTATGCGGCAAAGACGAGGCAATCGTCCAAGGCAGATCGCTGCATGCAAAAATCCTGCCGCAGCATTTCCCGTCGGCAAACCGCGGTTTGCCGACGGCCTGACGGGCGGCCTTTTGCCCACCGGAACAGCGTTATTTCGTCTTTGCCCGGCAGATGAGCGAAAACAGATAGCCAAAGAAAATCGCTGCGGCGACGCCGCCCGCCGTGCCGGTGATGCCGCCGGTGAACGCGCCGACCAATCCGTCGCTCTTTACGGCGGCAATGGCGCCCTTTGCCAGCGAGTTGCCGAACCCGGTGAGCGGCACGGCCGCGCCCGCTCCGGCAAACTCGACCAGCGGCTGATAGACGCCAATCGCGCCAAGCACCACGCCGAGGGTCACGAACAGCACGAGAACGCGCGCCGGGGTGATGCGCGTAAGGCTGATGAGCAGCTGACCCACGACGCAGATGAGTCCGCCCACGGCAAACGCGATGAGATATTGCAGCACGCCGTTCATAACAACTCCTCCCGCTCCAGTACGACCGCGTGCGCGATGCCCGGGATGCTGTCGCCCTGCATGGAGCTGCCGGGGGAGAGCAGCGCGCCCGTGGCGAGGAACAGCATGCGCTTTACGTCGCCGTGCTCGATCAGATTCAGCAGGTAGGCAGAAAGCGTCACAGCCGAGCAACCGCAGCCGGAGCCGCCGCAGTTATATTTTTCCTCGACCGGATAGATCAGGTTACCGCAGTCAATGTGCCTGCCGGAGAGGTCCACGTCGTGGTCCTTGCACAGCGTAAACAGCATCTGCGTGCCAAACCGGCCAAGATCGCCGGTGACGATCATGTCGTAATCCTCCACCGTGCGCTGCATGTCCGAAAGGTGTGTTACAATGGTATCCGCCGCCGCGGGAGCCATCGCGGCGCCCATGTTGTTGGCGTCGGAGATGCCGAGGTCCACAACGCGCCCAATGGTTGCGCCGCATACGCGGATGCGCGAAAACGGGTCCTGCTCGCTTATGCGCGTTTCGGCAAGCAGGATGCTGCCGGAGCCGGTGACCGTGCGCTGCGCGGTGGGCGGCGAGGTCGTGCCCATCTCCAGAGGATAGCGATATTGCCGCTCCGCGGAGGAAAAGTGGCTCGACGCGGTGCAGGCGACCGTTTCCGCGTAGCCGCCGTCCACCAGCATGCCGCCGACCAGCAGCGATTCGGCCATTGTCGAGCACGCCCCGTACAGGCCGAGAAACGGCACATTGAGTTGGCGCGCGGCAAAGTTTGCGGTCACAATCTGGTTGAGCAGGTCGCCGCCGAGCAGGCAGTGCAGCTTTTCGGGCTGCAACCCGGTTTTGTTGAGCGCCATGCGTACGGCCTGCTCAAACATCTTGCGCTCAGCCTTTTCAAAGCTGTCCTCGCCCCAGGTATCGTCTTCGAGCACATAGTCAAAGTGCTTGCCAAGCGGGCCGTCGCCCTCGAATTTGCTCACGACCGCGCCGGAGGAAACCAGATGCGGCCTTGCAGAAAACAGCAGCGTGCGGCTGCCGGAACGTTTTTTTCCCATTGGTATCAGCCTCCGAATATCAGATAGAGCAGTCCGACGATGATCGAGCTGCCGATTCCATATACCAGCACCGGGCCGGCGAGGTTAAACATCTTTGCGGCAACGCCCATTACAAGCCCCTCCGGCTTGAACTCGATGGCCGGGGCGACCACCGAGTTGGCAAACCCCGTGATCGGCACGACCGAGCCGGCGCCCGCATAGGAACCGATCCTGTCATATACGCCGATGCCGGTTAAAAACGCGCCGAAGAACACCATCACGATGGCCGTCGCCGCCGCAAGCTGATCGTTGCTGAGCATGAAGAAATAATCGAGCAAATCGCTGACCGCCTGCCCAACACAGCAGATCAGCCCGCCCGTCCAGAATGCGCGCAGGCACATCTTGCCCGTCGGGCTCTTGGGCATCTGCTCAAGCACCCGCTCCTGATAGGCCTGCGCGTCAAATTTGACCTTTGCCAATGCGTTCCCTCCTGATGCAATTGCTCATTCATGCGCATAGTATTCGCGCTTTTTTAAAATTCAATTCCGATATTTAACCGCGCGCCGTCCCGGGCACGCGGCGGCCGCCATAGCGCAAACGGCTCCAACGCCTGCCACTTTGTGCCGTTTCGATTGACGGACGGGGATTTGCAATACACATTTTTACGATACTTTTATGAGAAACATATACGCTTATTTCGAAACATGTTATACTGTGAACGACAAAACTTTTTATAAGGGGACGGAAATCAGACGGATGGCGGACTTTCTTTTTTCATATGGCAGCTACACGGATCTGTGCAAAGAAATCCTGAATACCAAGCGCCTGTGCGACTATGCGGACGTACTTGACGGGCGCGCCCCCGAATTCATATTACTCCGCCACGATGTGGAGTTTTCCCCATATCGGGCATACGGCTTGGGTAAGCTGGAAGAGAAACTGGGGATTGCCTCAACATTCTTTTTTCAAGTGACAAATAACGCCTATAATGTTCTATCCGCAAAAAATAAAGACTATATCAAGGCGTTATCAGACATGGGGCACCATATCGGACTGCATTTTCACCTCAATGGCATGAAGGATTTGATGCAAATTGAAAAACAAATCCAATATGAGCTCATGCTGCTGTCGGATTATCTTGCGTTGCCCATCGACCGCTTTTCTTTTCACCGTCCGTGCCCGGCAGTATTGAAACACACGGTTAATATACCGGGGGTTATAAACGCATATGCCCCCAAGTATTTTACCTATTTCGAAGAAGGCGCGGCAAAACCGGCCGACATGGTCAAATATATAGCGGATTCTAAAAGCTGCTGGCAATACACAGCGCCCTATTCGTACCCGTGTGAGCAGTTTTTCATTGATTTCCGCCGGGTGCAGATCCTATGCCATCCATACACATGGACGGATACGGGATATGACACCCTGCGGAATCTGCAAACATTGATTGAAGAGAAACGGACCGAATTCATTGATACGCTGAATTGTGAAACAAAATATGTAAGGGGATATTTGAATGAACTATAACTTTTGTATGATTGGAACAAAAGATACGACCATTACGATGGTAAATCACCTGATACATACCAAGAACAAGCCGGACTGTATTATCACAATTGATGAAACCCAGATTAATACCAGTCATATTTCCGGGTTTGCTGCAATTGATGATGTGGCAAAAGAAAACGCAATAGCGCTGTTCAAGGTCAAAGATTACGCTATGGGGGACGAGGACACAAGGCGGTTCTTCTCGTCAAATACTTTTGGGATAGCCGTGTGTATGGGATGGCAGCGGTTGATTCCGCAATATGTACTGGACAGATTTGAAGCGGGAATATTTGGATTCCACGGCAGTTGTGCATATCTGCCGTACGGCAGGGGACGTTCCCCGCTGAACTGGTCGATTATTCACGGTGACGACAGATTTATCTTAAACCTGTTTCGCTATGACAAGGATGCAGACAGTCCGAACGTCTTTACCAACCGCATGTTTCAGATTACCGGTCAGGACACCATCCGAACCCTGCAGTATAAAAACCTGCTGTGTTCCTATGAAATGGTGAAACAACTGCTGGATGCGTATCGAAATCATGCCATTTCCATCAACAGCCAAAGCAAGGATTTCGATTCCCTCTATAAAAAGCGAACGCCGGAGGACGGCAAAATTGATTTTACAAAGAGAACAAGAGAGATTTACAATCTGATACGCGGCGTGACAAAACCATTTCCCGGCGCTTTTGCCCATATGGATGACGGCGGACAAAGCACGGTAACCGTATGGGAGGCGGCGCCGTTCGACTCCATTTTAGACTTCTCCGGGTATAGCGTCGGGGAGATCATCGAGGTCTTTGACGGCATGCCGATTATCCGGACATTGGACGGCTCACTGATTATCAGACAATACGAAAGCCCCCGTCCGCTGCGTGCGGGAGACGTCCTTTTCTAATCGGCGGCAGGGCGCATGCGCGCATGCCGCCGGCGTTTCCCCCTTCCCTGTGGAGGGGATTTCTGGCAGTCTGCGCCGCCGTATTGACGATTGGCCGGATTTCATTATAATAATGAATATCTAACATGGCGTTTTATATGCTTTCACAGGCCGCCGTGGGAATAAGGAGAAAAGAGTTCCGTGCAAAAAATACTTATCATTGGCGGCGCCGGCTTCATCGGCGGCGCGCTGGCCGCGCGGTATTGCGACGACCATCGCATTGTTATTGCAGATGCCTGCGATTTTACCCGTTCCAGTTTGCGGTTTACGAATCTTTTGACACATCCCAACGTGACGCTGAAGCGGCTGGACGCGACGGACCTGGGCGCGGTGCTTGCGCTTGGCGACGACTTTGATTATATCGTGCACGCCGCGGCGATTCTCGGAATCCATAGGATTGTGGAGCAATCCATTTTGACCATCACCACCAACTATGCATCGTGCCACAATGCGCTGCAGCTTGCGGAGCGGCAAAAGCGCCTGCAAAAGTTCCTGACCTTTTCAACCAGCGAGGTCTATGGGCGGGATGTGGAAACGGCAAGGGAAGACATGGATCTGCGCGTCGGTCCCGCCAATGAGGCCCGCTGGAACTATGCGGCCAGCAAGGTGCTGTGTGAGCATCTGGTTAACGCCTACTGCCGCGAGCGCGGCGTACCGACGGTGATTGTGCGGCCCTTTAACGTATTCGGCGAAAACAGGCTTGGCAGCAACGCCATGAGCAAGTTTGTCGCGCAGGCGCTGCTTGACGACACCATTGTGATCGATGGCAATGGGCGGCAAATTCGTGCGTGGTGTTATATCGGCGATTTTATCGACGGCGTGTCGCGCGCGCTTACCTCGGCGTACCGGGGCGAGTTTTTCAACATCGGCAACCCCAACAACATCATTTCCATCCTCGATCTGGCCAGGTTGATCGTTGAAAAAACAGGCTCGTCTTCCGAAATTATCGTAAGCAACAGCGGCGAGCCGGACGTGGTGCGCCGCACGGTCTGCGTGGATCAGGCGCATGAAAGGCTCGGCTATACGCCGAAGGTCGCGTTGGACGAGGGAATCGGCCGCGTAGTCGGCTGGATGCGTTCACTCGACGGCGATACGCTGCGATCCTTCCTGAAATAGGCGCGCGGCGGACTTTTCCGAGCCGCGGGAAGCCGCGGTCATATGGCGCAGGACGTTGGGGGACGGCCGCGCATGCGGCGGAACGGGTTGCATGGAGCCCCTGCCGACCGGAATTAAAATACGACGGGGGAAACGATATGGAGTTGCATAGAACGCTGTTTGAGGCGCTTAGGCAAAGGCGGGAAAAGCTTGCCGTACTGGGGCTTGGTTATGTCGGAATGCCGCTGGCCATTGAGTTTGCAAAGCGGTTCGACGTGATCGGATTTGATACGAGCGAGGCCAGGATTGCACAGTACCGAAACGGCGTGGACCCTACCAACGAGGTGGGCGACGAGGCGGTGCGGGCTACGAATATGCTGTTTACCAGCGACGAAGCGGAGCTGCGCCACGCAAGGTTCTTCATTGTGGCCGTGCCGACGCCGACGTATGAAAACAAGCTGCCGGATCTGCGGTTTATCGAGTCCGCAACGGAGATGATCGGCCGCAACCTGCAAAGGGACTCGGTGGTATCGTATGAATCCACGGTTTACCCCGGCGTAACGGAGGATATCTGCGTTCCCATTCTGGAGAAGCAGTCCGGCTTGCGGTGCGGGGAGGATTTCAAGATCGGCTACTCGCCGGAGCGCATCAACCCGGGCGACCGGGTGCATACGGTCACGCAGATTACAAAGATTGTGTCCGGCTGCGACGAGGACGCGCTCGAAACCATTGCGGAGGTTTATGGACAGGTTGTGCAGGCGGGCGTGTACCGCGCGCCGTGCATCAAGGTGGCGGAGGCGGCCAAGCTGGTTGAAAACAGCCAGCGCGACGCCAATGTGGCGTTTGTCAACGAGGTTGCGATGGTGCTCAACGCCATGGGCATCGATACACAGGACGTGCTGGCCGCCATGGACACCAAGTGGAACGCGCTCAAGTTCCGCCCCGGCCTGGTCGGCGGGCACTGCATCGCGGTGGACCCGTATTATTTTATCGACCGCATGAACGCCTACGGCATCAACAGTCACGTCATCACCTCCAGCCGCAGTGCCAACGAGAGCATGGGCAACTATGTGGCCGATCAGACCATCCGCCAGCTGATTCTTACCGGCAAGCCCGTCAAGGGCATGCGCGCGGCGGTGCTGGGCGTTGCTTTTAAGGAGAACTGCCCCGATACGCGCAATACCAAGGTGGTCGATATCATCGAGCGCCTGAGGGAGATGGGCATTGTGCCGCTGGCAGCCGACCCCTGGGCCGACGTGCGGGCGGTGCGGGAGGAGTTTGGACTCGAGCTGGCGGATTATCGGGAGATTTGTAATGTCGACTGCGTCATTCTGGCCGTGGCGCACAGGGAGTTTGCAAGCCTGACCGGCGCGGAGCTTGCACGCATGTTCAGGCCCGGCGACCCGGCATTGAATGTGGTCATCGACGTCAAGAGTATGTGGAGCAAGGATATGCTCAAAGAGCTGGGGTGCCGCTACTGGAGGTTGTAAGGAACGCAAATGAGCTATTTAAGGAAAAATAAATGGGTTCGCCGCGCGGCGCAGGTGCTTGCCGATCTGGTATTTGTCGCCGCGGCGCTGTACGTTGCGCTGGTGCTGCGTTATGAAAAAGGATTTAATCTTGAGTTTGCCAACACGTTTACGCACCTGACGGTCATACTGGGCGTGTACATCGTGGCGCTTTTCATTGGCGGAACCTACGACGTGCTGTGGCGTTACGCAGGCGTGAACGAGGTGCTCCGGCTGAGCATGACCTGCGCGGCGGCTGCGCTGGCGCTGCTGCTGGCCAACTGGATTTTGAAATGGAGCGTATCGCGCGCGGTGCTGTGCATGCACGCGTTGCTGGCGGTCATTTTAATCGGCGGATCACGCATGCTCTGGCGCATGCTGTCCAGCGCGCTGCGCAAAAACAAGTCCGCGGGTCGGATGAAGAGTCCGCGGCTGATGATTGTCGGCGCAGGCATTGCGGGCTCGTATGTCATGAGCATGTGCCGTCTTGACCCGGGGCTCGGGCAGCCGGTGGTGCTGGTGGACGACGACAGGCAAAAGCAAAAGCTGCGTATCCAGGGCGTGACCGTGCGCGGCAGGACGGAGGATATCCCGCGCCTTGCGGAGCGGTACGATGTGGACGAGATCATCATCGCCATCCCGTCGCTTCGGGGCGAGGCGCTCAACGCATTGGTCAAAACCTGCCAGCATACCAAGTGCCGCGTGCGTATTTCGAGCCAGATACAAAGCTCCGACGACGCGTGCAAGCCCAACAATATGTTTGTGCGCGAGCTGAACATCTCCGACTTCCTCTCGCGCGACGAGGTCAGGCTCGACATCGAGAATATCCACGAATACCTGACCAATCAGACCGTGCTTGTTACCGGCGGCGGCGGATCGATCGGGTCCGAACTGTGCCGCCAGATCATGCGCTTTTCACCGAAGCTGCTGATCGTGTTCGATATTTATGAAAACTGCGCGTATGAGCTCGAATGCGAGTTGCGGCTTAAATATGGCAAGGACTGCCCGCTGCTGGTGCTGGTCGGCTCCGTGCGCGACCGTGAGCGGCTGACGGAGGTTTTTGCAGCCTACCGGCCGCAGGTGGTCTTCCATGCCGCGGCGCATAAGCATGTTCCGCTGATGGAGGACAGTCCCGCCGAGGCCATCAAAAACAATGTTTTCGGCACGCTCAATACGCTGGAGGTCGCCAGCGGCCATGGCGCGGCGCGGTTTGTGCTGCTTTCCACCGACAAGGCGGTCAATCCCACGAATATCATGGGCGCCAGCAAGCGCATCACCGAGATGCTGATCCAGTACTATGCCAAGCATACGCAGATGAAGTGCATGGCCGTGCGCTTTGGCAATGTGCTTGGATCCCACGGCTCGGTCATTCCGCTGTTTGAAAAGCAGATCAAGGCGGGCGGCCCCGTCACGGTGACGCATCCGGATATCATCCGCTATTTTATGACCATACCGGAGGCTTCGCAGCTGGTGCTGCAGGCGGCGGCCAACGCGAGCTCCGGCTCCATCTTTGTGCTGGACATGGGCGCGCCCATCCGCATCGAGGATCTGGCAAAGCAGCTGATCCGGTTCTATGGCTATGAGCCGGGCGTATCCGTTGATATTGTGCATACGGGTCTGCGACCGGGCGAAAAGCTCTATGAAGAGTTGTTGATGGACGAGGAGGAGCACCGTATGCGGCGGACCGACCATGACCGCATCATGATCGCGCCCGCGATTGAGCAGGATGAGCGATTGTTTGAAACGCAGCTGCAAACGCTGCGCGTCGCCGCCGAACACAACGACAGCCGCGTGGTGGAGGTGGTCCGCGTGATGGTGCCGACCTTTGTCGAGCCGCCGCACGAGAACGTGGCCGGGTAACGGCGGCGGGCGGTGCGTTGGGGGGGCGGAGCCCCCCAACGTACCCAAAGGACGACAGCCCTTCGAGCCCTTCGGGAATCCATTTGCCGCGCGGGATGGCAACGCCCGCGCAACAGGGTGTTGGGGACGACCCTCCCTAAGCGGGGGTATGGGGAGAGAGACCCCATAAAGCGCCCCTGCAGGAAAGGACATTGCACGCATGAAAAAGGTCTGCATGATGACCACCGTATCGGCCACGATGAAAACGTTTATTCTCGAGCAGGCAAAATACCAGCAGACGCGTGCAAGCGGAGAACTGGAGATTACGCTTGTATGCTCGCCGGACGAGGCGTTTGCCGCGCTCGTGCCGGAAACGCTGCGCTTCGTGCCCATCGAAACGACCCGCGGCATGAGCCTTTCGGCGATCAAGACCATTGCCACGCTGTACCGCTTCTTTAAAAAAGAACGGTTCGACATGGTGCACTATATCACCATCAACGTTTCGTTTTGCGCAAGCATTGCAGCCAGGCTTGCGCGCGTGCCGGTCCGGCTGTACAGCCAGTGGGGGCTGCGGTTTCAGGGCTTCACCGGCCTTGGCCGCCGGCTCATGCTGTTTGTGGAGCGAACGATCTGCCGCAACTCCACGTTTATCACCACCGACAGCCGCGACAGCCTTGAGATCTGCCGGGCGCTCGGAATCTATTCGACGCAAAACAGCGAGGTGGTTTGGAACGGCAGCCCGAACGGCGTGGATTTTGCCAAGTTTGACGTGTTGCAGAAGGCGCGGTGGCGCGCTGCGAAGCGTGCGGAACTCGGCGTGCCGGAAAGCGCGTTTGCATTCGGCTATGTCGGGCGTATTACGCGCGACAAGGGCATTAACGAGCTGTTTTCCGCCGCGCGGCGCATCCTTGCCGATTATGAGAACGCGGCGCTGATCATCATAGGGCCGAAGGACAACGCGGAGCCCATCTGCGAGGAGCTGTTCGAATGGTCTAAAGCCCAGCCGCGCATCCATTATACGGGCTTTACCAACGAGGTGGAGCAGTATATCTCCACGCTGGACGTGAGCATTCTGCCCAGCTACCGCGAGGGCTTTGGCAATGTGATCATCGAGGCCGAGGCCATGCAGGTTCCGGTGATTGTGACCGATATTTCCGGCGCGCGCAGCGCGATGCGCAATGGCGAAACTGGGCTGCTCGTTGCGGTCAAGCATGTCGACGCGCTGGTTGCGGCCATGCGGCGGCTGTATGAAAGTCCGGAGGAGCGCGCGCGTATGGGGCAAAACGGGCTTGCGTTCGTGCAGGGCAGCTTCGATCAGCAGGTTTTATATGAAAAGAAGCTGGAGGTCAAATACCGCCTGCTCGGCCTGCCGTATCCACCGCGGCGGGCGGAGGGATAAAGGGCGCGTTCCGGGCATAACGGCATGCCGGAGCGGTTGCGCACTGCGCCGCACGCAAAATTCCCGCCATAGAAAAGGAACCGCAGCAAACCCCTTTGAAAGAAAATCGTCCGCCGCAGTGCTTAACTGCTGCGGCTGCATTGCGGCCGGGGAACGGCCCGCGCGGCCTACCCCTCTGTCTCCGGCGTCAGCAGCAGAATCTCGTTTTGCCGGATCACGTCCATATACGCTTCCGAAAGGGGCTTGTCGGTCACCACGGCGGAGAGGTCTTCAAACCGGCAGTATGTCAGCAGCGCGTCGTGATCAAACTTGGTGTGGTCGGCCATGAGCACGATGCAGTCGTTTTGCATGGCCACGCAGCGTTTGATTTCCACCTCAAAGTAGGTTGTGTTCGACAGGCCGTGCTCAAGTGAAACGCCCGTTGCCGCCAGGAACACCATATCGATGGTCATCCGTGAAATTTCCTCGATGGTTGAGCCGCCGACGAACGAAGAGGTGGTGGGGTTATAGAGCCCGCCGAGCGCCAGAACATGCAGCGAGGGATATTTGGCGGCCTCGTAAAGCGCGGTCAGGCTGTGCGTAATGACCGTAACGTTGCTGCGCTCGGCCAGATAGGGCAGCAGCCGCATGGTGGTGGAGCCGGAGTCTAAAAAAATGCTCATCCCATCGTGCACAAGCGACGCGGCTAGGCGGCCGATGGCCTGCTTGGCAGAGCCGTTCTTTGCGGCGCGCTCCGATATGGGAATCGCCACCGGCACAACGGGGGCGCTTGCGGAAACGCCGCCATAGACCTTTTTCAGGTTGCCGCGCTTGAGAATATCCGCCACATCGCGGCGAATCGTATTCATTGACACCTGAAATTCATGGCAGAGTTCTTCCAAAGTAGCCGTTCCGTTGTTGAGCACGTAGCGTTCCATATCGTTGAGCCGATCGAGTCGCATAGTTGTTCCTTTCGTGGGATGGGATTCCCCGCCGCGTTCGCGGCGCGGATTATCCAATCGGGAAATAGGGGGCGATGGCCGCACAGGTCTTTTCATAGCCGACGCGGATGGTTTTTTCGTCCGGCCAGTCCCAGTATTCCGGCCGGAACAGCTCAATTGAGACCATACGGTCGTAGCCGATCCGCTTGAGCGCGGTAAAAATCGCCGCAAGGTCAATCGCGCCGTCGCCGGGCATAAGGCGGTTATGGTCGCGCGCGGCGCCAACGGGCAAATCCTCGGAATCATCCAGGTGGAAGATAAAGATCTTCCCCGCGTCAGCGGCGGCAAGGTCTTCAATCCGGGAACCCATCGCGTGGAAATGGAAGCAGTCGAGCACAATTCCCACGTTTTTGCGGTTCACCGTCCGCACGATATCGTACGCCTGCCCAAAGGTATTGACCGAGCAGTCCGGATAGCCGACGAATTCAAACGCAAGCTCCATGCCGCGCGGCTCCGCATAGTCGGCCATGATATGGACGGCGCGCACGGTCTCCTCACGGATTTCGGACAGCGTTTTTTCGCCAACGTGGAACGTCGGTACAATGACGACCCTGTGGCAGCCGATCACGTCGCCGGCCTCGCAGCAGAACAGCAGGCCGTCCATGATCTCGGCAAAGCCCGCCTCGTCACGGAAATTGATGAATTCCAGCGCGTTGAACGCATAGGGCTTGACGGCGTGCGCGTCGAAAAACGCGCGCAGCTCGTCCAGCGTATGGCGCGTCAGATAATCGCGCAGCTTATCCAGTCGAATTTCGATGTTATTATAACCGATTTTGTCGCAATACTCCAGATCTGTTTCCAAAGTTGAATTTTTCATGGTCGTCGCCTGATTGAAGCAGATTTTCATGGCGCAAACTCCTCCTGACGCGTGTGTGAAAAAGGATCAGAGTCCTTGAGGGCCGGTAATTTCAGGGAAGCGCCCGTCGAAAACATGACGGAAACGCGCTGTGGCGCGGGCTTTTCTTGCAGGGATGCCGTGGCAATCCTGCAGGCAGCGTGACATTTTCACCGCGTACGCCGCTGAAAATAACGGATTGTTTGCCGCTTCCCTCGTATACATCGTGCGCGGGTTGACACAGCAGCCCGCGGCATATTTTTTGACACGCTGAGAGCCAGGGGAAAATCCTCCCCTGACCCTATCGAAAAAACGTTTCGGGCATTTTCCTGCCAAGTCCGCAACGCTGGCGGCTGGAAAGCAGGACCCGTCAAAAGCGGCGTCAATCATGCCGGAGTTACCCTGCCGCAGCAGTCCCCGCCGGCTTACTTCTTGCGCGCGACCTTTCGCATATCGAACACAACGGCAATGACGATGATGGCGCCCTTGATGATCTTTTGCAGATACGGAGAAACGCCGAGGATCAGCAGGCCGTTGTTGATAACGCCGAGCACCAGAATGCCGCCAAGGCAGCCGACGATGGAGCCGACGCCACCGGTCTGCGACACGCCGCCGACGGTTGCCGCTGCGATGCCGTCGAGCTCGTACCCTTCGCCGAGGGACGCAATGCCCGACGCGCTGCGGGAGGTGACCATAACGCCGGCAAGCGCCGCGCAGAAGGAGGACCAGCAGTAGGCTGCGACCAGCGTGCGCTCGACATTGATGCCGGCGGCCCTCGCCGCGTCCACATTGCCGCCGACCGCGAACAGATTCTTGCCAAAGCGCGTGTGATTCAGCAGGGTGTTGGCGATGACGGCCATCAGCAGGAACACGAACACAATATTGGGCAAAAAGCCGAACATCGTGCCCTGTCCGATGATGGTGAAGTCCTCGCGCAGCATCGGCACGGGGTACGCGTTGGTAAACAGCAGCGCGAGTCCGCGCGCAATGGTCATCGAGCCGAGGGTGGCGATGAACGGCGGAATCTTGGTGTATGCGACAAGCAGGCCGTTAATCAGGCCGAAGGCGGTGCCGACGGCCAGACCGACCAGGATCGCCGCCCATGCGGGCACGTAGCCGAGGTTTGGAATAATCAGCGGGGAATAGGTGAGCTTTTGCACCAGCGCAGCGGAGAATACCGAGGAAACGGCCATGACCGAACCGAGCGAGAGGTCGATGCCGCGCGAGATGATGCAGAAGGCGACGCCCAGCGCCAGCAGGCCGCGGCTGGATTCCGAGGTGAGGATGTTGACAAAGTTCTTGCCGGTAAAAAACGCCGGCGAGGCAATGCCAAAGATGCCGATGAGTATCAGCAGAATGATATACATGGCGTATTTATTTGCAAACGCCTTTACATTGAAATTTCTTTTGGCCATTTGAGCTTCCATTGGGTTTATAACCTCCTTAGTATCAGTTCGATGCGGCTTCGTGCGTGCTGGTGGCATAGGCCATGATGCGCTCCTGCGAGGCCTCCGAACGGTCGATGACGCCCGTTTGCCTGCCCTCGTGCATGACGAGAATGCGGTCGCACATGCCGAGCACCTCCGGCATTTCGGAGGACACCATGATGATTGCCTTGCCCTCGCCGGCCATTTTGGTGATCAGAGAGTGAATCTCCGCCTTTGCGCCGACGTCGATGCCGCGCGTCGGTTCATCCACAAACAGGATGTCCGGGTGCGTCAAAAGCCAGCGGGCTACGAGCACCTTCTGCTGATTGCCGCCGGAGAGATCACGAATCAGTGTATCCTTGGAAGGCGTTTTGATTTCGATTCGGTTGATGTACTCATCTGAGTCTGAATAGATTTTTCGGTGGTTGATAAACCCGCTCTTGCGGACGTATTTTTTCAGATTGGCCACGACTATGTTGCTTGAAACGCTGGAAACCGGGATGATGCCCGTGCCGCGCCGGTCCTCTGTAAGCATGGCCAGCCCGTTTTTCAGCGCGTCGGCGGGGGATTTGATTTCAACATCCCGGCCGTTGATCCTGACGGCGCCCGCCGTCTTCTTGCGCAGGCCGAACAGCGTCTCGAGGACTTCGGTGCGCCCGGCGCCCACCAGCCCGGCAAAGCCCAGAATTTCGCCCCGCCTCAGCTCAAAGTTCACGCCGGAGAACGCGTTGCCCGCGGCCAGGTCCCGGACCTCCATGACGACGTCGGTAATGGGGCAGTCTATCTTTGGGAACAGGGCGTCTAAATCGCGGCCCACCATCAGGTGGATCAGTTTTTGAATGTCCATGTTGGAAACCAGATCTGTGCCGACCATTTCGCCGTCACGGAATACGGTAACCTCGTCGCATATTTCAAAAATCTCGTCCATTTTATGCGAGATATAGATGATGGCGACGCCCTTTTCCTTCAGGTTGCGGATCATGCCGAACAGCTGAAGCACCTCGGTGCTGGTCAGCGAGGACGTCGGCTCGTCCATCACGATGATGGAAGCGTCCTGCGAAACGGCCTTGGCGATTTCCACCATCTGCATCTTTGCGACGGTCAGATTCCCCATTTTTTCATGGGGCGAGATATCGATGCCAAGGCTCCTGAGCGTTTCACCGGCCTGTTTGTACAGTAATTTATGGTTGGTGAACAGCTTGGCCGACACCGGAATTCGGCCAAGGAACAGGTTTTCGGCGACGCTGCGCTCGGTGACCGGCGATAATTCCTGATGAATCATAGAAATACCGTGGCGCGACGCCTCGAGCGGATTATGGATCTGGACCTCCGTTCCGTCGATGAGGATTTTGCCGCTGTTCATCTGATACAACCCGATCAGACATTTCATAAGCGTCGATTTCCCGGCCCCGTTTTCTCCCATGAGCGCGTGCACTGTACCGGGGCGCAAACGGAACGACACGTTTTTGAGCGCCTGAACGCCGGGAAAGCTTTTGGACACATCTAACATTTCGAGCACATATTCACTCAATTCACGCGCACCTCCCATAGCTTGTCTTCCATTTATGCGATTTGGAATCTAAGGATCTTATCGTTAAGAAAAGCAAGAATGACTTTATCAAATTCGGCGCCGCACGGCGCCGGCAGCGTGTCAAAAAAGTCCCTCCGAGAGGAAAGCTTTTTTTTCAATATGGGCAGGGACAACAGGCGCGCCCGCCGCCCAGGCTTTGTGCATTTTGCCGCCCGGGAGCCTGCGGGACAAGAGGCAACCTGCGGGTACCCCGTCAAAAACACCGTTTTTTGACGGCCTGCCGGCGCCGTGCGGCGCCGGCAGGCCTTAGATTTTCATTCACCCCTGCATGAGGGCGGGCATTTGGGCTCAGCCGCCCTGCAGAATCTTGATCTCGGCGGCGTTGTCCGGTCCGACCGGCTGGAACGGCACCCAGCCGAACTGCTCGGTCAGTTCGCCCTTGGCGGCCTTAATGGCAAACTCGATGCACTTTTCGCCCTGTCCGGAAGCATCCTGGAAGACGGACGCGGCCATCTCGCCGTTGAGGATCGATTCGCAGGCCATCACCGTGGCGTCGATGCCGACCACCGGAATCTTGGCCAGGTCAACGCCCGCGCCCTTCATGGCCTCGATTGCGCCGAGCGCCATCTCGTCGTTATTGCAGATGACGCAGTCATACGAGGCGCCGGTGCCGATGAACGTCTGCATCATGTCCATCGCGGTCGCGCGATCCCACTTTGCGGTATCTTCAAATACCTTGGCGAGCGTGAAGCCCGCGTTCTCAAGCTCGGTCTTGACGGACTCGGTGCGCTGCTGCGTATTCTCGAGGCCCAGCTGGCCCATGAACAGCACGTAGTTGATGGGGTCGGTGCGGCCTTCAAAGAACTTGGCCAGGAACTCGGCCTGCATCTTGCCGGCATCCCATTCCTGCGAGCCGACATAGGCATACTTGCCAACCTTGAGGACGGAATCGTCCGGGCGGCGGTTGACGAAGATGACCGGGATGTCGCCCGCTTCGGCAAGAATGGTTTCCGCAGTGGAGGTGTCGACAAGATTGACGATCATGACATCATAGCCCTTGACGGCGAACGTACGAACCTGCTCCTGCTGTTTCTGCGTGTCGTTGTTGGCCTCCTGGGAGTCCACCGTCACGCCCGCGGCCTCGGCGGCCTTCAGAATGCCCTGCTCGAGGTTGCTGATGAACTGGTCGCGCGCATACAGCGATACGCCGATGGTGAAGCCGCCGGCATCCGCCGCGGGAGCCGTTGTTTCCGCCGGTGCGGCGCATGCCACCGCCATAAAGGCCATGACAACTACGATTGCGAGAGCTAACAATTTCTTCATCGTTATGAATTCCTCCTTTTTTTTATGTGGACGGGGGCTCCCATCCAATTATGGAAAAATATGGTCGTACCGGTTGGGAGTAAAAAACAATACTGACGATCATGCCAATCCGGCGATTCCGTTCAATAAACAGAAGCTCTATTTTCTGCGGCGGTCGGGAAAAGGGACGATGAAAACGATTCGGACAGCGCCATACGCTGAAACATATGCAGATATATAAATTTACTATATTGCAGTTTAGCATATACCAATCAATCTGTCAACAGCAGCACACAGGATTATCCTAAATACATGACAACAATATTAGTAAACTAATGGGTATATTTATGTAATATTGGAAGGCGTGTCCGCTATAAAAGCCCCCGGCGTGCATGCGCGCCGTCGTGAATGGCGGTTACAGGCCCGTGTGCGCGCCGATGTAAGCGCGCGCCTTGAGCGCGTACTCAAAAGGCGGCGCCTTGGCGGGATCCTGCTCGGCCTCCACCAGCAGCCAGCCCCTGTACCCGGCTCTGTCAAGCGTGGAAAATACGGGCGCAAAGTCCACGTCGCCGTCGCCCGGCACGGTGAAAGCGCCGTTTTTGACCGCTTTTAAGAAACTCCAGTGCTCGCGCCGTGCCTGCGCCACAACCGGCAGACGCATGTCCTTGAGGTGGACGTGGCCGACGCGGTCGGCGTAGCGCTCGAGCATCATCACCGGGTCCACGCCGGAGAACGTGAAATGGCCGGTATCATAGCAGAGGAATACATGGCGCGGGTCGGTCTGGCGCATGAGCCGGTCAGTCTCCTCCTCGGTCTGCACCACAGTGCCCATATGATGGTGGAAGCAAAGCTTGAAGCCGCTGTCCACCGCGATCTTTCCCAGGTGGTCGAGGCCCTTGCCCAGCCGTTCCCATTCCCGCTCGTCCATGACGTATTTGTTTTCAAAAATCGGCGTATCCTGCATGCCCTGGATGCTGTGGCTCTGCTCGGAAACGTTGATGCGGTTGGCGCCGACGGCCGTGAGGAATTTCAATTCCTCTACGAAAGCCTTTTCGTTTTCAGCAAGCGGTCTGGTAATCAAAAACGAGCTGAACCAGCGCGAGGCGATGCGCATGCCGCGGATGTCGAGCGCATGCTTGAGTACGGTGGGGTCCTTGGGATACTTGTTGCCGATTTCCGTGCCGGAAAAGCCTGCGAGCGCCATTTCGCTGACGGCCTGCTCAAACGTATTTTGAGCGCCGAGCTCCGGCAGATCGTCGTTGGTCCAGCCGATTGGGGCGATCCCCAAAAAGACGGTTTCCCTGTGAAACATTTTGTACTCTCCCTTCTGACTGATAGATGTTGACGTTTTGTGTGATTTGTGTATAATTAAGTAAAAGATAGTTAAAAGATGGTTAGTTTTTGAGCAATTTTGATCTCTTCGCATATTATAGCACGACCTGATTTCAAACACAATCCTCAAACCAAACATTTTTAAGGGGGCGGCAGAGACGTGTATATACAAAAGGAAGCGTTGGCGGAAGGCTGGAACGACTATCTCTGCGAACAGGAGGGAAAGGGCGCGGATATCGGCATGGACGTAGCGCTGCTCATACTGGAACCGGAGCAGGAGTTTGAACTGTGCGAGCCGGAGAAGGAGGCCGCGCTGCTGCTGTTTGAAGGGGCGGCCGAATGGAGCGTGGAGCAGGCCGGGCGCTGCGTCTCGCGAACGAACCCGTTTCGCGGGGAAGCGAGTTGTCTGCACGTATGCGCGGGTACGCCGGTGCGCGTGCGCGCCGGGACGCACTGCGAAATCTATGTCCAGATGGTAAGAAACAGCCGTGCGTTTGCGCCGGTGTTCTATATGCCGGAGGATATTCAGACGCAGCGCGCGGGCCTGATGGAACTGCAGGGAACGATGCGCCGCAATATCAAGACCGTGTTCGACTATGAAAACGCGCCCTACTCGAACATGGTGCTCGGCGAGGTGCTCAATTTTCCGGGGAAATGGTCCAGCTACCCGCCGCACCACCACCCCCAGCCGGAGGTGTATTTTTACCGTTACGACAAGCCGCAGGGGTTCGGCGTGGGGTTTGCCAACGGCAACGTATACCGCACGGGGCATAACGGGCTGCTCGTCATCGAGCATGACTGCCACTCGCAGGCGGCCGCGCCGGGATACGGGCTGTGCTATGTGTGGGGCATCCGTCATCTGGACGGCAACCCGTGGAAAAAGACGCGCATTGACGACCCGGCGCATACCTGGATGATGCAGTCGGACGCGGCGTTTCTTGAGGAATAGCGCTGCTGCCGCCCCCGTCTTTGAAAGCCTCTGTAACGCCCGGCGCGCTGCGTTGGGCAAGCATTTGGAACGATCCGATTTTGGGCGGCGGCTAAAGAAGCGCATGGCACGCCCGGCGTGGGTCTTTCAACAGGTTGGGGCCGGCAACCAAACGGGATCACTTCATTAATTTAATTTACATTTCAGGAGGGCAAGGGCATATGAAAACGATACGTTTGACCACTGCGCAGGCGCTGATTCGTTTCCTGGAAAATCAGTATGTGCGCTATGACGACATTGAGCACCGCTTTGTGCGCGGCATCTTCATGCTGCCGGGACACGGCAACGTGGTGGGGCTCGGGCAGGCCATTCAGCAGGAATCGCGCGCGCTGGAAATCTACCACGGCAAAAACGAGCAGGGGCAGGCGCAGGCTGCGATGGCCTTTGCCAAGCAGATGCACAGAAAGCAGATTTTTGCCTGCACATCCTCGGTGGGACCGGGCGCGGCCAACATGGTCACCGCGGCGGCCAACGCCACAGCCAACCATATTCCGCTGCTGCTGCTGCCAGGCGATATCTACGTTTCCCGCCAGCCCGACCCGGTCTTGCAGCAGATTGAGCAGCCGGGCGAGCTCGGTATCTCCACCAACGACGCGTTCCGGCCGGTCTGCCGTTACTGGGACCGCATCGTGCGGCCGGAGCAGCTGATGACGGCCATGCTCAGCGCCATGCGCGTGCTGACCGACCCGGCGGACACGGGCGCGGTGTGCATCGCGCTGCCGCAGGATGCGCAGGCTGAGGCGTACGACTACCCGGAGGGCTTCTTTGCAAAGCGTGTGCACCGCATCGAGCGCAGGCCGCCGGCGGACTATGCCGTTGCCGAGGCGGCGGCGGTGATCCGCGCGGCAAAGCGGCCGATTCTGATTTGCGGCGGGGGCGTGCGGTACTCCGAGGCCAACGACACGTTCCGGCAGTTTGCCGAGCGCCACGGCATCCCGTTTGGGGAAACGCAGGCGGGCAAGAGCGCGGTGGTCTGGACGCACCCGCTCAACCTCGGCGGCATCGGCGTGACGGGGTGCTCGGCGGCAAATGAGATTGCCAAAGAGGCGGACGTGGTCATCGGCGTGGGCACGCGCTATACGGATTTTACCACGGCGTCAAAATGGCTGTTTCCGGAGACGGCGCGGTTTGTCAACCTCAACGTCAGCGGGTTTCAAGCGTATAAGCTCGACGCGGTGCGCGTGATTGCGGACGCAAAGGCTGCGCTCGCGACGCTCTCCGCCGCGTTGGGCGACTATAAAGCGTCCTATACCGGGCAGATCGAGGCTGCGCGCGCGCGCTGGGCAAGGGAGCTTGACCGCCTCGATGGAATTATCTGTGGCGCGGATTATGCGCCGGAGGTCAGGGACGAAAACAGCGCAAGCTGGAAGCGGTATGCCAAAGATATCGGTTCCACGCTGACGCAGACGCGTGCGCTGGGCGTTATCAACCATACCGTTGCGGAGGACGCGGTGGTCATCGGCGCGTCGGGCAGCCTGCCGGGCTGTATGCAGCGCATGTGGCGGCCGAACGCGCCCAACACCTACAATATGGAATATGGTTACTCATGTATGGGCTATGAGGTTTCCGGCGCGCTGGGCGTCAAGCTTGCCGTCGGCCCGGCGCGCGAGGTATACGCAATGACCGGGGACGGCAGCTTCAACATGCTCCACAGCGAGCTGATTACCTCCGTGCAGGAGGGGCAAAAGATCAACGTGATGCTGTTTGACAACGCGGGCTTTGGGTGCATCAACAATCTGCAGGTCGGGCAGGGCAACGAGACGATGTGCACGGAGCTGCGGCTGCGCGGCGACGGCGGGCGGCTTCACCATACCGGCCCGTTCATGCGCATCGACTACGCCGCCATCGCAAGGGCCTATGGCTGCGCGGGCTATACCGTGACCACAGCCGAGGAGCTTATGCAGGCGCTTGAGGACGCGAAAAAGCAGACGGTCTCCACGCTGATCGATATCAAGGTGCTGCCCAAATCCATGACCGAGGGCTACGGCGGCTGGTGGCGCGTGGGCGTGGCCGAGGTCAGCGGCAACCGCCCGCAGGTACAGGCGGCGCGCAGGGCTCAGGACGAACACCTGGAGCGGGCGCGCAGGTACTGAGGCGGGACAACGCTTTTGCAGGGGCTCTGTCCCTGCGCCCCGACCAAAGGCAGTCACCCTTGGGAATTCCGACTTTAGGTCCTTGCCGGACAAATGGGTTTCCAGAGGGAGGCCGTCCTTTGGCGGGGGGGCGGAGGCGGCGCCTCCGAACGCGTGCCGGGCTACAGACAGAAAGAAATCTTGAATAAAAGCAGTAGAAAGGAAGCGCAACATGAAAACCTTAAACATTGGCGTAGTCGGCGCCGGACGCATTGGCAGGCTGCACGTATCAAACATCATGTCCCGCATCCCAAACGCAACCGTCCTGGCGGTTTCCGATGTGGTGGCGGACAGCGCGAAGGCGCTTGCAAAGCAATGGAACATTCCGCGGGTATACGGCGATTATAAGGAACTGGTCGCGGACCCGGAGATCGACGCGGTTCTCGTTTGCTCGTCTACGGACACGCATTCCATCATCGCCTATGACGCGGTGATGGCCAATAAGCATGTGTTTTGTGAAAAACCCATTGATTTTGATCTTGACCGAATCAAAAAGGTGATCGACGCCGTGGCGCAGCAGGGCGTAAAGTTCCAGGTGGGCTTCAACCGCCGGTTTGACCGCAACTTTAAAAAGGTGCACGATACGGTTGCCGCCGGCGGCATCGGCGAGGCGCAAATCGTGATGGTGACCTCCCGCGATCCCGCGCCGCCGCCGGTTGCCTATGTCAAGGTATCGGGCGGCATCTTCCTCGACATGATGATCCACGACTTCGACATGGTGCGCTACCTCTCCGGCAGCGAGGTCACGGAGGTGTATTCAAACGGCGTGGTGCTCGTCGACCCGGCGATCGGCGAGGCGGGCGACGTGGACACGGCCATTGTCACGCTCAAGTTTGCAAACGGCGCAATCGGCGTGATCAACAACTCCCGCAAGGCCGTGTACGGCTACGACCAGCGTGTGGAGGTGTTTGGCTCCAGGGGCTGCATCACCGCGGAAAACGAGACGCCGAACCTGACCACGCTCTACAACGAGGAGGGCGTGATCCGTGAGAAACCGCTGTACTTCTTCCTCGAACGCTACAACGACGCGTTTATCGAGGAGATGAACGGTTTTGTCACGGCCGTATTGGAGGACAAACCCACGCTGGTGGACGCGACCGACGGACTCAAGCCCGTGCTCATTGCGCTGGCGGCCAAAAAATCGCTGGAAACCGGCATGCCGGTGAAGCTGTAAGCACGGCGGCGGGAAGGAACGCAGGCGGATTGCTGAAAGGAGAGAACATGAGAAAAATTCAACTTGGCATCGTGGGCCTCGGCCGGCTGGGCCGCAACCATGCCGCAAATATCCATTACAACATCCCCAACGCGGAGCTGGCCGCCATTTGCAGCGTGGCGCCCGGGGAACTTGAGGCGGTTTCCGTGGAGATGCGCCCGCGCTTTTGCTACCCCGACTACCGCGACATGTTCAAAAACCAGGAGCTGGACGGCGTGGTGATCGCCACCAACTCGCAGTCGCACTGCGAGCTGGCGGTTGCCGCCGCAGAACTGGGGGTGAAGAACGTCTATATCGAAAAGCCGCTCGGCATGACGCTTGACGAGATCGACCGCATCAGAAAGGCCGTGGAGGCAAGCGGCATCGGCGTGTTTCAGGTGGGCTACAACCGGCGGTTCGACAAATCCTATCTGGCCATGAAGAAAAAGCTGGACGAGGGCTATATCGGCAAGCCCGTGCTCATCAAGATGATCAACCGCGATCCCGCGAGCATGGCGGAGTTTATCATCCAATTCTCGCCCACGTCGGGCGGCCTGGTGTTCGATATGCTCACGCATGATTACGACGCGGCGCGCTGGTTTTTAGGCAGTGACGCGACGAGCGTTTACGGCCTGGGCGGGGTGTATGCCTACGAGGGGCTTGCGGCGGTCAACGATATCGACAACTGCGGCATCCTGTGCCGGTTTGGAAACGGCGCGATGGGCTGGTTTGAGACCACGCGCAACTGCTCGTACGGCTACCATGTCGAGACGGAGGTGTTTGGCACGGAGGGTTGCCTGCGCGTATGCGTTACGCCGACCAACGACCGCCTGCTGTGCATGGACAAGGGCGGCGTTCACCAATCCACGGTGCAGTGGTTCTACGAATACTGGGAGCCGACGTTTACCGCCGAGATGCAGAGCTTTGTCGACGCGATAGCGGAGGGCAAGCCGCCGGTCGTGGGCCTGACGGACGGCTACAAGGCCGTGCAATGGGCGCTGGCGGCCAAAAAGGCCGTGGACGAGGAGACCATTGTAAAATTGTAAGTCATCAGAATTTATAAGCTGGGAGAGAAAGTGTATGAGTAAGAAGATCAAGGTTGGCGTGGCGGGTTACGGCACGATTGGGCAGCGGCTGGCGGACGGCGTGGCGCTGCAGGGCGACATGGAGCTTGTCGGCGTGGCGGATCTTGCGCCGACGCTGGCCATCCGTGCGCTGAAGGAGAAGGGCATGCCGTACGACCTGTATTTAGTCGACGGCGCGGACCGGGGGCAATTCGACGCGCTGGGCATTCCCGTCGCGGGTAATTTTGCCGATCTGATCGGTAAGGTGGACGTCATGCTCGACAGCAGCCCGGGCGGCGTGGGCGCAAAGAACAAGGCGCTGTATGAGCAGGCGGGGGTCAAGGCCGTGTTCCAGGGCGGCGAGAAGAACTCCGTGGCGGATGTGTTCTTTCACGGCTATGCCAACTATGAAACCGGCGTGGGCAAGGATTACCTGAAGCTGACGAGCTGCAACACCACGGGCCTGATCCGCTCCGTGGACTGTCTTGACCGCAGATACGGCGTTGAGCGCGTGGCCATTACCATCGTCCGCCGCGTGGCCGACCCGGGCGACTATCACCGCGGCCTGACCAACGCGCTGCAAATTGATAAGGCGCCCAGCCACCAGGCGGTGGACCTGATGACCATCATGCCGCACGTGGAGGCAACGGGCATCCTCGTGCACACGCCCGTGACCCACGGGCACATCATCACGGTGCTGGCGCACGGCAGGCGGAAGATCACAAAGGAGATGGCGCTTGAGGCGTTTGAGGCGCATCCGCGCATCCGTGTGGTACGCATAGCGGAAGGGTTTCTCGGCAACGCGAGTTTGTTCAAGTATGCGCGCGATCTGGGCAATCCCCGCGGCGATATGTACGAAATCGGCCTGTGGGAGGACAGCATCGTGGAAAGCGGCGACGACATCATGTACGCCATCAATATCCCGCAGGAGAGCGTGACCATACCCGAGACGATGGACGCCGTCCGCGCGGCCTGCTGCATGCAGCAAACCTGCGAGGCGGGCACCGCGGAGACCAACCGGTATCTGGGCATCGGACGATTTAAATAAAAGCCGCGGCGCCGCAAAGGGAGGAGAACTATGCGATTTGGCATCCATACGCTTGACGCATTTGACGTTGCCGGCAAGACCGTGCTGTGCCGCGTGGACATCAATCAGCCGGTGGACCGGTCAGCCGGTACGCTCAAAAGCATCAACCGCATCAAGGCCTGCGTGCCGACGGTGCGGGAGCTTTCCGACCGGGGCGCGCGCGTGGTGCTGCTGGCGCACCAGGGTTCGGATATCGAGTATAAGAACTTTTATACCACCGCGCCGCATGCAAAGGTGCTTTCGCAACGATTGGAGCGCGAGGTGCAGTTCATTGACGATGTGTGCGGTCCCGCGGCGCGCGCGCAAATCCGCGCGCTGCGCGGCGGCGAGGTGCTTCTGCTGGATAACGTGCGCTTTTGCTCCGAGGAGCAGACGCTGTTTGAAATGAAGCTGCGATTAAGCCACGAGCAGCAGGCGCGGACCGAGGTGGTCGCAAAGCTCGCGCCGCTGGCGGACCTGTATGTGTGCGACGCGTTTGCCGCCGCGCACCGCGACCAGCCGAGCCTGTGCGGCTTTGAGCAGGTGCTGCCAAGCGCGATGGGGCGGCTGTTTGAAAAGGAATTCTGCGTGATCTCCGGCGTGATGGAAGCGCCGAAACGCCCGTGCGTGTTCGTCCTTGGCGGGGCAAAGGTTTCCGACGCGTTCTTGATGATGGAAACCGTGCTTGGCGGCGGAACGGCCGACCGCGTGCTGACCGGCGGCCTGGTGGCCAACATCCTGCTCGCGGCAAAGGGCGTGCGGATCGGCGACGCGAGCATGGACTTCATCGTCCGCGCGAACTGTGCCGAGTATATTGAAAAGGCTCGGCCGGTGCTCGCGCGCTACGGCGATAAAATCATGCTTCCGGAGGATGTGGCGTATCTTGACGGCGGCATGCGCGCGGAGGCCGCCGCTGCGGCGATTCCTGCGGACGCGGGCGTGCTGGATATCGGTGCGGAAACCGCGGCGGCGTATGCCGGGGTGATTCTTGCGGCCAAAACGGTGTTTGTCAACGGCCCGATGGGCGTGTTTGAGCAGCCGGAGACGGAGCTCGGCACAAAAACGGTCTGGGCCGCTTTGGGCGATACACAGGCGTATACGGTGGTCGGCGGGGGCGACAGCATCACGGCCACGGAAAAATACGGCCTGACCGGGAGAATGTCCTATATCTGCACGGGCGGCGGCGCGCTGATCCGCTTTTTAACGGGTGAGGAGCTGCCTGTGGTCAGGGCGCTGCGGCATGCGGCAAAGACCTTCCCGGCGGAACGGGGGGCGGACGTATGAGGCTGAAACTGGGCTTCGGCGCGGGCGTGCAGGAGCTGACAGTGCCGGATGAAAATTTAGACGGCGTGCTGCTGCCAAACGCGCTTGCGGCCGGGCTGACCGGCGAGGCGGAGGTGCTGCGCGCGCTGCGCGAACCCATTGGGACGCCGCGGCTTAAAGAAATCGTGCGTCCGGGCGAGCGCGTCGCCATCGTGACTAGCGACGTTACGCGCCCCATGCCGACGCATCTGGTTATGCCCGCGCTGCTCGACGAGCTGTACGCCGCGGGCGTGCGCGCGGAGGATATCACGCTCGTGTTCGCGCTGGGCAGCCACAGAAAGCATACGCCGCAGGAGCAGAAAAAGCTGGCGGGCGCGCGTGCATTTTCTGAGATTTGCTGCATCGACGGCGACACGGCCGACTGCGTGCCTGTCGGTGTGACACGCCGGGGTACGCCGGTGGATATCGTGCGGGCGGTGGCCGGGGCGGACCGGCGCATCTGCCTCGGCAACATCGAGTACCACTATTTTGCGGGCTATTCCGGCGGCGCGAAGGCGATCATGCCGGGGGTATCCACGCGTGCGGCCATTCAGAGCAACCATAGCCGGATGGTGGAAAGCGCTGCGTGCGCGGGCAGGCTTGCGGGCAATCCGGTGCGCGAGGACATCGAGGAGGCCGCGGCGATGGTCGGCGTGGACTTCCTCCTCAACGTCGTGCTTGACGAGCGCAAAGATATCGTTTACGCTGTTGCAGGCGACGTGACGCAGGCGCACCGCGCGGGCTGCGCGTTCCTCGACGGCCTGTACGGCAAGCGTATTCCATCGCGCGCGGACATTGTGGTGGTTTCCCAGGGCGGCGCGCCCAAGGATTTGAACCTGTATCAGACGCAAAAGGCGCTCGATAATGCTGCGCACGCCGTGAAGGAAGGCGGCGTGATCGTACTGGTGGGTTCCTGCCGGGAGGGGCTGGGCGAGCGTGTGTTTGAGGAATGGATGACAACCGCGCCCGATGCGCAAAGCATGATAGCGCGCATTGAACAGGACTTCCAGCTTGGCGGGCACAAGGCGGCGGCCATTGCGATGGTGCTGAAGCAGGCGGATATCTACCTGGTCTCCGAGCTTGCGCCGGAGTTTGTACAAAGAATCTTCCTCACGCCGTTTGGGAACGTACAGGCTGCGTTCGACGCGGCGCTGGCAAACTGCGGACCGGCTGCGCGCGTGCTGGTGATGCCCTACGGCGGCTCCACACTGCCGCTGGCTGTGGAAAAGACGTAAGATGAGCGATGCATCCGGCGGCCGGCCGCACGCCGCCCCGGAGATGATTTCGTATCAGCAAAACACGAAAGGATGGAGACGTTGATGGATTACGCAAAGGAATCGCTGAAAAAACACGAGGAGTGGAAAGGCAAGATCGAGGTCATCGCAACGGTGCCCGTTGAAACAAAGGAAGACCTGTCGCTGGCGTATACGCCGGGCGTGGCGCAGCCGTGCCTTGAAATACAAAAGGACGTCGACAGGTCCTATGACCTGACGCGTCGCTGGAACATGTGCCTTGTCGTCACCGACGGTACAGCCGTGCTCGGCCTTGGCGACATCGGGCCGGAGGCGGGCATGCCGGTCATGGAGGGCAAGTGCGTGCTGTTCAAAAGCTTTGGCGATGTGGACGCGTTCCCCATGTGCATCAAGTCCAAGGATGTGGATGAAATCGTCAAAACCATCTATCTTATCAGCGGCAGCTTCGGCGGCGTGAATTTAGAGGACATCGCCGCGCCGCGCTGCTTTGAGATTGAAAAAAAGCTCAAGGAGAAATGCGATATCCCGATCTTCCACGACGACCAGCATGGCACGGCGGTCATCACGCTTGCCGGACTGACCAACGCGCTCAAGGTGGTGGGCAAGAAGAAGGAGGACGTTAAAATCGTAATCAACGGCGCGGGCGCGGCGGCGATTTCCATCACCAGACTGCTTTTCTCCGACGGATTTGAAAACGTGATCCTCTGCGACCGCAAGGGCGCGATCTATGCGGGGCGCACGGAGGGCATGAACCCGATTAAGGACGAGATGGCGCAGATAACCAACCGGCAGAAGAAGGCGGGCGGTCTGGCCGACGTGCTCGTTGGCGCGGACGTGTTTATCGGCGTATCCGCGCCGGGCATGGTGACCACCGGGATGGTGAAAACTATGGCGGCCGACCCGGTCATCTTTGCCTGCGCAAACCCCACGCCGGAAATCTTTCCCGACGAGGCAAAGGCTGGCGGCGCGGCGGTCGTGGCCACGGGCCGCAGCGATTTTCCCAACCAGATCAATAACGTTTTGGCGTTCCCGGGCATTTTCCGCGGCACGTTCGACGTGCGCGCAAGCGACATCAACGATGAAATGAAGATTGCGGCGGCATACGCGCTTGCGGCGCTGATTTCCGACGAGGAGCTTTCGGCGGATTACATCATTCCCAAGGCGTTCGATCCGCGCGTGGGCAAGGCGGTTGCAGCCGCGGTCGCGGAGGCTGCCGGAAGGAGCGGCGTAGCGCGGATTTAGCCGGTCGAAAGCCCTGCGGGCTATCGTTCGGCAAGAAGCACAGGGAAACCGCCCGAACCGGGCGATCCGTTCCACCGGCAAATCAGGCGGAGCCGGAACGAACCTCCGGAGGGCTGCAGCCCTCCGAACCCTCCCATGGACTTTTTGACAGGCGAAAGCGGCGGAGCAATCCGCCGCTTTCCCTCTTCTCTAAACTTCATGGAGCTATTTTATTTCTCTATGCCATCATGGCGCTTCCTGCCCGCTTTTTCAAGCTGCTTGAGCATCCTGGCGGGGTCCTTGACCTTGGCAAGGAAGATCATGGCCGCAATGATGTACGGCTTGAAGGAGGCTTCCTTGTACAGCGGATCGCGGTAGCGGTCGAACACGGTGGCGGCCACCTCGCCCGCCTCGCAGGAAACGCCGGTGATATCGGCGGGGAGGCAGTGCAGATACAGCGCTTTGCCGTCCCTGGTCAGCCGCATCATCTCTTCGGTGCATTCCCAGTCCTTATGCTCCGCGTTCTGGGCCAGCAGCCGCTTTTCCAGCGCCTTGATGCCGTCCATGTCGCCGTTGCCATACAGCCCGGTGCGCTCCTCCATGGCCCTGAACGGCGCCCAGCTCTTGGGATACACGATATCCGCGTCCTTGAACGCTTCCTTCATGTCGTTGGTGATGGTGAACGAGCCGCCGTTTTCCGCGGACTGCTTCCTGGCCACCTCGGCGACCTCGTCCATGACCTCGTATCCCTCGGGATGCGCGAGGGTCACGTCCATGCCGAAGCGGGTCATCAGGCCGATCACGCCCTGCGGAACGGACAGGGGTTTGCCGTAGCTGGGCGAATAGGCCCACGTCATGGCGATCTTTTTGCCCTGCAGGTTCTCGATGCCGCCGAATTCATGAATGATGTGCAGCATATCGGCCATGCACTGGGTGGGATGGTCGATGTCGCACTGGAGGTTGACCAGCGTGGGCTTCTGCTCGAGCACGTTGTCCTCATGACCCTGCTTCACGGCGTCGACCACTTCGTGCATGTAGGTGTTGCCCTTGCCGATGTACATGTCGTCGCGGATGCCGATGACGTCGGCCATGAAG
>CAYUTA010000030.1:0-31391 GCA_964447605.1 uncultured Oscillospiraceae bacterium | reverse complement strand
CATGAGCTGTTTTTGCCCTGTTTATCTGATCTTTGTGTGTTTTGCTCATGGCTAACTCTATTATACAAGGAGGCGCATACCGTGGCCGAGAATACGTTCGATGAAATGCTCGGCAGCGCAGAGCCAAAGCAAACGGCGCATAAGCAGCCCATCCACATCACGGAAAAAGCCGAAAACCCTACGAAGGCGAGGCTGGAAAGATCGAATCCGTCCGCGCCTTCCTCAAACAGCAAAGAGCGTTCCGACGCGGGGAGTTCTGAGCCGGAGCGCCCCTCCGTGCGGCAGCAGATCAAGGAGATCAAGCAGGAACGGCAAGCAGAGAAGTGGGGCGACCCGAAGCAGATTTGCAAGAAATATGCGGATAAGGAAAAAAGCAAGAACGTTATTCTCACCAACAACGTGCGTATCGGATTGGATGACAGGAAGCACAGGCGGACGCTGAATATTTTGGTGGTCGACGGCAGCGGCGCAGGTAAGACCCGCTTCTATGCCAAACCGAATATCATGCAGGGCAATACCTCGTATGTGGTGTTAGACCCCAAAGGGGAAATCCTGCGCGACACGGGCTATTTGCTCGAACGGCAGGGCTATGACATCAAAGTGCTTGACCTTATCAATACGCACAAAAGCCACGGCTTTAACCCATTTGTGTATCTGCGGGACGATAAGGACGTTTTGCGTTTGGTGAGCAACCTTATCCGCAACACCACGCCAAAGGGCGCGCAGAGCAACGATCCGTTTTGGGAGCGCGCCGAAACCGCTCTGCTCGAAGCCCTTATCCTCTATCTTGTGAACGAAGCGCCGAGTGAGGAACGAAACTTCCCGATGGTCATGGAGATGCTCAACGCCGCCGAGGTCAAGGAGGAAGATGAAGAATACGCCTCCGTTCTCGATGAACTGTTTGAGCGCCTTGCCATGCGCGACCCCGAACACTTGGCTGTGAAGCAGTACCATATCTTTAAGCTTGCCGCAGGCAAAACAGCGAAGTCGATACTGATTTCTCTTGGCGTCCGTTTGGAAAAGTTCAACCTCCCGCAGATCGCCTCAATCGTCAGCCATGATGAACTGGATATTCCCTCTCTTGGAGAACGTAAAACGGCGCTGTTCGCCATCATCCCCGACAACGACAGCAGCCTAAACTTCATCATCGGCATGATGTATTCCTCCATCTTTCAAGAGCTTTATTAAAGTACGCATTCTAAATGAGCTTCCTCATCTGATACGAGACTTCCTTCATGTTGAACCCGAGATTTTGGCATATTACCCCCCCCTCATGGATTCCGATTGGGAACCAGAAAACGCTGACCGTGATTTTGCGTTGCGCACTTATGCGATGAACCAGGTTGCTAGGCACATAGATGCTGCTTTCGCTACTGCCGTTCCCGCAACTTTTGATAAAAAGGTCATATCGTTTACGGGGGATTATCATTTCTCGGATGATGAGATCAAAATGGTCATGGGGCGCAGACATAGTGGTTCGGGGTATCCGGAGGAACTGAAGAACAAAGAAGAATGGGACTTATTTCAGAAAGCAGGCTTTGAAGAAGCCGGAGACAGCCGGATTCCGTATAAGGTTTTGTGGTGTGCAGACAGCTAATCGTTACATTGTAGAAACTCATAATACCAATTAATCGTAACAATAGCTACAGGAAACCTTGCTAAATCTTCACGGACAGGCAAGGTTTCTTTTTATTCGCATAAAGATGAAGCGTGGAGGTGATGCAGCCTGACAAATCCCGACACCTATACAATATCCACAGAATCCGTTTCAGATAAGTCGCTTATTGAGCTGCTTCAAGGGCTATTGCTGGAATCGCTTGAGAAAGAGCCGCCGCACCTTTGCGCGGATTGCGCCGAGTCGCTATGATAAGGACGTAATCCCCACAGGTTGATTTGGCTTAAGAAAGGAGGATCAGTGAAATCTAAATCAACCTACAAAGCTGCACTTTATATGCGCCTTTCACGAGACGATGACGGTGCGATGGAAAGTGCAAGCATCACAACGCAAAGGAAAATGCTCAGAAGCTATGCGGCAGAGAACGGATTTCTCGTTTACAATGAGTATGTAGACGACGGCTGGAGCGGAACGAATTTTGATCGTCCGGATTTCAAACGAATGATTGCAGACATTGAGGCAAAAAAGGTCAACCTTGTGCTCACAAAAGACCTTTCGAGGCTTGGACGCGACTACATCACGGCGGGACAGTATACGGAGATTTACTTTCCGTCTAAGGGTGTGCGTTACATCGCCATCAACGACGGCTATGACTCCGACAGCCCGTATACGGACATTGCGCCGTTCAAGAACGTCATCAACGAGATGTATGCGCGCGACACGTCCAAGAAGATTCGCTCAGCATTCGTAACAAAGATGCGTGACGGCGCGTATATCGCGGCGTTTGCGCCTTACGGCTATCAGAAAGACCCAGAGGATAAAAACCATCTCATCATCGATGAGCAATCGGGCGCGGTGGTCAAGGAGATATTTAAGATGGCGGCGAACGGCATCCTGCCTATCGAGATAGCCAGGATGCTTAACAAACGAAATGTTCCCTCACCTGCTGTCTACCGCTGCATGACGCATGAAGGTCTGGATGTCAGCCAGTATTCCCAACGGCAGGAATGGACGAGTGCGACCATCACGAAGATGCTGCAAAACATCGTGTATTGCGGCCATATTGCGCAGGGAAAGACCACAAAGGTTTCGTTTAAGAGCCATTTGACGGTGAGCAATCCCCGGGATGAATGGATCATCGTGCAGAATACCCATGAAGCCCTCGTGGATGAAGAAACCTTTGACCTCGTCCGGCGGCGTACCACGGCGCGCACATGTGAAAAGAAGGGCGAGTTTTTCAATCTGTTCTCCGGCATCGCAAAATGCGCGGACTGCGGGCGCAATATGTCGGCAACGGGAACACGCAAAAAAGGCTCGCCTGCCAATCTCGTATGCGGCGGCTACAAGCTCTACGGCGGCGATGAATGTAGCAACCACTTCATCGACTACAATGTACTGTATGAGATTGTGCTGACTTCGCTTAGAGAGCAGCTTCGTATTAGCCATGAAGAACGCGCCTCCCTTCTCGACAATGCGCAAAAACGTCAGCTTTCCATTGTGAAGCGGCAGGACAATGCCAAAGAGCTTGGCAGTATCAAAAAGCGCTTGGGGGAACTTGAGAACATCATCGGCAAGCTGTATGAGGACAACGCCGCAGGCAGACTCTCCGATGCCCGTATGAACAAGCTGCTGCCTAAATATGAGAAGGAGGCTGAAACGCTCGAAAACCGTATGACGGTGATTGAAGCGACAAATGATGCTCCCGAACAATCGAAGCAGGCTTCCCGAGAGAAGCTAGACAAACTGCTTCGACAGATAACCGATATAATCGAGCTTTCGCCAAAACTTCTGTTCAAGCTCATCGACCATATTGAGGTCGGCCAGGGGTGTTATGAAAAGGGCGAGCATGGAAAGAGAAAACATCAGATAGTCAAGATATTCTATCGGTTCCAAACGGAAGCGACGGTCAAGGAATACGCGATGTAATGGCGTTCGGTTATATACTATCCACCTGCATGGTTGATAACAGAACGCGGGGAAATGGCATTCGGGAATTAACCATGCATGTGCATGGGATTTGGCTGCAACGCTGCGGGCGTGACCGGCTGCCGCATCATCGATTCCCCGCGCGAGCGGCTGATCGCCATTCTTACAAACAATTTTGTGCCCTGCAATGGGCGGTTTCCAACCATCATCTCCATTATCACCCTGTTCCTTATCGGGGGTGCGACCGGGCTGCTGGGCTCGTTGCTGGGCGCGCTGCTGCTGGTGGGCGCGATCGTATTTGGCGTCGGGATGACGCTGCTTGTCTCCAAACTGCTCTCGCTGACCGTGCTGAAGGGCACGCCGTCCTCCTTTACGCTCGAGTTGCCGCCGTACCGCCCGCCGCAGGTGGGCAGGGTCATTGTGCGCAGCGTGGTCGACCGTACGTTACGCGTGCTTGGCCGCGCGGTGATTGCAGCCGCGCCTGCCGGGTTCATCATCTGGGGTTTGGCGAACATTACGGCCGGGGACGGCGTGGCGCTGCTGACGCATGTCACGCAATTTCTGGATCCGTTTGCCAGGCTTCTGGGGATGGACGGCACGATCCTGACGGCGTTTATCCTCGGCCTGCCCGCCAATGAAATCGTTGTACCGATCATCATCATGACCTATACGGCGCAGGGGAGCCTGTTCGCGCTGGAAGGCGCCGCCCTGCAAGGGCTGTTCCAGCAGAACGGCTGGACGTGGGTCACGGCGATCTGTACCATTTTGTTCATGCTGATGCATTGGCCTTGCGCGACCACCTGCATAACGATTAAAAAGGAAACGCAGAGCCTGAAATGGACGTTTGTATCGTTTTTGATCCCAACCGTCTGCGGCATGGCGATCTGTTTTCTGGTTGCGACGGCGGCCCGGCTGCTATTTGGAATGTAAGCGGGAAGCAGGACGAAAAACGAACCAATGCGGACGGCCGGCAAGCTGGAGGCAAAGAATATGCGCTTCCATGCCCGGCCGTACCCCGTTCCCGGACGGACTTGCGCGACGTTCCAGGCGGCGGACTAACCGCCGTGAGGCTCAAAGCGCATACAGGTAGATTGCAAGGAAGTGCAGAGTGCTGCCGAAGAGCACAAAGATATGGAACGCGCTGTGAAAGTACCGCTTTTTTGCGCCGATGCCATAAATAATTGCGCCCAGAGTATACAAAACGCCGCCACAGACCAGCAGGAGGAAGCCGTTCCCCGTCATTGCGCGGACGGTTTGCGCATAGAACGGCAGAATTCCCCAACCCATCAGGATATAGCAGATCATGGAGAATACGCGGTACTGGCGCAGATCAATCGCAGTCAGCGTCACGGCCAGCGCGGTCAGACCCCATTGCACGCCGAACAGCCCCCATGCAAGCCCGGGGTACAGCGGGCGCAGCGGGCAGAGCAGGATGGGCGTATAGGTGCCCGCGATCATGAAATAGATTGCGCAATGGTCGAGCACCTGCAAAACCTTTTTGCCGGGCGACGGGCGCAGGCCATGGTAGACGCTGGACATGCAATAGAGCAGGATCATGCAAACACCGTAAATCGCACTGGAAACAATGGCGTAAACGCTGCCGGAAAGCGCGCCTTTGACCACGCAGAGCGCAAGCGCGGCAATGGCAAACACCCCGCCTGCGATATGGGAAATCATATGGAAGCGCTCCTCGCCCCGGGTATAATCCGGCAGCTGCCGGTCTGCAAGCCTAATGCGCATATCGCTCCATTTTGCCCCCGAAACGCGGGCTACCGGTCTTTTTGAACCAAACGGCATAGCTGAAGGGCGTCCGCAATGGTCTTTTCATAGGCTTCCCTGCCGTATTTATCCACCTCCGCCTTGTTTTTTTCGCCGTGAGTCAGGCAGCCCGCGCCGCCGATACAGCCGCCCGCGCAGGCCATGCCCTCGATGAAGTTGCCCACATCCACGCCCTTGCTGAGCTTGAGCAGCGCAGCCCGGCATTCCTCGATGCCGTCGCAGGCAACGGCGCGCAGGTCGAAATCCGCGCACCCATGCTCGCCGAGTCCCTGCCGCATGGCGTCGGACAGGCCGCCGCTGCGCGCAAAGATGCGGCCGAAGTACGAGGCGTTGTCCAGCACATCCCCGGGCAGGCCGGTGATGTCCAGATCGCGGCTGTCAAACAGCGCCTGCAATTCTTCAAACGTGATGACGCAATCCACATACGGCCGAACCGCGGGCTTTTGAAACTCCGCCTTCTTGGCCGTGCAGGGGCCGATGAACACGACCTTAGCGCCGGGCTCGGTAGCCTTGATGTACTTTGCGATCATGCCCATGGGGGAGAGATTGTGGGAGACATGTTCCGCAAGCGCGGGAAACTGCTTTTCGATATAGCTTACAAACGCCGGGCAGCATGAGCTTGTCAAAAGCCCCTTTTCCATCAGTTCCGCGCTTTCAGCAAAGGCAACCATATCCGCGCCGAGCGCGGCCTCGACCACGGTATAAAACCCCAAAGCCTTGATGCCGCTGACGACCTGCCCGAGTTTGGCGTAGGTAAACTGGCTGGAGATGGAGGGCGCGACGACGGCAAAGAGCTTAAACCCCGTATTGTCACGGCTGCGCTTAATGAGATCGATGACATTGAGAAGGTAGGACTTATCCATGATCGCGCCGAACGGGCACTGGTAAACGCACGCGCCGCAGGCGATGCACTTGTCGTTGTTGACAACGGCGGTTTTATGGTCGTCCATGCTGATGGCTCGCACCTTGCAGGCGTTTTCGCAGGGGCGTTTGTTCTGATTGACGGCATGGTAGGGGCACACCTTCATGCACATGCCGCATTCAACGCACTTAGTCTTGTCGATATGCGCCTTTTGCTGGTGGTCAAACGTGATGGCGCCGCGACGGCACACGTCCTCGCACCGGTGCGCAATGCAGCCGCGGCATGCCGCCGTGACCTCGTAGCCGCTGACGGGGCATTCGTCGCAGGCGATGCCGACGACCTCAATGACGTTTGGGTTGCCGCTGTCGCCGCCCATCGCCAGCTTTACGCGCTCGCCGAGGATGGCGCGCTCCTTGTACACGCAGCAGCGCATGGTCGGCTCCGAGCCGGGCACGATGGCCTTTGGAATATCCAGCAGGGTTTCAAGCAGCGTGTCGTCAAACGCGCGCCGCGCGACCTCCCGCAGCACCTTATATTTGAGATACTGTACCTTGGTATCGAATTTACGCATAGCGATCCCCCCTTATGGCGGTTTGTCTAAAAATAGCTGACCTTGATGCGCTTGCCCATCTTTTTTAAGCAATCGGCAAGCTCCTCGACCAGGCGCATCTTGATGTTGAAGCTGATCGGCAGGTCGGGGTTCTGGTGCGCAGGGTTGACCGCGCGTCCAACATAAAAGTTGATGTCCGTCGCTTCCTCAAACAAAAGCCGTGCGATCATCGACGCACCGTCGCGCTTCATGCTCCACTCGGCATAGCTTTCGTTTTCGGCAACGTAGTCCTGTGCAAATCGAAGCACCTTGTTCATGGTAATTACGCCCTCGGTGACCAGGTCCACGCCCTCGATCCTTGCCGTGGGCGGAATCTCCGGGTCTTCGTAATTCATTTCAGGCGTGATCTCCCTGCAGAGGTATTTGGCGGCGATGGTGGAGGTCGTGCCGCCGCAGACAATGTGCTTGCCGGGCTTGCCGAAAAACAGGGACATCATCTTATCGCAGTCGTCGCGGTTGGCCGGCGGGCCGATGAGCAGGTTCATGGGTTCGCGCTTTCGAATGCGGACGACGCAGGCCGTGGTGTCGTCGCCGGGCCGGCCGCCGTAGAGCTTGTAGCATTCGTCCAGCAAAATGGTGCAGAGGGTTTTGGCCGTATAGCCCACGCCGTACAATACCTCCATAAACGCCGCAATGTCCTTACGCTCCCAGCCGAAATTAAGCGACATGCCGACGCCGGCGTGAATTGCGCCGTCGCTGAGCGCAATAAAGAGGTCCCCCTCTTCGAGCAGGACGCGGCTTTGATAGATGGTCTTGCCCTCGATGCTCGTTTCCGTACGATCAAGCTCCCTGTTCCTGCCGTCCCGCGCAAAGATAACCGCCGGATTGTCATACTCGATGACCTCGGCAATTTTATTGTGCAGGATGCGGATAATGGTGAACGTTGAGTATGCCACCTGCCGCTCCGCGCAGACAGGCAGCGTGGCGGCAATGGTCTTGACGCATTCGGTAAACTCCATGCTCTCGGCCATCATGGTGGAGATGATCTTGGCGGTCAGCGTGGAAAGGATGCTGGCCTTTACCCCGCTGCCCAGCCCGTCGGCCAGCACGATGATGGTGCCGCTTTCCCCGAGGTCGACCACATCCACATGGTCGCCGCAGAGCTGTTCGCCGTATTTATACAGGCTGTTGTAGCCGATGTCGGCGCAGAGATCATTCATCGCGGATCGACTCCTTCAGCTTGGTCAGGGCAATCTTGGTTTCGGCCGCGGTTTCGCCCAGCAGCGACGCAATCTCCTGAACAATGCGCATCTGCTTGTCGACAACCCTGTCGGCCACCTCGACGGTCCGGCGGTTGAAACGCTCTTTTTGCTCGCGCGCGGTCTCCTCGCCGGTGATGTCGCGCAGCAGGCACATCAGCACACCATATTCACGGTCGTAAACGATGGTTTCCTCTACATATTTGCAGTATTCGGCAAGATACTGCCGCTTGTTGCGGATGGACGGCGCGCCCGCCCGGACATCCATGAAATCCTTGGGATCGAGGATGCGGACGACCGGCTCGCCCAGCACGTCGGACGGCGTGCGTACGTTGAGCAGCGCGCACGCGGCCTTGTTGATCTGCTGCACCTCAAGGCTTTCGTTGAGCACGATGATGCCGTTGGGCGTATTGCTCATGATGGTGCTGGAAAAGCTCTCCGCCCGGTCCTTGAGGAACGGCAGGCACATGGAATAGTCCGCCTTGCCCTGATAGACGGCGACGGCCTTTTCCCGGCAGGTATTGTAGCCGCACGAGCCGCAGTTGAGCTCATCCTCCGGCCTGGTCTTGCCCATGCGCAAAAAGATGGCGCGGATCTCGTCCTCGGAGGGCATGCCCGCCTTGCGGCCGATAACCTCGAAATCCTTGGCGACGCGCTGCGGCTTAGGCTGCCCGACGCAAAAGTCCGCCTCGCCCGCATATGCGGCGACCGCGCCGTGGTCGCGCAGCGGCGACCGATGGTATTTTTCCATGACCGGCCCGCCTACGCAGCTTCCGTAGCAGGCGGACATCTCGATGAAGTACCTGCTCAGACCGCCGCGTTCGATATCGCGCAGCGCCGCAATGCAGTTTTCCGTACCGTCTACGGCGAGGCAGGTATAGTCGCTCTGGTCGCAGATCATGGTTTTGAGAACGCCGCCGGTGGTGGGGAACAGGCGCGCGCGGCTCTCGTTTTTTGCATCCATCTCCGGCTCGGGCCGGATACCAGCCGCGTCGAACATGCGCGTCAATTCTTCAAACGTGAGCACCGCGTCCACAATGCCCGCGTAATGATCCGCCTCGTCCTTTTTGGCCACGCACGGTCCAATAAACACGGTTTTGGCTTCGGGGTGGCGGCGCTTGATCTCGCGGCAGTGCGCCTGCATGGGCGAGAGCACGTTTGCCAGGTAAGGCAGCAGGGCTGGGAAGTACTTTTGAACGAGGAGATTCACCGAGTGGCAGCAGGAGGAAATGAGCACCTCGGGCTTGTCCTCGCGTAAAATCCGCTCGTATTCGCGCTTGACGATCGTTGCGCCGACAGCGGTTTCCTCCGCGCCGGCAAAGCCGAGCCGCTGCAGCGCCCTTTCAAGCGCGGCAATCCCAACGCCGTCGTAGTTGGCGACAAACGACGGCGCGACGCTTGCGTACACCGGACTCCCGGAGCCAAGCAGCACGCGCGCCTTTTCGGTGTCGTCGGCAATCTCCTTTGCGTTTTGCGGGCAGACGACAAAGCACTGGCCGCACAGGATGCACTCATTGCCGACGATGTTGGCCTGCCCGGCCGAAAAGCGGATGGACTTGACAGGACAGTGCCGGATGCACTTATAGCAGTTTTTGCAGTTGGATTTTTTCAGCCTCAAAAAATCGCTCACGTCCAGAATCCCCCTGTGTTGATGTGATGTAAACGGGCGACGGACGGCGTTCGCCACCGCAGAATATCAAATAAGGCGCTATGCGGGCCGCACCGTCAATCCGCGCATGGAATGATCGCGGGAACAACCAAATAATATGCCATGTTCAGCGGCGCATGCGCTGAACATGACACGTTGCCTGCAGAAAATGCAACGCCAATTCTGCAAGGGGATTCCGCGCCGCAGGGCGTCTCCGCCGAAAAAACGCAGGTTTTCGCCAGCTTACGCCGGCTTGTCTTGAATCTCGGATTCAAAGAAGCCCCGCACGGTATCGGGCGATACGGAGAACATCTTGCCGTTCACCGTAACGCTCACGCCGTTTTGACAATTGCCCATGCAAAACGTTCCGGAAAGCTCCACCTTTTCTTTGAGTCCGTTGTCTGCAATCAACTGTTGCAGCGTTTCGACAACCTGGCGCGAACCCTTAAGGTGGCAGGAGCTGCCGATACAAACCGTTACATTCATAAATCTGCCTCCTTGCAGTCGATCATGTCCATCATAACAGATCGGTCACTCATAATCCACAACATCCACAAAATGCAGCAGCATTTCGCGCTCCTCGGGCCTGCCTTTGACCGACTGGGAAGCGGCCACGATGGGAATCCATTTTTCAACATACTGGCGCGCGGTGTCGCTCCGCTTACAAAACAGGTTCAGGTACTTCTCCGCCGTGGCGTCGTCGCCCGCCAGCCGGAAGAGCAGATAGGTGCGCGCCGCGTCCGCCGAAGCGTTGCCCTGTGTGGCGTGGGACCAGTCGAGGATGTACGGCGTATCGTCGTCGGTCATAATGATGTTGGTCGGGTTAAAGTCCCCGTGGCAGAGCTTGCTGTGGCGCGGCAGCGCCTCCAGGCGCATGTGCAGGTCATAGCGCGTGGTGGCGTCAAGCGCGCTGATGCCGATCTTCCGGTTCATCTTATCCCGCAGGCGGCCGAGCAGCGGGCAGGATTGCCGGTGTACCTGGAGCTGCAGATCAACGAACAGGCTCAGGTATTCGTCATGCTTTTCGGGTTGCGCCTCCATTCGCTGTGCAAGCGTTTTGCCCGCGATGAACTCGGTCACAATGGCCCATTTGCCCTCGATCATGCCGACCTCGTAGAGCCTGGGAATGTGCAGCGGCGTTTCCTCGACCCGGGCATGGTTCAGCGCCTCGTTGAGCACGTCGGCCTTTTTGAACTCCTCGTCAAACATTTTAACGACTTTGTCGCCGTCGCGGTAAACGGTCTTGTTGGTGCGCACCGCAATCACTTTTTCAAGCTTCATGGCTGGGGTTCTCCTTTCCCTTCTCAAACGGTCTCGTGCTTGCCATAGTAGGCGTTGAGATACATCTGCTTAATCTCGCGCATCAGCGGATAGCGCGGGTTTGCGCCGGTGCACTGATCGTCGAACGCCTGCTCGGTCATCTCGTCGAGCCGGGCCAGAAAAGCCTGCTCGCCGACGCCATAGTCGGCAATGGCCTTTTTGATGCCGACCTTTTCCTTGAGCGCATCGAGGGCGGCGACCAGGTTTTCCAGTTTTTCCGCGTCGTCTTTGCCGCCGATGCCAAGATAGTCGGCGACCTCGGCATAGCGCGCAAGCGTATGCGGATGGTCGTACTGCGGGAACGTGCCCATCCTGGTGGGAACCTCCGCGGCGTTAAAGCGCAGCACCTCGCCGATCATCAGCGCGTTGGCCACGCCGTGCGGCAGGTGATGGAACGCGCCGAGCTTATGCGCCATCGAATGGCACACCCCGAGGAATGCGTTGGCAAAGGCCATACCAGCCATCGTGGCGGCGTTGCCCATCTTCTCACGCGCAAGGGGATCGCTGGGACCGTTGTCGTAAGCGCGCGGCAGGTAGTCGAACGCCATCTTGAGCGAGCGCAGCGCAAGCCCGTCGGTATAATCGGTTGCAAGCATGGAGGCGTAGGCTTCCAATGCATGCGTCACCGCGTCGATGCCGCTGGCCGCGGTCAGCCCCTTGGGCGCGTTCATCATCATGTCCGCGTCCACGATGGCCATGTTCGGCATGATCGCATAGTCCGCCAGCGGGTACTTCACCCCCGTGGCTTCATCGGTGATCACGGCAAACGGCGTCACCTCGCTGCCCGTGCCGGCAGAGGTCGGAATCGCGATGAAACAGGCCTTTTCGCCCATTTGGGGGAAGGGGTACACACGCTTGCGGATATCCGAAAAGCGCATGGCCATATCCATAAAGTCCACCTCGGGATGCTCGTAAAGCACCCACATGATCTTGCCGGCGTCCATCGCCGAACCGCCGCCGAGCGCAATGATTACGTCCGGCGCAAAGGCGGACATCCGCTTGGCGCCCGCGCGCGCGCAAGAAAGCGTCGGGTCGGGGGCGACATCGAAGAACGTTTCATGCTCAATCCCCATTTCATCGAGCTTATCGGTAATGGGCTTGGCGTAACCGTTTTGATACAGGAACGTGTCGGTCACGATGAATGCGCGGCGCTTGCCGAGCACATTGCCGAGTTCGTCGAGCGCAACCGGCAGGGAGCCTTTCTTAAAATACACCTTTTCGGGCGCGCGGAACCACAGCATGTTCTCTCTCCTTTCGGCCACGGTCTTGATGTTGATCAGGTGCTGGACGCCTACGTTTTCCGAAACGGAATTGCCGCCCCAGCTGCCGCAGCCGAGCGTGAGCGACGGCGTGAGCTTGAAGTTGTACAGATCGCCGATGCCGCCGTGCGAAGAGGGCGTGTTGACGAGAATCCGGCAGGTCTTCATGCGCGCGGCGAACGCGTCGAGCTTTTCGCGCGCGGTGACGGCGTTGAGATACACGCTCGAGGTATGGCCATAGCCGCCGTCGGCAATCAGCTGTTCGGCCTTATCCAGCGCATCTTCAAAGGCGGCCGCGCGGTACATCGCCAGCACGGGCGAGAGCTTCTCGTGCGCAAACTCCTCGGAGAGGGCGACGCTCTCCACCTCGCCGATCAGAATCTTGGTATCCTCAGGCACGGCGACGCCCGCAAGTTGTGCGATAGCATGGGCGCTCTGGCCGACAATTTTGGCGTTCAGCGCGCCGTTGATGATGATGGTCTTGCGCACCTTGTCGAGTTCGTTCTTTTTCAGGAAATAGCAGCCGCGTCCGGCAAATTCCTGCTTAACGCGCGCATAAACCGGTTCGAGCACGATCACGCTCTGTTCGGAAGCGCAGATCATGCCGTTGTCAAACGTCTTGGAATGGATGATGGAGTTGACGGCCAGCAGGATGTCCGCGCTGTCGTCGATGATGGCCGGGGTGTTGCCCGCACCCACGCCGACGGCGGGTTTGCCGCTTGAATAGGCGGCCTTGACCATGCCCGGTCCGCCGGTGGCAAGAATCAGATCAGCCTCCTTCATGGCCAGGTTGGTCATTTCAAGGCTCGGTTCGTCTACCCAGTCGATGATGTTTGCGGGCGCACCGGCGGCGATGGCCGCGTCGAGCACGATTTTTGCCGCCGCAATGGTGGCGTTTTTTGCGCGCGGATGCGGGCTGATGAGGATGCCGTTGCGCGTCTTGAGCGCAATCAGCGTTTTAAAGATGGCAGTGGAGGTCGGGTTGGTCGTGGGGATGACCGCCGCAATGACGCCGACGGGCTCGGCGATCTTTTTGATGCCGGACGCCCTGTCTTCCTCCAGCACGCCGCAGGTCTTTACATTCTTATAGGCGTTATAGATATACTCTGAGGCGTAGTGGTTTTTAATGACCTTGTCCTCCGCCACGCCCATGCCGGTTTCTTCAACCGCCATCTTTGCAAGCGGAACGCGCGCTTTGTTGGCCGCGGTGGCGGCTGCGAGGAAAATTTTGTCCACCCGCTCCTGCGTATACGCCGCGTAAACGCACTGCGCCTCCCGCAGGCGCTTGAGCGCGTCCTCCAATTCTTCGACATTGTGAATGGGGGTTCTTGCGGTTGTTTCCATGACGTTGCCTCCTTCTGCCTTGTTACCTCGCCGTACGCCTGCCGGCCATGCCTGCGCCGCAGCGGCTTTGCTTCTTTATGCTATTATGATAATACGTCGGGCAAGGGGCTGGCGGAAGATACCAAAACAGCATATCGATATATTTGTATCGATATGCTGTTATCGAGAAAGGCGGGGATCCTTATCGCTCGCTGGAAACCATGGCCACGGATTCGCGCAGTTTTTGAATAAAGAGCTTGTCCTCGCGGGTGTGGCGATAGCCGGCGCGCGTAATGAGAATATCCTTGTAGGTGTTTTGCGAAGCGGTGCAGCGCTTTTGGACGAGACGGAAGCAGTCGAGCACATCATGCGGCATGGGCGAAACCCACATATAGGTGGAGGGGATGCGGCTGAGCAATTCAAACTGACTGCCCCGCTCGTAAACGGCGATGGTTTTCTTTTTTTCGTTTGCCCGCGCCAGCTGGCGCGCCTGCGCAACCGGCAGCGCCGGCACGGACAGGTCGCCGTGAATGATCTCGGTATACCTTTGCAGCATGGGGAACTCCAATACCGGCACGCCGGCCAGCGGATGCGCGCGGCTCATCAGCGCGAGATATGAAAACTCCCATACGGGACCATATTGCAGCTTGCGCTCGGACAGTGCGTTGAGAAAATAGGATTCGTAGAGCGCCTGGTAACGCACGACGGCGAGGTTATTGACCGCATCGGCAACATTCTTGATGGCGCGCATGGAATTGGTTTCCCGGTAATTGATGCCGATATCCGCATCCGGGTCGAGCGCCCTGATGAATTCGGTAAACGCATAGGAGATGTAGCTTGCGCGCGGCACACAGATGTCGAACCGCAGCTTGCTGCCCGCCGCCGGTTTATACAGCGTCTCCATTTCGGCAATCTGTGCGAGAATGTTCTTGGCATAGCTTAAAAACTCGCGTCCCTGCTCCGTGGGCACGACGCCTTTGGCCGTACGCGCAAAAATTGTGATGCCAAGATCGTTTTCAAGGTCGCGGATGGCCTTGCTCAGATTGGGCTGGTTCATGTACAGGCTTTCCGCCGCCCTGCTGATGGAGCCGGTGCGTTCCACCTCTACGGCATATTTTAATTGCAGAATATTGTTCACGGTCGCATCCTTCCGTTTGTTAGATTGGCATGATATATTATAGCCTTTTTTGGCGGGCATGACAACCGCCGATATCCGGGCACGCGTAAAACAAGGAGACAACCCAATCATTTGTTAAAATCAGCGCATGCTCGGTGATTTTGACACCCCGCTTGCGGGATTTGGGCGTCAATCCCGCAAGCGAACCATTGCTGCGGAAATCCCCGTATGTCGCTGCTTCTGACGGCTATCACAATTCCTTCCGCGTTTTTTGTGGCACCGGATTGACAAAGCAATTCGATCGGAACTTTGCCGATGGGCAGCCCGCCGGCAATCTCTGGCTTGCCAACGGGATAACACCCCCGTAATGCGTGTCGCCGTTACGGGGGTGTTGTGCAAACCTTCGCAGGGCTTGGATTTCGTTTAACGCAGCCTGTGCATGTTGCTGCCCATGCGGCGGCTGGGTCAGGAGATGACGCGCCGGCCGCAGACAAAGTTGCGCTTCCAGTAGGAGGTGGTATGCGAGCGGTGCGTGATCTGCGATTTGCTGGAGGACGCGTCCACCATCGTGCCGTCGCCAAGGCAGATGCCAACGTGACTGACGCTTGAGGAATCGTCGTCGTGGAAAAAGATCAGGTCTCCGCGCTTGAGGCTGGACATACTTGAGATTTTTTTCCAATCGCCGACCTTTGAGTAGCTTGCCGCGTTATATCGGCCGATGCTGACCCCGTTTTGCGTCAGGCAGTAGTATATCAGGCCGGAACAGTCATAGGAGTTCGGCCCTTCGTTTCCCCGGCGGTAGGGCTTGCCGACCTGCGCCAGCGCGGTGTCGATGATTCCCTCAATGGTATCGCCGCTACCGCCGCCACCGCCGGAATTGCCGTTGTCGGGCTCCTCGGGCGGCGCCTGTGGAGGATCGTTCGGGACTTCGGGAGGAGGCGCTTCGACCGGCGGCGGCTCAAGCTCGGGGATGATAAACGGCTCGAGCGTGTCGAGCGGAAGCGGCTCGGTCGTCGGCACAGCCGGGTCGGCTGCGGGCGGAGTGGTCTTTTCTGAATTGGACGGTTTCTGCGGCGCGGGCGTCTTTTCCGCCGGCCGTTTGGTGGGCGTGGGCGAGGCCGGGCTTTCGGTTGGCTTTGCCTGCGGCGAATACAGCAGGTCGCGGTCGTCCACGTCGAACACGCCGTCCGGCGCAAGCCCGTTTTTTTGCTGGAAAGCGAGCACCGCCGCTTCGGTGGCCGTGCCGAAATATCCCGTGGTCTTGCCGGAGAAGTAGCCGAGATCCGCAAGGGCCGTCTGCAGCCCGCTTACGTCGTCGCCCTCGTCGCCGAGGCGCACCTGGTAGGCAAGGGGCTCGCCCTCGAACAGCTTTTCCTGTACCGTGGCGTCGGCCTCGCCGTTGACCTCAAGCCCGTGCGCGCGCTGGAACATGGATACCGCGTCGGCAAGCGCTGCGCTATACATGGTGTCGGGCTCATCCGTATCGAGATAGCCGAGCGCCGAAAGCTGCGATTGCAGCTGCTGTACGGCGGGGTAATCGTCGCCAACCTGCAGCTGCGTATACTGCGAGATGTGAATGGAGGCGGAGACGCTTTCCGGGGTTGCCGTTGCCTCGAGCTCAATGAGCACAGGCGTGGGCGTACCCGCTTCCACGCGTTGCAGGCCGGCGGCGGAGGCGGCGGGCGCATCATTTGCAGCGGGCGCAAAGGCCGCGTAAAGCACCGCAATGATGAAAGCGAGCGCCAGCGTACCTGCTGTGGTAATCCATTGCAAGCGGCGTTTGTTTTGCGGCGGCTCGTGCGTTTGAACCTGGGCGGGCAATTGCGCCGCTTCGTTGTTTAGGGGACGTTTGGACAGTTTCATTTTCATATTCATCATTCAATTCCATCTTGGGACCGGCTGCGCCGCAGGGCTTTCGGCTGAGGCGGTCAGGTCTTTTTGTGCATGCGTGTATTGCCGCACAAACGGGGCGCACAGGCCCGTCTTGCGCACGTTTGCATGCGGTTTGGACGGTGGCCGTCCTTGGTTACAAGCATTTTCCATGCAGTTTATGCGTGCGTGACGCGCAGTATGACGGCGCCCAAAAGACGCGATATTGTGCAAGTATTGGAAAAATGGGGGAAATGTATTACAATAGAAATGTACGAATCGAGGTTTTTACCGGATGATTTTGACGAGTTATCAATTCTCAGCGGCAGGCGGACGCTTGAAGAACGAGGACTGTGTGCGCACGGTCTGCCGCGGCGCGTCGAGCTGCTTTGTGCTGTGCGACGGCCTAGGCGGACATGCCGGCGGCGAACTGGCTTCCCGGTGCGTTTGCGACGCAATGGAAGCGGCCTTTCTGACCGGCGACGGGCGTGCGCCGATGGCGCGGCGCATGGAGCAGGCGATTTTGTACAGCCAGGCCGCCCTGGTTGCCCGGCAGCGGGAGGCCGGCATATCAAACGGCATGCGCACGACGCTCTGTTGCCTGATGATCGGCGGAGACGACGTGTCCGCGGCGTTTGTCGGCGACAGCCGCATCTACCAGTTTCGCGGCGGCCGGGCGCTTGCGCACACCAGGGATCACAGCGTTTCGCAGCAGTTGGTGCGTATCGGCGAAATCCGCCAGGAGGACGTGCGGCGGCATGAGGACCGCAGCACGCTGCTGCGCAGCATGGGCGAGCATTGGGAAGCGCCGCAATACGAGCTCTGGGCACAATTGGAACGGGTGCAGAGCGGGGATGCGTTCCTGCTTTGCAGCGACGGGCTGTGGGAATGGGTCGAGGAGGCCGACATGGAGCGCGATCTTGCTGCGGCGGCCGGTCCGCGCGCCTGGGCCGAGGCGATGTGCGGACGGGTTGCGGCGCGGGGGACAATCCATGCGCTCGACAACTATTCGCTGATTGCGGTCTGGGCGCAGGAGGACGCTTGAGCGGCGGTTAGCCTGAACCAGGCCGAAGGCGCTATTACAAGACGCTGCGCCGGCGGATGATGATGCGGCAATCCGCCAATGGGGGCCGTTTTCGGCGAGTTCGGATTGCTGGCGTAAAGAACGGCTGAACCATTTATGAAAAAGGAGGCGGGGTCAATGAATTTACAACGATGTGAAAACGGCCATTTCTACGATGCGGATAAAAATCCGGTTTGTCCGCACTGCATCGGCGGCGACCGTCTGGAGCAGGAAAGGACGCTGCAGGCCTTGCCCGCCCGGCCGTCCGGCGCGGCGGAAAAAAACACGCAGGAAGCGCCCGACAAGCTCCGCTCCGCCCTTGGCATGAAACTTGAACACAACCCACCGCCTGCGCAAAACGTGCCGCAGCCGCAGCGGACGCAGGCGGACGACGACGAACGGACGACGCAGGGGTTCTGGGATCGGGTTGGAGGCGCGGGGTTTGCCTGCAGGCCCGTGGTGGGCTGGCTGGTCTGTACGCGCGGCGCGCACCGGGGCAAGGACTTTCCCCTGCGCGAGGGCAAAAACGGCGTTGGCCGCGACAAGAGCATGCCGGTTTGCTTATACGGGGAAAGCTCGGTTTCGCGAGGCAACCATACCGTTGTGGTGTACGAGCCCATGCGCAACCGCTTCTACGTGCTGCCGGGCGATGCTTCCGCACTGTGCTACGTCAACGGCGAGGCGGTGCTGACCCAGCGGGAACTGAAAAAAAACGACCGTATCTGCGTGGGGGAGGCAACGCTGATGCTGATCCCCTGCTGCGACCGCTCGTTCAACTGGTTGATTGAGGGCGAACGATGATGCGGCGCAAACGGGGAATTGTTCACATAGTCATTCTGGCGCTGGCGGTCGCAATCGGCGTTATGATGTTCATCACGCCGCTGATTCGCAGCACGCTGCTGCCGGAGGGAATGGAATCGAGCTATATGCAGCTGTGCGGCATGCTGGCAAGGGCGCTTTCGCATGAAAAAAACGTGGGGCTGGCGCTGACGCTGTTTGCAATGGCGCTTGGTTTTGGCAGCATGCTGATTACCGCGCTGCTGACGCCGTTTGCGCGTGCGCTGCGAAAAACGCGGGACGGACTCGGCGCGCTGTCCGGCATGCTGACGTTGCTCCCGCTCGTGCTGCTGACGGCAAGAAGCGCGGCAATGCTGGAATTGGTTGGCGTATCGGGCTCCGTATCGGCGCAGAAGAGCGTACTGACGTTCGGCGGCTATGCGTTGGCAATTCTGGTAATGCTCTTCATTCTGCTGTGCGCCTCCGGCCTGCTGGTTGGCATGCACGTTAAAACAGCCGCGGCAAGGATGGCGGCGATTACGCCCGTGCCGAAACCGCAGCGGCAAACGGATGGAACGGATAAGAAGGAGCATAAAAGGACCGGTAACGTGCGGGAACCCGGCGGGGAGGAGGACGGCGCGGCGCAAAAACAGCCCCCTGAGGGCGCGGAGGAGCGGCCCGCCGGGGAAGCGCCGGATGAAAGCGCGCGCGCCGCGGAGGACGACCCGGAAATCACCATCGTCCGCACGGCGGATAACGGCCCGGCGTGCGGGGTGATCGAGGGGCTGGAGGGCGTGTACGCCGGCGCGCGAATTGAGATTGGCGCGGACGAGGTAATTCTATTTGGCCGCAATCCAAAGCATGCGCATGTGGTGATCGACCGGAATAACGCCGATATCAGCCGCAGGCACTGCAGCGTTTGTGTGGAGGAACGATCGGGTAAATATCTCGTTACGGACTTTTCGCGTAACGGCACGTTTGCGCGCGCTGTGGATGCGGGCGAGGAAATGCGCCTGTCCGCCCAAAAAGCGACCCGCCTGCCAAGGGGTACGGCAATCCGGCTCGGCAGACGGGGCAATACGTTTTTACTCAGATAGAAACAGAATCGACAGGTTCAGACAACAGATACCGGCCCGCACGGCATAGGGCGCGGTTAAGAGGCACATGGCGCTCCTCATTCGGAATCTTCGCTCGCGGGCGTAACCGGCGCATAGGGCGGAAGCGTAGGCCGGTATTCGCTGAACTCGTCTCCGGGATGGTTTTGCAGGATACCCGGCGTAGGCGTCGGCTCGGGGGTGACCGTCAAAACGGGCGTCGCGGGCGCGGGCGTATTGATGTGCGGAATATCTGCGTCGTGCGTGGTTTCGATATATTTACACAACACATAACCATATTCGTCGAGCGCGGGCACCCAGACGAAATAGTAGTTGTTCTGTTTATTGATCAGATCCACCGCATCGCCGTTATGCAGCGTATCAAAGATATCGCCGGCCTCCGCAGTGGGGCGTTTGCGAAGCGCAAGCTGGTTAGACGTGACATAACCGGGGAACTGCGGCGTCGGCACGGGATCGGGCGTCGGCGTGGGCGCCGCAGCGGGCGTTCCGGCCGGCGCAGACGGTTGGCTTACGTTGCCTATGATAAGATTCGGCGTGATTTCTGCGGCAGGCTCAATCGCAACGACCGGGGATGGGGCCGCGGAAACCACGGCGAGTTCGCGGCGCAGAGTCACCGCCCGCAGCATGAGCGCAAGCGAAACGAGCGCGACAAACGCAGCGGCACAGATGGCAATGGCGGCGTTGCGGCGCTGTTTCTGACCAATCCGCCCGGAGGTATCCGGCTTGACAAGCGCGTCAAGCACGCGGGAGACGACTGCGCCAAAGCCGGGATGGCCGCCGTATAAAAGCTCATATAGCTCCCGCATGCCCTGCGGACGATCCTCGGCATGGATGGAGAGTCCCTTTAAAAGCGCACGCTGCTGCGCCGCAGTAAAATCCGCGCCGCGTTCATTGGGCGGAACAAGCGAATCGTTGCCTACCAGACGGTCGAGCGCCTGCGGCGGCTTTTTCCCGGTTGTCAGGCGGTAAATGGTGGCGCACAGAGCGTAAACGTCCGTCCATGGACCCTGCTTGCCGCGGCGGCGGTATTGCTCCTCGGGCGCATAGCCGTGCTTGACGTTGATGGTCAGGCTGTGCGTGCCGTTTATGGAGATTTGCCGCGCGGCGCCGAAGTCGATGAGCACCGCCGTTCCGTCGGGCCGCAGCAGAATGTTGTCCGGACTGATGTCGCGGTGCAGCAGCCCGGCTTCGTGGATGCGCCAAAGCGTATCGATCAGGGGCCGCATCAGCGAAAGCACCCGCCGCGCGGACAACTTGCCGCCGGATTCGTTTGCGGCGGCTTTGAGCGTTTCTCCCTCAACGAATTCCATTACAATATAAGCCGTGCTGTTGGCAAGGAAGAATTCGCGCACATTGACCACGCCGCGTTCAGTGGAAAACCGCGCAAGCGAGCGCGCTTCCGCCAAAAAGCGTTCGCGCCCGCGCGCATAGGCGCTGCGGTATGCGTCATGCACGGGCAAAACCTGCTCATCCGGCTGGTTGCGCGAGACGATGCCGGAGGGATAGTATTCCTTGATCGCGACCTTGACGCCGAGGTTGAGGTCGTAGCCGGTATACGTAATGCCAAAGCCGCCCTGTCCGAGCACGGCCCCAACCCAGTATTTTCCGCCAAGGATGGCGCCGCTTGCGAGCTGATGCGGCAGATTGACCACATCGCCTCTGCGTGTGCCGCAGTTGGGGCAGGGTGCGCCTGCGCCGGGAAGCTGCGTCATGCATTTTTGGCAAAGCGTCTGCGGGTCGAGCATATGAGCCTGGGCCCCTCCTTGTCCTGTGGTTACCATGAATTCAAAATGAACTGAAGCTACTATATCATGTTTTACCGGGCTTGTCGACCGTTTTCCCCCGTGCATGGCATGCATGGCGGGGCGGTATGTGACGGCGGGTTGCGTTACACGGCCACGGCGTGAACACCCGTCATATTCATGCTTGTGCCCGCTGTAAAGATGCGCCGGCACTGAGTTGCAAGGACAAGGGAAATCCGCTGCGTCCGTGCTAAATGAAAAAACAACGTCCGCCTGAAAAGAACCGGCGGGCGCCGCTTATGAGATGGATAAAATATAGCGGGCAAAAAAGGAAGCCCGCGCCTGTCCGCCGGCAAGGATGAACGAACGCACCAATCTATTGGGCGGCGTCCGGCGGCGTTGCGGCGGGGGTCCTGCCGGCCTTGGCAAACAGCGGAAACGTCAGCGGCCAGAGCGCGCCGCCGGCAACGACCATCAGGAAATAGCGGATGCCGTCTGCGGCCTCATGCCCGCCGGTCAGCGCAAGCAGCGGGGCCTTGAGCAGCGTGCGGATTCCTGCGACCAGCGCCAGGCCGAGAAAAACCTTGAGGATTTGGGCCCACCAGACGGCTTTCACGTCAAAATGAAGATAGCGCGTGTCCAGCCAGAGTATGAGCGTATAGCCCAGCGAAGCGCCGAGCATCTTGTATGCCGTTGCAACGCCGTGCGCGGAGAATTCCGGTATGGCGTTTGCCGGCGGAGGGAAGCCTTTGGCGTAGACCAGAAGCGCCGTTCCCGTGCCGAACAGGATGCCGAAGAGCGGGATATACCATTTCCAGCAACGCGTCCATGCCCGGTGGAAAAAAGGCGAAGCGCCCATGACCAGCAGCGTGGCAACGCCAAGTGAAACCAACACGTCCGCAGGCGTATGTACGCCCAGATACATCCTTGAAAAGGCGACCAGCAGCACCAGAAGCACGCATACGATACGCACGCCGGTGTTGTGCACCAAGCGGCCGATGCCAAGAAACAATCCGCCGGCGGACTGCGTATGACCGCTTGGAAACGAATATCCGGTGGCGGCTTGGCGCGCACTTTCAACGATGGTAAACTCTTCATCCATGAGCCACGGCCGCGGTATGCAAAAGATGAGCTTTAAAAACTGATTGAGAATCGCGCCGAGGAAGCTGATATAGAGCAGAAAATAACCGTGGCGCTTATTGACGCACCAAAAGATGATCATGGCGAGCACCATAAAGACCGGTTCCTCGCCCAGCACCGTGACCAACTGGAACACGGCGTTTAAAAACGGTGTGCGGATGGTTTCCAATACGCGCAAAAAACCCATAACGAACCCCCAATGCAAAACAAGGCGAAATGAAATGACGACGGCGCTTCCCGCCCGGCCACCCAAACGGGTCAGGGCGCTTTTTTTACATTATAGCATATTATGCAATGAATACAATCGGCCGGCGGCTTGCAAAGTTTGCTGTTAAAAAAGGAAAAGCATGGAATTTAAAAGAAAGCTGAAATATAGGATGAGCGGCTCCGACGTGCTCTGGATCAAGCAACAACTGCTTGCGCTTGGCTATTACGCCCCGTCGGTTGAGGCCGTGTTCAATATTACATATGGGCTGGACACGCGCAGCGCCGTGAAGACCTTTCAGCGGGAAAATGTTGACGAGGACGGAAACAGGCTCCGCGCCGACGGCATCATTGGGGTTAAAACCTGGAATGCGATTGTGCGCGCGGTCAGCGCGACGCCGGAGCTTACGCTGCCGGAAAACATTGGAAAGCGCGCGGCTGCCGCCATTGCGCCGGAACTGGCGCGGGTTGGCAAGATCCGGCAAAGGCTCGTGCTGCATGCGCTGCAATTTGCCTATGATCCGCAGGTTCCGGCCCAATACCCGCATTCGCTGTATATCCGCGCCGGAAACCTGTACAATACGGACCTGAAACGGAATGTCATCACATCCGCGCGGATTCAATCGGGAGCAAAGCGGCAGCCACAGTATTATAACAAAGGCAGAAAGGAAATGATGCTTGAGGCGGTTCGGTACAATCCGGATATTACGGGCGCGGATTGCAGCGGCGGCATCGTGGGGCTGATGCGCCACTTTGAGCTTGTCAAACCCACGTTCGATATCACGGCGGATATGATGGCCGGCAACCGCTATTCGGCCGCAATCGCCAAGGAGGCGCTGCGCGCCGGCGACTGGGTTGGCCGTTCCGGGCATATCGGCATATACGCGGGCGGGGGCTATGTGGTCGAGTGGATGGGCGGCGCCTACGGCTGCCAGCTTAGCCGGCTCGGTCAACGGCAGGGCTACAGCTTTACCGCGCATAGGCTGGTCGGCCAGAGCGGCTGGACGCGCTACCGCAGACCGGACGCATACTGAAAAGAGCTAAGCGCCGCTTCCGTTGAGCAGGAAGATGGCAAGGTTGAGATAGCCCGCAAACGCCACCCAAAGAAAATAGGGGATCTGCAGCGCGCCGGCCAGGGGGCGGATGGCAAAGAACATGGCGATCATCACCACGATGACGGCCTCGAGCACGACAAGCCAGACAAACGACGCAAACAGCAGCTGAAACGCAAAAAACAGCACGCTCCAGCCAAGGTTGAGCAGCAGCTGAACCACATAGATGCGCATGGCGTCGCGCCTGCAGTCGTCGCCGCGCAGATAGACCATTGCCGCGGATATGCCCATGAGGACGTACAATATTGACCAAACCACGGGAAACGCCCACCCGGGCGGCGCAAGCGGCGGCAGTATGTAGCCGCCGTACTGCTGCATGTTGTTGCCGGTCAGCAACGCGGAAAGACCGCCGACGGCAAGCGCGATGGCGATGGAAACGGCATAGGTGAGCGCCGTGCGTTTTTTCATTACATCCATAGGGGAAAGTGTATACCGCATTTTGCAAAATATGCGCGACAACCAGCTTTGCCGGAGCAGGCCGTCGATAAACTGCGGTTTGCCGACGGGAAACGCTGCGGCAGGATTATAGCACGCGGCTGCATTTCAGGACGTTAAAAATATTGTTTTTTGACGGGATAACCGCATTTTGCCTCTCGCTCTGCGGGCTCCCGGGCGAAAAATGCTCAAAGTATGGGCAAGCAATCCAGACGTTTCCCCTTATTTATCTGAAATGCGCGGCGACCTCGGCCATCCGTGCGCAACTTAGTCCGGCTGATCATAATATTGTTTTAAGCAGCGTTACATAATACTTATAATCCTCAAGCGAAGTCCCGGGCGGCGTTTGATGATCCATACCAGGGATGTATCCACCGAGCTGTACGACCGGACGCAGTTTCTTGATCTCGGCGGCAATGGCCTCTCTTCCTTGGAGAGCGCAGCGCTTGTCAAACCCGCCTATCATCAGAAGCTTCGGATATTCTCTTCTCAGCCACGCGATATCTACGCCCGCTCTCCTCTCCAGCGGAAACACACCGTCGACACCACAATCCAGCAGCCAGGGGATCATTTGCGTCAAGTTACCGTCCGTATCCACCAATACCTTCGTGCCGTTCTTTTGAATGTGCGGTATCAATTTTTTATAATAAGGCGCGATGAACGTATCGAACATAGCGCGCGATATCATCGGGCCAAGATTATAGGACATGTCCTCCGCAATCGTCATAAACTCGCACTTCAGATGCATATTGAGCTCATCAATCCGTTTCATCTGCCACGCCAGAAGATCCTCGCAGATGCGATGATACAGGGGAGCATGATCGTAAAACGAATATAAATGCTCCTCGACGCCGAATAGCTCGCGGGGAAACCAGAAAAAACCGTTTATCGTATACCAGGCAACAGCGCTGCCGCTGCGCTGCATATTTGCCGCGTTTTGCAGTTTTTCCGCGATCGACGATACGGCATCCTCGCGCAAAATGTGCGGACGCATAGCGTTGTAATCCGTTTCATCGGCAATCAGTCCCCGCGCCTGGTGGGCCGGCTTCGGACATTCTTCCGAGTAATGATCCAGCCAAAACTGCACGTTCCTATCCAGCCCGAAATAATCATACAATGCGACGTCATCCATGCCCAGCGGCAGGCCCTGCTCCTCCCAGACTGAAAGAGTCTGATCCCACCACATGCACCACTCGGCGCAGGGTATGCGCGCCGGCGTTTGAAAGTTCAACACTCTGTTTACATGGAAGCTCACACTGTCCATCGGTTTGTCCATCGTTCGTTACGCCTCCACTTCAATATCTTCCGGCACGTCATACTCAAGCATAAGCTCTCCATTCACTTCTTCCCAAGATACTGAAATAAGACCATACGGCGTTGGTACAGCGCCCTTTGCCGCTTGAAGCCCGCAAGCATGCGGCTCAATTTTTACCCTGGAAAATCCAGGCGCCGCAGGGGCTACGCCCAGCACATAGCGTCCGAACATGTAACAGGGAACAGCAGACCATGCGTGGCAATAGCTCCTCGTCAACCGCTCTTTGTAAAACCCGGCGAACGTCTCCCAGCACGTCGTCGCGCCATGCGTCAACATCACATTCCATTTACGCTTGATGTCGGCAACGAGTTTCTGATACTGGTTGCGCGAAGCCATCACTTCATACAGGAAAAAGCAGGCGAAAGGCGTTCCAAAGTCGACGAGATCACCCTGATCATCATCGAACAGGCGCAGCACGGCTTCCTTTCGATGCTCCGGCACACAACCGCTGAGCAGCAGCACCGCTTGCGTAAGCAGGCTGAACACACTGCTTTTTTTGCCATCTCTCGCGCAGTCCACATATGCCTGACGGTCATTGTTCCAAAGATGCAGATTGATCGCCTGTGAAACGCTTTGCGCTACGCGCAGATAGCGTTCCTCCGTGTCCGTATCCCCGGTCCGCCGCGCCATATCGGCCGTCAAACGCAGCACCTGCGTCAGAAAACCATTCAAGTGCGTTACAACACCGTGATAAGGCGTATCCATATCCGACCAATCCAGCATGTTCCATGCGTCGATCTCCAACAGTCCATCCGCGTTGATATAACATAAGAATTCGTCGAGTGTCTTTTTGACATCCGGGTAAATTCGCCGCTCAAATTCCTGATCGCCGGTAAATTGGTAGTAATCGGACGCTGCGCGCGCCCATAGCAAAGCCCAAGAGGAAAGCACGAAGCTCACCCCCGCCGGAACATGGCATTCGGGTAACCTGCTGCGGTATAGAGACCGTCCGGCCATGATCAGGCTTCGTCTCACGATGTCGGTGCTTCCGTACACATAATACTGATACAGTGCGATAGGATGTGCGTCGCCGATCCAATAGGCCTGTTCAAAAGCGGGGCAATCTACAAACACATCTTCCATGCACAAACGCAGTGCATTCTTTGAGATCTCCCAAATTCGATTCAACGTTTCATCGGAACACCAAAAACTTCCTGCCTGTGCTGCGGGGAAGCCGCTCTCAAGAACGCTGATCTCGTAAATTTTGCATGGCAATGGGCTGGAGCGCACCGTCAGGAGCAAATAACGAAAACCCGCCCGCCTGTGAAAGGTATAGCAGGCACGTCCATGCCCGGCAATGTAGCGCATGGAGTTGTTCAAGTCATCTGGAATCTCCGGGTTTTTGCCCAGATATTCAAAACCGAGGATATCGATTACCGTTCCCTCCGCGGCCTCTACGTCGATGCAGACAAAACCGGATACTTCAGCGCCGAAGTCCACGATGAATTGGGTATCATTTTTCGACGGCTCAACGGCAGTAAACGAGCCGTTTGGAATCACCATATTCTGATCTTCCGAAAGTACCGCCGTCTTTTTTACCACGCTTTGAAAACATGTCGCCGTCTTGATGTTGGCGTCGTCGATGCAATCCTCCGGAATCGGGCGAACGAATTCGTGGTATTCACCCAAATCGCCAATGTTGCGCGCGTAGATCGCCGCCTGATAGCGCGGATCATCCCAATCGACATGAAACCCTTCGGCACAAACAATATTACCGATTTCCACGCAGTCGAATGGGCCGATGCCAATAAAGCGACAGGCATATTCCTTCGTATGGAACGAGATGTCCTTGCAGTCGAAATGAAGATCGATATAATAGCGCTGATACGCGCCGCTGACATCCAGCATAAAAAGATTATCGCCTTTTTTTAGCCGGATACTTGTCTGCCGTTGGTTGATGTCCATTACGGTGACATCGCCGTTTAAGCTGAAACGCTCTTGTTTGAACGGCCACATTTTCGATGCCAGTGCAAATTCACATTCCCTATCCTCGGGGGAGTGGATCGATGTGGCGATATAGCCGATTTGTAGCTTGTCTGCAGTGGAGGTGTTTTGAGGATAAAACGCATTGCCGAAGTCCACGGTCACGCCGGTACCATGCGCCTTTACCCACTGTTTGTACATGACTGCGCGCGGATGCTTTTTGTTCTCAGTGAGCAAGGGAATATCGCGCGGGATCATGCGCGCCTTTTTTTCATGGGCATTTTGCGCCAATACACACGGTTGCCACGCGCTGTCGTCATATCCGGCGAATTTCCAGCGGGTATCCATCTTTTGAGCGTCATATGCTTCAACATACGGCTGCGAAACATTTACTCTCGACGTGTTGGTGGAAAAGGCGGCGCACAGGCTGCATTTAAATGTTTCGTCAGAACAGACCGTCTGCTTTTGGCCCGGGGACACAACCATATCGAGTTGGGCAAAAAGTCCGCCTGGTTGGTGAATGTACTGCGAGGTAGATGTACCATAGTGATTGACCTCAACTGCGAGGATGTTTTCGCTTTCTAACAATACCTGGGATACATCATACGTGTCGAAATCGATAGCGAACGGCCAATAGCGGCCCGGGCCTCTGCCAACCATGTTTCCATTGATGTAAACGGTATACCTCGAATCGGCGGAGATGTATAGCGTTGCCGACAGTACGCCGCGCACAATGAATGCTTTTCGAAAGCATAGCCAATAGTTTTTTTCATATTCGCTGCTTTCGTCCCAAATCCAGTCCGCGATAAAATCCATATTCGCTACTCCTTTACGGCACCGCCGGTCAGCCCGGCGATGATCTGATTGGAGAATAGAAAGAACACCACAATTACGGGTATGAGCGCTACCGTTACGGCTGCGAACACCAGATGCCAGTTCTCCAGGAAGTTGTTCATATATCGGTAGACACCCAGTGTGAGTGTGCGCACATTTTCTTTTGTCAGGAATACCAGCGGCATATAGAAATCGTTCCACATCGTCACAAAGCTAATCAGTCCGACCGTGGAAAGCACAGGCCGCGAAAGCGGCAGTACGATTCTCCAATAGATTCTGAATTCACTCGCACCGTCGATGCGGGCGCATTCAATCAGCGCATCCGGCACCGTCCGTAAAAAATTCAAAAAGACAAACACAGCAAAGGACATATTTGCGGCGTACAGCAATATCAAGCCGAACAGATTGTTGATCAGGCCCAGCGCGCGCAGCATGACAAACAGCGGCAAAATGCCGAGTTGGATCGGAAACATCAGGCCTAGCAGGAAATACGACCGCAAGCCGTTTCTGCCTTTGAATCGGAATTTTGACAGTCCGTATCCCGCCATGGAGGAGACGAACAGCAGCAGCGCCACGCCGCCAACGGCCACGGTGGCGCTGTTGATGAAGTATAGCCAGAATTTGTCGCCAAGCAAGACCTGCTCATAGCTGTCCAACGTAAACGAGCGAGGAAAGCCCAGTGTATTATTGATCAGGTCGCTCTTGGTTTTGAAAGAAGAAAGCACGGTGAGCAGGATCAGAATCACCACGATGAGCGAATAAATCAGCAGTAAAATGGAGAAGAAGTTTTTCACGATGAGCGATGGTTTGGTGTCGGTAATGGAATAAGAACGTTTCATGTTGCTTTCCTCAGTCGTCATTGGGCTTATAGCGCCTGAGCAGCTTTGACAGCAGCATAGACACGCTGAATATGATCACGAACATCACAACGCTGATACTAGCGCCGAAGCCCAGGGATGTTTCGCCGAAATAGGCGCTTCCGAAAGAAGAACGGTAAAAAAACTGATTTACAAAGTCGATGGAGTTGTCGATGCCTCCCTGCGGTCCACCGATCAAAAATGGTATGTCGAATATTGTAAGGCTCCAGATAACACCCAAGATGATGTTGGTGGTAAATGCGGGAGTAAGCAAGGGAATGACGATTCTGGTAAAACGTGTCCACTCCCCGGCGCCGTCGATCACGCTCGCCTCGATGACCGATTTGGATATATCTTTCATATTTGCGTAAAAGATCATCATGCCTGCGCCTACGCTCTGCCATAGAATAACCATGACTAGCAGTGTGAACGCGATTTTGGGATTCCCGAACCAAGCGCTTTTCATATCGGATCTGCCGATAAGACCGAGGAGATTGTTCAATATACCCAGATTTGGATCGAAAACGATCAGCGTGAAGAACCCGACGATCGCAGTACTGATTACATACGGCAAAAATATGGCGAGTTGAAAATACCTGCTCCCGCGAATTCTGATGTGTAGCAAATAGGCGAACACCAACTGCACGCCCAGTATGATCGTCAGGACGCAAACCGTAAATTTGAAGTTGTTGCCCAGTGCGTTAAAAAAAATCCTTGAGGTTCTCGGATCGGTCAATAGTTTTACAAAATTGCCGAAACCAATGAACCTCATCGGCCCAATGCCCGACCAATCATGAAAGCTCATATATATGGCGAACAGGATTGGTACGATCATAAAGGCGGTGTACAGCACCACTGCGGGAGAAATAAATTGTAAATACGGGCGCTTTTTGAAAAAATTCATGTTGAAAAAACTCATGCTCCACCCCTGCAAGACAAAGGACAGTGACACACGGCGGGACGAACGGTCCGCGATGTAGTCACTGTCCTCCGCAAGCTGACTATTGTATCATTGCGTCAATTGACTGCAAGAATTCCTCAGGCGTCAAGCTGCCTGAAAGAACCTTCGTGGCGTCCTCCTCCATAATTTGGCGTGGATTCCCCCCTTCTTTCGCAAAATCCCCCAATATGTTGTAGAAGCTCTCCACTTGCACGTCATTCTGCGTCATTTCCGCAATGACAGGATCATCTGAAACAACTCCCGGCAGGCCGGGTATGCCGTTGAGCGCCTTTACCCAGATCGACTGGCCCTCCACGCTCGAAACGAACTGCGCAAACTTAATAGTGGCTTCGGGATACTCCGTATTGGCAGAAACCGCAAATCCGCAGGCATAGGTAACAACCATCGGACGTAAGCCGTCATTTCTGGGAAGCTGAAATGCGCCGTAATTCAAGTCGGGATTGTTGCTTGCAAATGTGGAAACGTTCCACGATCCGGTAATCGTCATGGCGGCCTCTCCCTTAGAGAAGGCGAGAAGCTGTCCGCCTTCATCTACGCCGAGGTAGCCGGGGCCGAAATACCCCTTTTCGCCCCACTCAATCATCTTCTTAAAGACATCGGCTACGCGCGGGTCACTTACCCTTGCTTCATTTTTCGCAGCAGCGTCCAGCCATTCGGGTTCCATTGCCGCGAGGATCGGCTCGAACGTAAACAGTGTGCTCCAAAAGAAGCTGCCGCCGAGTGCAATAGGAACATACCCTGCATCCAGGATCGTTTGCAGGCTTTGCTCAAACGCATCGAACGTTTTCGGAACGCTCAGTCCAAGCTCAGCGAAAATATCCTTGTTGTAATACACCGCGCGGGTATCTGCGGTTGCACCCGGTGTAGAATAGTAACGGCCGTCGATATCGACCAGCTTGAGCGCCGCAGCGGGATAGAAAGACAGGTCAACCTTGTCGGTGATATCCATCAGTACGCCCTGTTTGGCATATCCGCCATAGTTTGACGTCGCCGTACCATTTGTCCAAAACAGATCCGGTCCTTCGCCCGCCTGTATCGTGGTCGCCAGAAGGTTGTAATATTGGTCAGCCGTCTTGATTTCGTAATCCACCGTGATGTTCGGGTTCTCACTCATAAATGCCGCGATTACTTGTTTCAACGGCTCTTCAAATTGTGGCGTATGTTCCCATACGAGCAACTTAGCCTTTTCAACAGGTTCTTGCGGTTCCGGAGCGGATATCGCGCTTTCCGTTTGCGCCGGAGCCAGAGTCTGCGGCGTACTGCATCCATAAAGCATGGCGCCCAGAAATACCACGGTTAGCAGTAACGCAATCGTTCTGAGGAACTTGTTCATTAGAGTGTGTATCCAAAAGGATATTTGAGTGAAGCGTCGAATATAAATACAGA
>CAYUTA010000029.1:0-33157 GCA_964447605.1 uncultured Oscillospiraceae bacterium | reverse complement strand
TTGCCCTTGGCCCGTACAAAAATGGGGCTGTTGCTTTCCCTTTTGCTACAGCCCCTTTGATAATCTATTATCTTACAAAAAAATCACTGCTATCGCTATCTGAAACGGTATTTCCCGAACCGGAATAATAGATACGATAAGTACCGGATGAAAGCGCTACAATCTTTGATGCGGTTGCTTCCGTCCCAACCACGTTTGACTTTGAGCCGCTTGTGACAAATTGTTCCGAGCCGTTCACAACCTTATAAAGCGTGAAATTAACGGAAAGGGTTTCGATTCCGCCCGTTTCAATCGTCGCTCTTGCCCTGTAATTGCCGTTTCCAAAGTTATCCAGGCCACAATACAAAGTGATTGCGCCGCGCCTTGGCTGCGGCGCCTCCGAATCATGGGCAAGAGCAAGGGTGTTGCCGGCCGTGGCAAGGCAAATCAGCAGCGCCATGAGGAAACATAGGGTTCTTTTTTTCATCTTTTGTGCCTCCAGTATTTAATTTTAGGACATCCCCTACTATATATGACAATCGGCGGAGCCCAAATATTACGCGCCAAAAATAAATTAAAATATTTGTTTATGACGTAATATGTCGATCTCCCGAACAGTCATCTATATAGAGGGGCAATCAAGGAAAATTGCTTTACAGGACGGGCGGGGGAGGGATGCGTATGGCTGTGTGAAGGCGAAAAAACTTGTGTAAATCCGGGCTGGCGGCGGGCGGGCCATCTCCGGACGAAGATGTGGAACGCAGGGGCCGCCCACCGGTTTTCGGGCTATGGGACGGAGCAATGGGAACACCGGCTTTCATGGGGTTCGCGCGCCCACAGACCCGCGGCGCCGCGATCCATGAGGCGGGCTTGATCAAACGGCGCGGCACAACCGATAGGCGCCGACGTATACGGGCTGGATGGGAACCCGTATGCGCGGCGCGGTCTTAGTATGCCAAATCCTGCAAAAATGCGGCATAAGCCGCCGCAGGCGCATGCTGTCCGTGCAACGGATCGTATGTCATGACGCCGGCTGAACCATCTTCAGTTGTTTTTTTGTAAAGGGGGGCTTTTATGTCTTTAAAAGAAAACTTCTTTTCCCAGCTCAAAATGCACCGTACGTTTCAGGGGAAAACGCATGTGGAGTTTTCCGACGCCATTGGTATTGCCAAGTCCTCTCTGCAGAGCTTTGAGGCGGGCAAGGGCAACCCGACCCTGGACACGGTTTCCGTTATTGCAAAGAATCTCGACGTTGAGGAGGCAACCCTGCTATCCCCTCCCGGCAACGTTCCCCTAACCGGGCTTGACGCGCCCAGACTGCTGCTTTCCTCCATCCAGGGACTCCGCAGGCTCCGCCGCGAAAAGCGCCCGGAGGCCCTTCGGCTTATCTGCAAAATCACCGACCTGTTTGATTAGGAGGTTCATTCGATGCTTTCTGATATTGATATCGCCTTTTTCCTGCGCAGAATTGGATTGCGCGCAACGTATGTCGGTTTCCACTACCTTGCCTATGCCGTCGCTCTGGTCGTTGCCAACGAGGCCTATCTCAAGTGCTTGACGACCAGACTGTATCCGGAGGTCGCGCAGAAGTTTCAAATCTGCCCTTCCAGCGTGGAGCGGTCGCTGCGCAACATGGTGGAGATATTCTGGAACCGTGGCAACGTTCCATTGCTTGAGGGAATACTTGGCTATTCGTTGCCGGACAAGCCTACGACCGGCGAGTTTATCGATATTCTCGCCAGCTATCTTCGGCTGGTGCAACAGTCCCCGTAATTTGCTGTGTCAAGAAAGTTCCGGGATTGTTAAGGGCAGCTTGCCCTTGGCCCGGTCAATTCCGGCTTTGACGGCACAGTCCGCCGAAACGGATCGCCCGGAAATGGACGGCTTTCCCGCGCATGTTGCCGGCCGCGCCGAATACCGGCGCAGGGAACATGTGGCGTTGGTTTTCAAAACCCCGTTTTTCAACAAGATAAAGATACCGCGTTCAAAACGCGGTATCTTGGGGTTTGCATAAACAAAATGCTTAGTTGAGGGCGTCTTTGAGCGCCTTGCCGGCCTTGAACGAGGGCGACTTAGAGGCGGGGATATCGATCTCTTTACCGGTCAGGGGGTTGTGACCCTTGCGCGCGGGACGGTTTTTAGCCTCAAACGTACCAAAACCAACGAGGGAAACCTTCTCGCCGGCCTTGAGCGTTTCTTCGATGGTGGACAGCACGGCGCTGACAGCCTTATCTGCATCTTTTTTAGAAAGCTCGCTCTTTGCGGCAACCGCAGCGATCAATTCTGTTTTGTTCATGTTGTAACCTCCATGTTTTTGTATTGCGTTGCTATTGTACCAGCGATATCCGCTCTTGGCAAGCCCAAATCCCGAAATTTTCTACACTTTACGGGTCATTTTTGACTGTTTCCATAGTTCGTCAAGCTCCAAAAAGGGAATGTTTTCCAATTCCTTTCCGCTGGCGGCGGCGGCGGCCTCCATGCTGGCAAACCGGGCGATGAACTTGTCCGTAGCGTCGCGAAGCAACGCTTCCGGATCGAGTCCGAGCAGCCTCGCGACGTTCACAACCGCGAACAGCAGGTCGCCGGCCTCTTCTTCAACCTTGCCGCCGCCGGCCATTGCGCGCCGCAGCTCGTCGGCCTCTTCCGCAATTTTAGGGAAGGCGGCCTGCGCATCCGGCCAATCAAACCCCACGTTGGCGGCTTTCTTTTGCACCTTCCTTGCGCGCATGAGAGCGGGGAAGCAGCGCGGCACGCTTTTGAGCACATCGGTTTGGGTCTGCCGGTGCTTTTCGGTCATCTTGAGCTTGTCCCAGTTGGCCAGCACCTCGTCGGCGGAATCCGCGCGTACGCTGCCGAAAACATGCGGATGACGGTACACCAGCTTTTGCACCACGCCGGTCGTGATATCCCGCTCCGTAAAGCGCCCCTGTTCGGCGGCAATGGCCGCATGGAACACAACCTGCATCAAAACGTCGCCAAGCTCTTCGCACATGTTCATATCGTCGCCGCTTTCAATGGCGTCGATCAATTCGTAACACTCCTCGATCAGCGGTTCCTTGAGCGTCTCGTGCGTCTGTTCCCGGTCCCAGGGGCAGCCTCCGGGGGCGCGTAGCCGCAAAAGAACCGCGCGCAGGTCGTCAAACCCATAGCGCACGCGCCGCTCAAACGAAGCCGCGGGTACGTATACGGTGGTCGTGGCATGATAGCGCGCCAGCCTGTCGAGCGTATACAGCGGAATCGTACGCGACTGAAAGCCGTCCCCGCCAACGTCCGAAACCAGGATTTTCCAATCGTCCGGGTAGTATTCTGAAAGCAGGAGCTTCACGTTACCGGCAAGGAGAGAGCCGCAAACCTCTTCGATTACAATGGACATGTCCGCAGGCAGTTGTTCAGGCAGCCGCGAGGCGGCAAGGATCAGGTCGATCTGTCGCCCGGGAAACGCCGCGAAAGCCGCGGGGACACCCGCAAGCACACGAACCTCTCCGCCGGCAGTCTCGGCGGCATGGCGGATTGCCGGCAGCTGCGTTGCGGCAATGCTTCCGGTGACGGCGTACACGCAGTCGCCTGCCTCCGCAAGGCGCGCGGCAATCTGCGCGTTAAGGCCGGTAAAGTCCGCCGCCGCTTCATACAGATCGTCCATCGCGGTGTAGCGCAGCCGCTCATCCAATACAAAACGTGCGTATGGATGCTGCGCGGTCTGCAAAAACAATCGCTCTGCGGAACGAATCGCCGCTTTTGCGGCTTCGGTCATCAGTTCGGGGGCGGAAAGGGGCGCAACCGTAATATAAAACATGGGTTACCTCTTCCTTTCGTAAAGCAACCTGGCAAGCCGCACGCCGCCGGGGATGAACTGCAGGTCCGCCTTCGTAAACATGCCGCTTAACAGGGTGGTTGCCAGATAAAGGATGATGCCGACGGTGATTGCGCCAAGCGACGCAATCGTGTTGGAGGAGATGCGGGCAAAGAAAAACGCATACGCAAAAAATGCCGCGGCGCCCATGACGAGCGCGGCAATCAGCGGCTTGACAAACGTGTTAAGCGCATCGATGCGCAGTTTGGTATAGCGAACGAGAAAGATCAGATTGAGGATGCCCGCAACGGCGTAACATGCCACCGTGGAGATGGCCGCGCCCTGAATTTCAATCTTCGGATCGCGCATGAGCGTGAGCATGATCATCACCTTCACCACGCCGCCGATGGCAAGGTTAATAACGGGGATATGCTGTTTTCCCACCCCCTGCAAAATGCCCGTCAGCGTCTGCACGAGGGAAAGGAATACGACCCCGATGGCGGATGTGCGCATCAGCGCGGCGGCAATCTCCAGCCGCTCCGCATCGATGTCGTAGAGCAGGTCGATGGCCGGGCCTCCCAGCACGAACAGCCCGACCGTGCAGGGCAGTCCAACGAACATGGCCAGCTTGATGCCCATGCCGGAGGCGACGTGGATTCCGCCCGTATCCCTGCGTGCCCGCGCGGCGGAGATGGCGGGAACAAGGCTCATGGCCAGCGCGGTTGTAAGCACGGCGGGCATGTTGATGATATTGGTCACATTCGACCGCAGGCAGACATAGCGCATGGAAGCGGCGGTCTCTGAAAAACCGATCTCGATGAGCGTACGCTTAATCATGGAGGCGTCCACAATCCCCGTCAGCGGCATAATGGCCGCGCCGATGGTTACGGGGATGGCGATGGCCAGCAGCCTGCCGATCACGCCCTGCTCGCCGCCGGAAGCCGCGGAAGCGGCCGCCGTGGGCAAAAACTCTTTCCTCCTGCGCAGGTAGAATAGCATAATGGTCACAAGCGCGAAAAACTCGGACAGCGTGACGCCGACCACCGCGCCCATTGCGCCGTACTCCGGCCCGAGCGGCAGCCAGCGCGCCGCAAGGAACAGGCCGATTCCCAGCTTGCCGACCTGCTCAACGACCTGGGAGACCGCCGTGCCGGTCATCAGCTGCAGCCCCTGCAAATAGCCGCGGTATGCGCACATCAGCGATACGATTAAAAGCGCGGGCGCCATGGCGCGGAACGAAATCGCCGCACCCGCGCCGACCGTTGACGCTGCAAGCATGTCCGCGCCAAAGAGCATCAGCGCCGTGGTGACGACGCCGATACCGAACAGAAGCATTTGCGCTTTTCGAAACACGTGCTTTGCGCCGGCGTAATCGCCAAGCGTGACGCGTTCGGCAACCATGCGCGAAATGGCCGTCGGCAGCCCGGCCGAGCTGATGACCAGCAGCGTGGAGTAATACGGATAGACCGCCTCGTAATACTGCATGCCGTCGCCGAGCATATTGTACAGAGGGATGCGGAAAAATGCGCCGATGACCTTGCAGATCAAGCCCGCAATGCCCAGAATCAGCGCACCTTTTACAAACGATTTTTTACTAGTCTTTTCCATGGGGATCAGTATAGCACGGCTATGTCAGAATCGCCATCCCCAATGTCAGGATTCCCTCGTTATCGCGGTAAATCTCGGGGAATTGACTCAGCGGCAGCGGGCTTGTGCCGTGTCCGGCCTCAATGGTATAGCCCGGCCGGTCGTAGGTTTGAATGAACCAGTCCTTATAACCGGCAAACCCGCTTTCATAGGGCGTTTCCTGCACATCGTAGCCGCTGACGCGAGAAAACGCAAACGCAATCTCCGTTGCGCGCGGCGGGTCGTAATTGAGGTACCTGTAAAAGATCACGCCCCCCTGCGTATGGTATGAAAGCGTCAGCATAAAATCATGCGCCAACGTAAAATCGTATACCGCGCGGTTTTCAGGCTGGCTCAGCGGCGCCGTGCCGACAAAATCCCGGGGCCCGGGGCGTGTGTAGCCCTGCGCAAACTTGATTTTTCGCGCCTGCTCCCACCCGGCGGGATAACCGAGGTTGAGATCAACTCCGTCGATATTCGCTTTCCAGCCGGACGGAAAGGGGATGGACGGGTAAAATTCGGACATGGCGACGGCGCGCGTGTAATAGCTGTCGCCCGGAGGCAGCGCGCCGGTCACGAGGTCAACACCGTCCGGGTTGACAAGCGGCAGCAGATACAGGCGCGTGTTTTCAAATATGGAATTGGCATCGACTCCGGCTATCTGACTGCCGGACACGATGGCCTTGCTGTAGTTTTCAAGAAATTTCATAACGAGCGTGGAGGTAATCCACTCGTTTGCATGGTGTGAGGCGTTGTAAAACACCTCAATCCCGCCGGTTCCGATTATTGCGGCCTCAAGCCGCTTTCCCATCACGCTCGCGCCGATCCGCTCGGTTTTGATGAACGGATAGCGTGCGCTTAAACCGTCGAGTAAAATGGTGTTGAGGGCATAGGAATAGGGAACGTCGGTCGGCACGATATCAAAGGCAAGCGGTACGACAAGCCGTTTGCCAATGGGGAGATTGTTTGCCGTAACGTCCGGGTTTGCGGTTTCTATGGCGCCTGCGGTTGTGTTGTGCATCCGGGCGATGCTGTAGAATGTATCGCCGCGCCGGACAACATGCATCGTATACCCTGCAAGGTATGGATACAGATGTGTCCAGGTCATTTTTCCGACAATGCCGTCGGGCGCAAGTCCGTTATCGCGCTGAAATGCGGTGAGCGCGTTGAGCGTACGCGAGCCGAACACGCCGTCCACCGAACCGGGGTCGTAGCCGGCGCGTTTCAGCGCGGTTTGCAGATAGCGGACAAAGAGACCGCGGTCTCCATAGCGCAGGGATTCCAAGCCAAATCACTCCTTTTATGCTCGACAAAGCGGGCAGCCGTTGCTATAATGATATTAATAAAAATGGAGGTTTAGTACGATGGGTTTGATATCTGCTTTGACCGGCGCGGCCGGGGGCGTTCTTGCCGATCAGTGGAGAGAATACTTTTACTGCGAATCGATGTCCGCCGATGTTTTGGCCAGCAAGGGCCGGCACCGCGTTGGCAAACGCAGCACCAATACAAAAGGCTCGGATAACATCATTTCCAATGGATCGATCATCGCCATCAACGAGGGACAGTTCATGATGATCGTTGAGCAGGGCAAGGTTGTTGAGTTTTCCGACCAGGCGGGCGAGTTTTTGTACGATACTTCAACGGAACCCTCGCTTTTTTACGGCGGTTTTGGCAAGGGCCTTTTGGATTCGCTCAAGCTCATTGGCAAGCGTATCGGCTTTGGCGGCGACACCGGCAAGGATCAGCGCGTCTATTACTTCAATAAGAAAGAAATCGTGGGCAACAAGTACGGCACGGCCAACCCCGTTCCATTCCGCGTGGTCGACCGAAACATTGGGCTTGATATCGATATCGCCATCCGCTGCTTTGGCGAATATTCCTACAAATTCTGCGACCCGCTGATGTTCTATGCCAACGTATGCGGCAATGTGGAGCGGGATTATACGCGCGACCAGATCGATAGCCAGCTTAAAAGCGAACTGCTTACTGCGCTGCAGCCGGCATTTGCAAAAATCTCGGAAATGGGCATCCGCTACAGCGCGCTGCCCGGACATACGATGGAGATTGCCGATGCGCTCAACGAAGTGCTCAGTGAGAAGTGGGGGCAGGAACGCGGCCTCAAGATCGCGTCGTTTGGCGTAAGCAGCGTCACGGCCTCCGAAGAGGATGAGGCGCGTATCAAAAACCTCCAGCAGGCGGCGGCGCTCAAAGATCCCACGATGGCTGCGGCAACATTGGCGAGCGCACAGGCGCAGGCCATGCAGGATGCGGCAAAGAACGAAGGCGGCGGCGGCGCGTTTATGGCGTTTGCCGGCATGAATATGGCAAACGCGGCGGGCGGTGCAAACGCCAACAGCCTCTTCGGTATGGGCCGGCAGCAACAGCAGGCTGCGGATCGCTGGAAGTGCGGTTGTGGTGCGGACAATACGGGTAGATTCTGCGCGCAGTGCGGCGCAAAGCGTCCGTCTGAAAACGGATGGACCTGCAAGTGCGGCGCCGTGAATACCGGTCGGTTTTGCAGCGAATGCGGAGCCGCCAAACCTGCCGGCGCAAAATGCGCCAAGTGCGGCTGGGCGCCGGACGACCCGTCGAGGACGTTCAAATTCTGCCCGGAATGCGGACAGCCGCTGGGCGCCGACGAATAAAGGGCCTTTTCACCGCATACTTTCAGGATGGATTGGGAGGACTTTGCATGACATGTCGTGAGTCGCACAACCGTTTCCGCTGTGAACATATGCGGCTTTGCGCCCTCGGGCGGATGCGCACAATGGCCTTTGCGCTGCTTGCGCTTGTGACGCTGCTGCTGCCGCTTGGACTGCGCGCATATGCTGCAGAGGAAGCAACGCCCGCTCCGGCTGCCGCCGTTACGCCGTCGCCTGTGCCGGAGGCTGAGAAGACGGCGACCCCGGAGCCGGAGGAAACGCCTACGCCGCTGACCTTCAAAGCGCCTGCCGTCGCGCCGGAAACGGCTGCGAATGTGTACGGAACGAATGTGCCGGGGCTGCGTATGGAGGTCTTCGATGTAGACGGCAGCCATTTCAAGTTTACGCTGTATGGCATCGGCGAGTTGCTTTCGTTCATGCAGGAGCAGCTAAAGGGGGAGGATATCAATTATTCCTTCCGCTACAGCCTGCGCATGCTCGCCGTCCGCGAGGTCAATTTAAAGGGAAAGATCACCTACCGCCAGCCAAAGCGTGGCGAAGATGTAAGAATTACAAAAATTTCATCCGAACTGCATTGTAAGGAGCTATCCTATAAGTCCAAGCATCCGCGTGTAGAGGCCGATAAGCTCAGCTGGCTTTTGACCATGAAAAAGTGGTTCGGATTTGATCTGAGCAAGGTCAGCGGCTTTGAATTTACGATTTATAACGCCTATGACACGCGCCAAAAGATTGTATATAACTTTGATACGGACGCGGTTGCGACGGATACGCTGCTGCATACCTCCCTGAGAAAGGGCGGTGTGCTGCGGGTACAGGTGCATGACAAAAACAGCATCACAATTACCATCACCGACCCAAAGTTGCGGGATGGATACAAGAATTCTCCCGATGAACCGGGTGCAATCGATCCGTTCTGGCATGTGCAGGCAATCATCAATGCCAAAGGCTGGGTGGAAGCCAGGATTGAGGGAAAAGACGGGCAGGATATTCATAATATGGATTATTATGCCGGAGAGTATCATCGGCTTAAGGACGACAGCAACCAATACAATGCAACATCGGCCGAGGTGCCGGTTAAGTCCTATAAGATCGATGGAAACGACGTCATGATGTCCCTTACCGTTCCTTCCGGAGCGGGCCTCAACCTGAAATATCTTGAGCAGATTGCCGTGGATATGAACAATGGAACGGTTCTGAAAAACAACATCTACAACGTCTATTGATGAATCGTTTCCAAGTGTCCCTAAAAGCGTTAGGGCGGAGGGAGTCTGCGTCAATCCCGCGGCGTATGGATGCAGGAAGAACCGGGCTCATCCGTATGTAAGTCCGTGCAGCGGCGCGTTTTTATACAAGCACAGGCTTTTGACGGCGCTGAATGAAATCCATTATGAAATCAACCTGTCCGCACGGATTATTTATGCGGACAGGTTGATTTTTGATTCGGAATCCGATATTAATATTCCGCGTACGCCGTTATGTTATCAACCAAACAGCCTGAAATTGGACAGCTTTGTGACCACCTCGTTCAACGATTCAATGGCGCTGTTGAGCGATTCCATATCCATTGCGTCAACCTTCTCGCCCAAATCCTTAATCGTAGAATTCAACGCGTCCATATCCAGCGCTTCAAGCGTAGCCCCTGCGGATTTAATGGTTACGTTTGCATCCGCCATGAGCTTTTGCGCATTATCGGTGAGCGCCTGCATATCGATTGCCGTGATCTTTTGTGTAATCGCATGAAAGTCCGATACAACGGAGCGGATATACGGACCTGCCGCGACAACGGCAATGATGAGCGTGACGGCAATGACGGCCATGCAGACCGCGCAAAAACGCATCAGTCGTATCTTCTTTTTATCCGCTTTTTTCTGTTCGAGCGAATTCAAAAACAATTCTTTGACATAATCCAGCGTGTCAAAGCTTTCACCATCGCCCGGCACCGGAGCCTGCGCGTCCGCTTGCAGCCCGACCGGCGGCTGTTCGGCAATCTTCATTTCTTCCATCGTACAACCCTCCCTTTTTTTATAGTATAGCATAGCTTACCGCAGTTTTTGCAACAGATATCGCAGTGCAGCCCTGCGCACACGAAGTGACGGAACGGCAGTTTACATTGTAAATGACAGACGCGTGGATAGGCTGTATAATGAAAAACGCGAAATCACGCTTTCAATCATAAGGGAGCGGGAACAAAGGAGAACGGATTTTATGCAAAGCCGCGGTGGATTGGAGATTGTGGCAAACCGGGAGGTTTGCACAAACTGACGCCTGTAAAACCTCCCATAAGTTCAAAGGTATAACTTTCAGGAGGATTGAAAAATGAATAAGATCGATATGAAAACACTTGGATTTTCCGACAGGTTTTCCGGTGAAGCCGCCCTGTACGGCGATTTGTATGCGGGCAGGGTCCTGTCACAACACGGAAATCTGTTTCGGGTAATCTGTGAAAACGGCGAACTGACCGCCGAGGTTTCCGGAAAATTCCGTTATGCGGCAAAAGCGCCGTCCGACTATCCGGCGGTTGGCGACTTTGTCATGCTCGGCCGCGATACCGGCGCAAACGGCAACGCGGTCATCCATTGCGTGCGTTCAAGAAAGAGCGCGTTTGTTCGGAAAGCGGCGGGTACGGCACAGAAAGAGCAGGTTGCGGCGAGCAACATCGATACGGTTTTTATCTGTATGTCGAATGTCGATGCACAACGATTTTAGCCTGCGCAGGCTGGAGCGGTATCTGTCCATCGGCTGGAACAGCGGAGCGCTCCCCGTCGTTGTTTTAATCAAGTCCGATCTGTGCGATGATACGGAGCGGCGGCTCTATGAGACAACCGCAGTTTCGGCAGGCGCCGATGTACTTGTAACATCCGCAATGCACGCGGATGGATATGCCCAGATTATACGGTATATCAGAGCGCCCCGGACCGTCGCATTGATCGGCTCCTCCGGCGTTGGAAAATCGACCCTGATGAACCGACTGCTCGGAGAGGCGAAACAGGATGTCAACGGCTTGAGAAATGATGATAAAGGGCGGCATACGACCACCAGGCGCGAGCTTATTATCCTGGAAAACGGCGGCATGGTGATCGACACGCCCGGCATGCGGGAACTCGGACTGGAAGGCGCCGATGTGGCAAAAGCGTTTGCAGATATTGACGAGCTTGCGGCCGGCTGCAGGTTTTGCGACTGTACGCACACTGGCGAACCGGGATGTATGGTGCAAAGCGCAATCTTGGAAGGAGCGCTTTCTCCCGAAAGGCTGGCAAGCTATTGCAAGCTCAAAAAAGAAATGAAGTATGGCGGGCTTGGGTTTAAACAAATTGGGGCCGTGAAAGCAAACGAGATGTTCCAAAGCGTCGGTGGAATGAAGAACGCATGAAGATTCACGAAGGCGAGCGGCCGGTACGGCGCAGCTAAAAAGCATTGATTCGTGGTGAAGGTAAAATTTCCGACGCAAAGCAGCGGCGGGTTTTTCCCACAATTAATCCGGCCGATCGCTCTGAAAATCGGGGCAGGGCGCTTATACGCGCGCCTTGCCCCTTTCCTGCACGATGCATAAGCAAGCGGCTTCATATTTTTTTCGAGCATTGGTTAAAGTAATTGACAGGATGCCGGATTCGTGTTAGACTGCAATCAAAATACGAGTAAAATACTCGGGATTGGTGCGTTATGAAGTTATCTACTCGTAGCCGGTATGGACTGAAGGCCGTGGTTGATCTGGCCGTTTATTATGGCAACGGCCCGGTATCGCTTCCACAGCTTGCGGGCGCGCAAGGTATTTCCGAATCCTATCTTGAGCAGCTGCTGAGGGCGCTGCGCAACGGCGGGATTGTAGAAACCGTGCGCGGCGCGCAGGGAGGGTATTCCCTCGGCCGTGCGCCGAATCAGATCAGCGTCGAGCAGGTGCTGGCCGTACTCGAGGGAACGACCGCTGTGGTCGACTGTGTCGATACGGACTCAAACGGCTGTAAAAACGCATGCTCGTGTTCTGCACGACCGCTGTTTTTAAAGCTGCAAAACAAGATCAATGGCGTGCTGTCGGAGACCTCGGTGCAGGATCTGGCCGAAGATTATATCGAGCAAAAGAGGAGATTGGTATATGCAAAGGGTTTATCTTGACAACGCCGCGACCACGAAGGTGCGGCAGGAGGTCATCGACGCCATGACCCCCGTATTTTCCGAACACTATGGCAACCCGTCAAGCCTGCACGCTTTTGCGCGTGATGCGGAAAAGCTGATGGAGGAGGCGCGCGGCAAAGTGGCGGCAGCCATCGGCGCGCGTACGACAGAAATTTATTTCACTGGCGGGGGATCGGAGAGCGACAATACGATTTTGCGCGGAGTTGCGGCTGCGCAGGCAAAGAAGGGAAAACATATCATCACCACCGCCATTGAGCATCACGCCATCCTTTATACGCTTGAAGCAATGGAAAAAGAAGGGATCGCCGAGGTTACAGTGCTGCCGGTGGATGCGTTTGGGCTTGTTACGCCGGAGCAGGTGCAATCAGCCATCCGTCCGGATACGGTGCTCGTCACCATTATGTTTGCCAACAATGAAGTCGGCACCATCGAACCCGTAGCGGAAATTGGCAAGGTCTGCCGGGAGGCCGGGGTGTTGTTCCATACCGATGCGGTTCAGGCGGTCGGCCACGTTCCCGTCCATGTGGAGCAGATGAACATCGATTTGCTTTCGCTGTCTGCGCATAAGTTTCATGGACCAAAGGGCGTAGGGGCCATGTATATTAAAAAAGGAGTGCGCGTGCCGGCGCTCATTCACGGTGGCAGCCAGGAAAGGAAGCGCCGCGCGGGAACGGAAAATGTGCCGGGTATCGTGGGCATGGGCGTGGCAGTCGAGCATGCGGTTGCCCACATGGCGGAGAATGCGGCGCGCATGTCCGCGCTGCGGGACCGCATGATGGAGGAAATTCCCAAACGAATCCCCTCGGTCAGGCTGAACGGGCATCCGACCAGACGGTTGCCCAATAATGTCAACTTTTCCATCCAGTATATTGAAGGCGAATCCATACTGCTGATGCTGGATCTCAATGGTGTTGCGGCTTCCAGCGGTTCCGCATGCACCTCCGGCTCGCTGGACCCGTCCCATGTTTTGCTTGCAATGGGACTGCCGCATGAGATTGCGCACGGCTCGCTGCGCATGACGCTGTCTGAATTTACAACCGGACAGGAGATCGATTATACGCTTGAAATTTTGCCACAGGTTGTGGATCGGCTGCGCAATATGTCGCCGCTGTATAAAGGAGGAAACTGAGCATGTATACAGAAAGAGTGATGGATCATTTTCAAAATCCGCGGAATGTCGGCGAGATTGAAAACGCCAGCGGCGTCGGCAAGGTCGGCAACGCCAAGTGCGGCGATATCATGCAGATTTCATTAAAGGTAAACGACGACACGGGCATAATCGAAGATGTAAAGTTTAAAACGTTCGGCTGTGGCGCGGCGGTCGCTACGAGCTCCATGGCAACCGAGATGATTAAGGGGAAAACCATCGACGAAGCGTTATCGCTTACCAATGCCGCCGTGGTGGAAGCGCTGGAGGGGCTGCCGCCGCAAAAGCTCCATTGTTCCGTACTTGCCGAGGAGGCGGTGAAAGCCGCGATTGAGGATTATAAAAGCAAACACAACAAAAATTGACAATAGGCGTGTCGGATAGTTTACATGCGTTTCACCGATACTACGGATGTAGCAGTGCGAGGAAATGCGAGGTGAGGACGATGCGAACGCTCCACATGGGGCTCGGCGCCATTGCGGGCGCTGCGATCACGCTGACGATTGTCAATTCACTGTACCCGGACGTACCCAAACGCATGGTGCGCGATGGGCGCAGGTTCATCCGTTCCACGCGCCGGACGGTGTGTGATCTCGGAGAATTGATGTCCAAGTAGCGTTGCTGCGGAAGCGGGGAAGCATCTCTGCTTCCGCTCAATTTTTGGATTGCCGGCTGGTTTCATAATTTGCGGAAACAGATAAATCTTGACGCATTGTGCGCAATCATATAAACTATTGGTAAATCGAGATAGAAAGGGTACAAAAGTCCATGAGCCAAAGTTTTACCGAGGGGTTCTCCTCATTCTTTTCCAGCTATGGCATGCTGATCATCCTGATGATCGCCATGTTCGCCATTATGATTATTCCGCAGCGCAGGCGCGATAAAAAGGTCAAGTCGATGCTTGCCGCACTGAAGCCCGGCGACCGTGTCCGCACCATCGGCGGCATCTATGGCACGATCAGCTCCATTAAGGACGACGTTGTGGTGCTGCAGGTTGGCCCTGATAAGGTGAAGCTGGTTTTTGCGCGCGGCGCAATCTCGCAGGTTGAGGAAGCCGGCGTTGAAAACACCATGAGCGAGGAGATCAAATAGCACATTCGTTTATGAAATGAACCCGATATGCCTGCCGAACAATTTCGGCGGGCATTTTTGTTTGCCTATCCTACTATACTGTATGGGAGGTGCATGCCCATGAAACGCGCGCGGCAAACAAACACGCTCGGAAATCTGCTTATCAGCAGCATCAAAATCATTTTAATCGCATGTATTTTAACCGCGATCCTGGTATTGATGCTGGCGCTGTCTATGAAGTGGGAGTGGATCGGGATGGAGAGCGTTGACGCTGTCAATACCTGCATCAAGGCGATTTCCGCCTGTCTTGCGGGATTCCTTGCATCCAAGTTGAAAATCAGGCGCAATTGGCTCGCCGCCGGTGTGATCGGCATGCTGTATATGGTGATCTCATTCGTCGTTTTCGCAGTGCTCAACGGCGGCTTTCACATCAGCACCGGTAATGTTTCCGATGTGCTGATGGCATTTGCCTGCGCTTCCTGCACCTGCATTGCCACCGGAATTATAATAGAGCAATTCGGGTCAAAATCCGGCGACGGTTCTGCAAAGCCCAAAACGCAGCGGACATCCTGAATGGAACGGAACTCGCTGAGGCGGGCGAATTTTCGCCCGCCTCAAACCCGTTCCCATGCGTGCAAAGATAGCGGGCGCTCAGCCGCCGATGACCTCGTAGGCAATAGCGTTGTCAATCAGTTTCTCAAAATCCGGCCGTGCGGACAGTTCGCCGGAACCCTCGATTACATCGAGCAGGCGATTAAAATCTTCCTCGTACATCACGGGCTCCTGCTTCCAGGAATCCGTCATGCGATAGCTTTTGGCTACAATTTCAAGGCTCTCTATCGTACTGTCGGGGAAAAACGACTGCATTGCCTGCGCAACCTCGGTATCGCTTGCCGTCGCAATCCACTGCTGTGCACGGTAAACCGCGGTTAAAAAGCTTTTTACGAACGCCGGGTCTTTTTGTATCATCTCCTGCGTCATAAAATAGCAGGTATAGGGCACCTCGCCGGATGCAAGACCGACGTTGGCCACGATATAGCCTTTGCCTGCATTTTGGAATTCCGTTGCGGTCGGCTCAAACAGCGTTACATAATCGCCGGTTCCGCCTTCAAACGCGCCGCCCATAAGGTTAAACTGAATGTTATCGATCACCGTCACATCCTCGCCGGGCGTTAGCCCATGCTGGCGCAGCACGTAGCATAGCGTCATGATCGGCATGCCGCCGGCCCGGCCGCCAATGATGGTTTTACCGCGCAGACTTTCCCAATTGAAATTCGGCTCGTCTGTGCGCCCGACCAGGTAAGAGCCATCCCGTTTCGTCAGCTGTCCAACAACTTTCGGATAATTTTCCTTTCCTTCGTTGTAGACATAAACGCCCGTTTCCGGTCCGGCCAGGCATACGTCCGCCTGACCGGCCAGCAGCGCGGTCATGGCCTTGTCGGACCCGCCCGCCGTTGTCAGATTGACGTCGAGTCCCTCGTCGGCAAAAAAGCCCTTTGAAATTGCAACATACTGCGGCGCATAGAACACCGAGCGCGTCACCTCGTTGAGTTCAACATGGCGCAGCTCACCCGATCCCCCCGCACAGCCAACCAGAAATGCGGAGCATAGAAACAGCGCCAACAGGACACAAACGATCCGCTTCAAATTGCGTTACCTCCTCATGCTTGATGTACGCCATAGTATGCCGGTTGTTAAGAAATTGTTCGAATTTGGAAAATTGCTTTGAAAATCCCGGTTTGTCAGGTATAATAGTTTCCAATGGAGGTAGTTACCATGCAGGAAACCCGCAAGAACACCCAGTTCGATATCACCCGTGATCCGCGCACCGCGCGCGATACGCTGATTACCGTTTACGAAGCGATGCAGGAAAAGGGCTATGATCCGGTAAACCAGATTGTCGGTTACCTGCTTTCCGGCGATCCAACCTATATCACCAGCTATAACAATGCACGCTACCTGATTTCCCGGATGGAGCGCGATGAATTGCTTGAAGAGCTTGTGCGCACCTATCTGCAGAATGATTGAACGCCATGCAGCGTATTCTCGCGTTTGATGTGGGTGAGCGGCGCGTCGGCGTTGCCGTGTCCGATCCGCTCGGATATACTGCGCAGGGGGTCGAAACCCATACGCGTACGGACGACCTGGACGCGACGGTGTCCCACCTGCTCACTTTGGCGGAGCGCTACCGCCCCGTTAAACTGTTGTTCGGCATGCCGAGAAATATGAACGGCAGTTATGGCGCGCAGGCGGAGGCGACTAAAGCATTTGCAGACGCGGTGCTTGCGCGATGGGACGGTGAATACGATTTTTATGACGAACGGCTTACCACCGTTGCCGTGCGGCGCATGCTTGTTGAGGCCGATGTACGCCGCGATAAACGTAAAAAGGTCGTAGACAAGCTTGCCGCCGTAATCATTTTGCAAAACTATCTGGACGCGCATGCCGTCCGCTGAGGAGAAAGTCATGGAAAAAGCGGGAAACATCATCCAGTTGCTCGATGAAAGCGGCAACGTCGTATCGTTTGATCTGCTGATGACCTTTGACTACGAAAGCAAGCGCTACGTTGCGCTGATGCCCGTCGATCCGGTGGAAAACGTGGGTGAAGACGAGGTGATTCTTTTGGAGGTTGTCAGCGAAGATGGGAAGGAAAGCTACGTTTCCATTGATAACCCCGTTTTACTCGACGAGGTGTTCAATGAATTTGTAGAACTGTTCGGCGATAGGATTTCCGAAAACGACGATGCCGGAGACCCGTAAGACCGCTGTTTTTACATCATTGCACGCCGGAAACAAACACGCCCGCTGCGTATGTCGGTGCTGTCGGGCAAGGAGAACTGCAAAGACCCTGTCAATCAGACGGCCAAGGAGCATGGTGGACGCGTCCCGTGAAACACACAAAATATATTTTCCGGCAAACTTCGACCCCGGTATGGGTTTGCATCTTTTTTTACTTATGTTAAAAGAATGTGGCAGGAGCCGCTTCAGCGCGGCGGGCGCCGGGGGCACGGAATCCAGGGGCGCCATGCTTGTTTGTCGTACCGCGCATGCCACAACCCGTCTGTTTGGATAAAAGGAGAGATGCCATGCCTATTTTTGCACAGGGAGTTACGAAGGATAAGCTGTCGATCCTGTATTTTGTCAAGACGAGCGCTCTGGATATCACGCGTGAGCAGCTCTATCGCGCGATGATCGAGAATGACTGCATGGATTATTTTGATTTTCAACCGGCCATGCACGATCTTGAGGAAGATGGTTTTGTGGCTGCGATTCCGCGTACGTTCGGACAGGGTTACCGCGTTACGGTACGCGGGGAGGAGTGCCTGAAAATGTTTGGCGAGAGCCTGCCGCATTCGCTGCGTGAAAAGCTTTCCGCCTATGCGGATGCAAACCGCACGCAGATGGTGGAGGAAACGCAGTTGGTTTCGGCCATGCAGGAGCAGGAGAGCGGCGCATATCTCGTAGAACTCCGGGCGCAGGAGCACGACCGGGTTATTTTAACCATATCGATGCAGGTTGCCTCGCGGAGCATGGCGCAAAAAATCCGCGGCAACTGGCCTGTCGCTTCCGAAGGAATCTATGCAAATCTCCTGGCGGAATTGTTGAAATAGGGGAGAGCTATGACCACCGTATATTTTGTGCGCCATGCGCAGCCGATGCATGGCTTTTGGCTGATCGTACCCGTCCGCTGACTGCCGAGGGTATGGCCGACAGCGAGCTTTTGACAAAGGCGCTGGCCGATATAAAGCTGGACCGCTGCTTTTGCAGCCCCGATCAACGCTGCCTGGACCCCATCCGTCCTTGCGCGGAGGCGCATGGGTGAACCATTCAAATCGACGAACGCTTCCGCGAGCGTGAAAGCTGCGGCGGCAATACGTATGAATGGCTGATGACGCGGTGGGCGGATTTTAATTGCCATGAGGACGACGGCGAATCGCTCAATATGGTGCAAACACGGAACATTGCGGGGCTGACCGAGCGATTGGAAGCACATGCGCGCGAGATATTCCTTCTTGGCACGCATGGAACGGCGCTGTCCACAATCTTTTAAATTATTATGATTGATCCTTTGGTTTTGAAAGCTTCTGGCGTATCATCGATTTTGTGCCGTATATCGTGCGGATGACCTTTGCGCAAAAGGAGCGCCTGTCAATGGAAGAAATTCTGGTCGTAAGGAAGGCGTTTTGCAGATCGTGTGCGGGAAGAACCCTGTAGAGCGCGCTAATAAAATATAAAAAATAAACGGGCATATCGCCGGATACGCCCGCTTTCGAAAAGCGCTGTTACCATTATGGTAGAATGTCATCGAAACAGAGGTCATTGCGCGGCGGCGCGCTTTTTTGCAAGCTGCGCTTTTTTGCGGTTGGCAGCATTTTTGTGGATCACGCCTTTACCGGCAGCCTGATCGACCGTGCTGACAGCCGTCAAATATGCTTTATCGACAGCGGCGGCGTCTTCGGACTTCAAAGCTTCGTCGAAACGGCGGATGGTCGTCTTCATCTCAGACTTAACCATGCGGTTGTTCAGATTCTGCTTTTCCGTAACGCCAATGCGCTTGATTGCAGACTTGATGTTTGCCAAAACATTTCACCCCCTGTAAAAATTCACTCGAACAGATGACATTCTACCATATTGGTTATGCGTTTGCAAGCGAAATTTTCCCGTATTTCAGGGCAAACGCATGAATTCTGCATTTCTACGCGTTTGCATAAGAACGATGCGGGGTCGCCTTAAACATTTCCGGGCGCAAACCTACAGGAAAAAAATCCTTCGGATTTCATCGGTTCCGGCACACATGCCGCCAAAGCCGGAAAAAAACCATGAGGATGGTTTTGCAAAGCAACCGGCGCATAGCAAGGCCTGCAGAGGGTAAAATAGATTTTCACATTTTCGTTTCAATTTATGAATTGACTTGCAGGCAAAGCGTGGTATAATAAGCATCGTGATTAGCACTCAACAAAATAGAGTGCTAACAAAAACAATTTAACGAAAAAAGTATCATGACAGGAGGCGTCCATCATTATGAAACTCAAACCATTGGCAGATCGCGTTGTTCTTAAGAGCATCGAGACCGAAGAAGTGACCAAGGGCGGCATTGTGCTCCCCGGAAGCGCCAAAGAGAAGCCCCAGATGGCGGAAGTCGTCGCGGTTGGCCCCGGCGGCGTGGTTGAGGGCAAGGAGATCACCATGCATGTCAAGGTCGGCGAACGGGTTATCTACTCCAAGTATGCCGGCACCGAGGTTAAGCTCGACGATACGGAGTACATCGTTGTCCGTCAGAATGACATTCTTGCGGTCGTGGAATAATTAAAGGAGGGAATCAATCATGGCAAAGCAGTTGAAATATGGCGAAGAAGCGCGCCGCGCGCTGGAAACTGGGTTAAACCAGCTGGCCAACACCGTAAAAATCACCCTTGGACCCAAGGGCCGCAACGTGGTGCTCGATAAGAAATACGGCGCGCCGCTGATTACCAACGACGGCGTGACCATTGCCAAGGAGATTGAGCTGGAAGACGCGTTTGAAAACATGGGCGCGCAGCTCGTTAAGGAAGTCGCCACCAAAACAAACGATGTGGCGGGCGACGGCACGACTACCGCAACGCTGCTGGCGCAGGCCATCGTGCGTGAGGGCATGAAAAACGTCGCTGCGGGCGCAAATCCGATGATACTGCGGCGTGGCATTGAGGCGGCCGTGGACGAAGCGGTTGCGGGACTCAAGGATATGAGCAAGTCCGTTGGCAGCAAGCAGGCCATCGCGCAGGTTGCGGCCATTTCGGCGGGCGAGGAAAATGTTGGCCAGCTGGTCTCCGATGCCATGGAGAAGGTCGGCAACGACGGCGTCATCACCGTTGAAGAGAGCAAGACGATGAAAACCGAGCTCAAGATCGTCGAGGGCATGCAGTTCGACCGCGGCTATGCCTCGGCATATATGGTGACCGATACCGACAAGATGGAAGCGGTGCTCGACAACCCGCTGATTCTTATCACCGAAAAAAAGATCAGCAACATTCAGGAGATTCTGCCGCTGCTCGAGCAGGTTGCACAGCAGAGCAAAAAACTTCTCATCATCGCCGAGGATGTGGAAGGTGAAGCGCTTGCGACGCTCATCGTCAATAAGCTGCGGGGCACCTTCACCTGCGTTGCCGTCAAGGCGCCCGGCTTTGGCGACCGCAGAAAGGCTATGCTGCAGGATATCGCAATCCTGACCGGCGGAGAGGTCATCAGCGAGGAGTTGGGTCTCGACCTTAAGGAGACCAAGCTTTCGCAGCTCGGCACCGCGCGCCAGGTTAAGGTTGACAAGGAGAACACGACCATTGTCGAAGGCGCCGGCGACTCCAAGGAGATTGAGGCGCGCATCAAGTCCATCCGCGCGCAGATCGAGGAGACAACCTCTGATTATGACAAGGAGAAGCTGCAGGAGCGCTTGGCCAAGCTGGCGGGCGGCGTAGCGGTCATTGCGGTTGGCGCGGCCACCGAGATTGAAATGAAGGAGATCAAGCTGCGCATTGAGGACGCGCTCAACGCAACCCGCGCGGCGGTGGAAGAAGGAATCGTGCCTGGCGGCGGCGTTGCGTTAATCAACGTGATCGGCCGTGTCGCCAAGCTGGCGGAGGAGGCCGAGGGCGATAAGAAGACCGGCGTACAGATCGTGCTGCGCGCGCTTGAGGAACCCGTTCGCCAGATCGCCATCAACGCGGGCGTGGATGGTTCCGTGGTCATCGAGAACATCAAGCGCGAGAAGAAAGCGGGCTTTGGGTACAATGCCGCAACCGACAGGTATGTCATGCTGGAGGAAGACGGCATCATTGATCCGACCAAGGTTGTGCGCAGCGCGCTGCAGAATGCCGCGTCTGTCGCGGCCATGGTGCTGACCACCGAAAGTCTCGTTGCAGACATTCCCACGCCTCCCGCTCCGGTAGCCCCCGGCATGGACGGCGGCATGGGCGGCGGCATGTATTAACGGTCGTTCGCCCGTATAATTGAAAATCGGTAAATCAGGCGTCCCCGGCGCGTATGCTCCGGGGACTTTTTGTATGCGCCGGACGCCGTACAACAAGCGCGAGCAGATAACAGCCGACAAGTCCCACGCAGGCGGAAACCAAAAATGTCAGGCCAATGAGTGCGTTCTGCGCGTAGGGCTGCGCCGTATTGCTGAGCGCGGTTACGGATGTATCAACAAACAACGGGGTAAGCAGATATGCAAGAATTGCCGCGAGGCAGCCCTGCGCAACCTTGCCAAGGAGATATTCGCCCGGACGTTCCAACCCGGCGACGAGCATTGCCTGCGCAAACACGCAAAGCCCGCCAAACGTCACAAAAAACGCCAGAAAGCCTGACAGCACATTGATCGGGAGACCCAGTTCGGCGGCATGCCGGCAGCCGCTTGTCAGCTCCGCAATGCCGATGAACGTGGTTGAAAGCATGGGAAGACGGCCGTGCAGCGCCACGGTCAGCAGCGTATTGACCGGAACATAAAAAAAGACGATGCAGCCGCCGATGCTGAGCATGGCTTGCATGCCGGCTGTGATATCAGCCATCATGCCGCCTTCCGGAACGGGCAGAGGCGGCGCGGGCGCAGGCGCATCGGGTGCGGGCCGGCCGCCGAAAAGGCCATGCAGCGCAAACAGAATCAGGGCGCTGCCATAGTGCGCGATGGCGAGCGGCCAAAACATCCCGGCATTGCCGCACGTGCCCACGGCAACCACGCCGAGCAAAAACATGGGGCTGCAAAGATTGCAGCAGACGGCATAGTCCTCGCGTCCAAGCATGCGGCAGATGCGCGCGCCGGTGGGATAGCCTGCGACTGCGCCGAGTAGAAAACACGGCAAAAAGGGCGAGCGTAGGCGCTTCTGCAGGCTGTTCAACAGCCCGAAGCGGTTCATCAGAGAAGTCAGAACATAGAAGGGAAACAACGCGGGCAGCACGCGCGTCCACCACAGGGAGAGCGCCTCGGCGGCGCTGTCAAGTGCTTCCTTTGAACAGGCAAGCAGCAATACACACATGCCGATCAGCACGGCGGGCATGAGACGTTTCATCGCATCACTCCAGATAGCTTTGTATATAAAGCGCCGTTTTGCGCCGTGGGTGCTCTTGCCCCAAAAGCGGATTGTCCGGTTAAAATTGCCGTCGAGCGGCTTAAAACAAAAGGGTGTCCGTCCGGACGTAAGCTGTGGTATAATTCATATCAGTCATTTTGCAAAAATATGCGGAGGAATCGCTTATGCATAAAAAGGTCGGCCTTGCGCTGGGCGCGGGCAGTACGAAGGGCTTTGCGCACATCGGCGTGCTGCAGGTGCTCGAAGAGAACCGGATTCCGGTCGATATGATCGCAGGCAGCAGTATGGGGGCCATTATCGGTGCGATATACAGCGTCGGCAGCGACATGCGTCTGCTGCAAAGATACCTTAATACCATGAACATCCGCAATTATCTGGATTTACACGGCCCCTTTGGCTCAGGGCTGATCAAAGGCAACCGCCTGCAGGAGGTGCTTAAAGTTTTTACGCACAACAAAACCTTTGCGCAGACGAAAACGCCGTTTTGCTGCGTTGCCGTGGATGCCGAACACGGCAGGCTCGATGTGCTGGAAAACGGTTATCTGCATAAGGCCGTGCGCGCAAGCATGTCCATTCCGGCGATCTTTGAACCCGTCCGCCTCAACGGAAAAACCTATATTGACGGAGGTGTGATCGAGCGCGTGCCCGTCAAAGCGTTGCGTGACCGCGGCATGGACGTGGTGATTGCGGTAGACGTCGGTTATCATGGTGGGGAAACGGATGTTTCGGGCATGAACATGTACCAGTTGATGAACCACACCATCAACATCATGCAATGGCGGATGAACAGTCTGCGGCAGGAGAATGCGGACGTGCTCCTTGTGCCGGAGGTGCTCCATGTAAAGGGCCATTTTCAGATGGACCAGGTGGAAAGCTGCATTTTAGAGGGCCGCCGGGTGGCAACCGGGGCGCTGCCGCAAATCCGCAGACTGATAGGCACGCCGGAAACGGCTTAGTCCAAGGGCTGAGCCGCTTAGAACAGAATGAAACTTTTAGGCGGGAGGAACGTATGAAAACGCTGTTGAAGCATGTAGCTGCGATTGTGACCTGCAATGATAACGACGAAATCCTGCGCAATGCGGACGTATTGATCGACGGTGCATGCATTGCGCAAATCGGCCGTGCTGACGCTGAGGCGGATGAAGTGATCGACGCAAGCGGCCTTGCGCTGTATCCTGGGCTGATCAACACGCATCACCACCTGTACCAGTACTTCACGCGCAACCTGCCGCCCATGCAGGGGCTGGAATTGTTCGACTGGCTGAAAGCCCTTTACGGGATCTGGGCGCATCTCAACGAGGATACGGTGCGGCTGAGTTCGCTGTGCGGCATGGGCGAGCTTATGAAATACGGCTGCACGACGTGCTTTGACCATCATTATGTGTTTCCACATGGCGGCGGCGACCTGATCGGCACGCAGTTTGCCGCGGCGGAGCGGCTTGGCATACGCATGCATGCGTCGCGCGGCAGCATGAGCCTGTCTCAGAAGGATGGGGGCTTGCCGCCGGATTCGGTCGTGCAGACCGCGGATGAAATCCTGTCCGACAGCAGGCGGTTGATTGAAACGTATCATGACGACGGCCGGTTTTCCATGCGGCGGATTGTGCTTGCGCCGTGCTCCCCCTTTTCGGTTACAGGCGATGTGATGAAGCAGAGCGCCGCACTTGCGCGCCAATACGGCGTACGCCTGCACACGCATCTGTGCGAAACAAAGGATGAGGAACGTTTTACACTGGAAGCATTCGGCATGAGACCGCTGGACTATATGGAGCGCGTAGACTTCATTGGAAACGACGTGTTTTATGCCCACGGCATCCATTTCAACGATGCGGAACTAAAAACGCTGGCCGACACGCAAACCGGCGTTGCGCACTGTCCGTGTTCGAACATGAAGCTGTCGAGCGGCGTGGCGCGCATCCCTGAGATGCTTGGCCTGGGCGTGCCGGCGGGGCTTGCCGTGGACGGGAGCGCCAGCAACGACGCAAGCAATCTGCTCGATGAGATTCGTGTGGCCTACTTGCTGCACCGCCTGACATGGGGCGATCAGGCGCCGACGGGCTATGATCTGCTCAAGCTGGCAACACGCGGCAGCGCAAGGCTGTTGGGCCGCGACGACATTGGCCAAATCGCCGTCGGGAAGGCGGCCGACCTGTTTGCCATCCGTACCGACCGCATGGAGCTGGTGTGCGCAGACGCGGATCCGGCCAGCCTGTTCGGAACGGTCGGCTGGCATCTGCCGGCGGATTACGTGTTTGTAAACGGCAGGAAGACAGTGGAAAACGGCAGGTTGCTTTTTGTCGATGAAGAACGCCTTGCGGCGGACGCGCGCATTGAGGTCTTGCGGCTGCTGGAGCAAGTATGAAACTGCGCGGCCTGGTCAACGCGGCGGCCGTTGCCTCGCTATATATGCTGCTGACGGTCTGCTTTGCGCCGATTTCCTCCGGGCTGGTTCAGTGCAGGGTGTCGGAGGCGCTGTGCGTGCTTCCGTACTTTACGTCGGCAGCTGTCCCGGGGCTGTTTATCGGATGCATGCTTTCCAATCTGCTTATGGGCGCGCCGCTACCGGACGTGGCGCTCGGCAGCCTTGCGACGCTGCTTGCCGCTGTCTGCACCTGTCAGATGCGTACGCGCGCTTCCAGATACTTTGCCCCGCTTCCCTCAGTTCTGCTGAACGCGGCGGCCGTCGGGCTGCTGCTGGTGCGGGTATATGGTGTGGATGTGCCGCTGTGGACGGCGTGCCTTTATGTGGGCGTTGGCCAGGCGCTGGCCTGCTTTGGCCTTGGCATCCCGCTGATGAGCGTACTTTCGCGCCATGCGGAACGTCTGTTCGGCACAATGGAGCTTACGGATGGCGCGCGGTCTTCGGGCTTCCAAAGGAAATGAGCTTGGCCCGGCGTTTGCGCTTTTTGGCGTACCGGCAGCTTTGATCGCCGATGCGCTTCCCCAGGGGCTGAAGCCTTTTTTTGCCAAACCCTTCCGACGCCATATGTGCATGGTCCATCGGCAGATACGGCGGAGTTGATTGCAGGCGGATTGATTTTTCGGCGACTAAGGCGTGCGGGGAACGGCAACCAAACGCAGACAGAATGAGCATCATGACGCGTGAAAGCAGCCGGGCCGGCCACCCCCATCAGCAATGATTCTCGAGCGCATTGTTTCGTCAATTCCGGAAGGCCGGAGAGTTCCCGTACCGGACGAAAATGGATAGCGTCAGCGTTACGATCAGGCCGATAACTAGAATCCAGTTTATTTTCAACACAAAAAACGTCATCAGCAGGTTATTCAGACCATGCAGGACGCAGCAGTAAAATACGCAATTCGTCTTTTTGTAAACGGCGGCAAGCCAAAAGCTTGCAAGCACAGCATACACAGAAAACAATATAAACGGCATATGCAGATTCTGTTGCGGACTACCGTTTACAAACCACAACGGAAAATGCCATACCGCCCATGTGCAGCCTGTTGCCAGCGTTGCAATGGGGAAAGCAAGTCTTTTTTCCAAGATAGGCTGCATGATGCCGCGCCAGCCAAGCTCTTCATTGCCGCCGCCGAAAAAAGTCATCAGCACCAGCAGCAGAGGCAAAACCGGCAGAGGCAGGTGCGGATTGATCTCCATAGAGGATGCGCCGAATGTCGCGGTGAGCAGAAGACAGAAGATCAGCAAATATATACCTGTGTTTTTGCGATGCGCAAAGACAAAATGTAAAATGGATTTTAGAGTGGTTTTTTCCGGCGAAACCAAAATGGCGGCGATGGTCGGCCCAAAACCGCCGATGACAAATATGATTGTCGCAATCGGATGGGAAAAGGACATGACCCTTTGCCAAATCAGCAAGGCCAACAGCCACCAGCACATCCAGCTGATTGAAAATGTTATGACCAGATATTTAATCAATCGCTTGCTTTCCACAGGATTTGGCGCTCCTTTCAACAAGTTACAAAACGGGCTGCAGCCTGCGGGCTTTTATTTAGAATATGTTACCAAATATGTATAAAGGGCGCCACCTTCTTTACGGCCGGTTCGTATGTCCGCACCGTTTGCCTGAAAAGCGCGGCGGCAATCGGGGAGGGCTTTGCAAAAATATATAAAAGTTTCTTGACGGTACGTCGCATATGTTTGTATAATGGCAAAGTGATTTTTGAATAAGCGGGTCCGAATGTGGGTGGCGAGACGGCGAACTTACGTTCGGACTCTTTGTTTAAACCGCAGTTTGAGTCCTTGACTCCCCGGCTTTTGAAGCGTCTTTGCCGGATGTTGCAAAACGCCTTAAATCACAGGGATTGCGGCGAAGGAGGAATCCGACCTATGTGTGGCATTGTTGGATATACCGGTCCAAGGAATTGTGTTCCGATCCTCATGGAAGGCCTGACCGCGCTGGCATACCGCGGCTATGATTCGGCCGGTGTGGCGGTGTGGAATGGCAAGGAGCTTGCTCTGCGGAAATCCAAGGGGCAGATCGACCTGCTGCAAGGCGTACTTGACGACGACCCCGTCAACGGAAACTGTGGCATTGGCCACACGCGCTGGGCTACGCACGGCGAGCCGAACGATATCAACGCCCATCCGCATACCGATGGGGACAAAACCATCGCGCTGGTGCATAACGGCATCATCGAAAACTACCTCAAGCTCAAGGAAATGCTCATTAAGCATGGCTGTGAGTTTGTGTCCGAAACGGACACGGAGGTGGTTGCTCAATTGCTCGGCTATCTCTATCGCGGCAACGCGATGGTCGCCCTGAAACAGGCCGTTCGGCTGCTTGAGGGCTCTTTTGCGTTGGCCATTGTGTTTGCGGATGATCCACATACCATCTACTGCACCTGCAAGGACAGCCCGATGGTGATCGGCTGCGAAAAAAGTTTCAGCGTGGTCGCCTCGGATATTCCCGCGCTTCTGCCGCATACGCGCGACGTATGCTTCATGGGAGACCGGCAAATTGCGGTACTGCGGCCGGAAAACGTCGTTTTCTACGACGAGTTCGGCACGCAGACCGAGAAGGAAATCACCCGCATCGACTGGGACGTAGAGTCTGCGCAGAAGGGGAATTATGAGCACTTCATGATCAAGGAGATCTGCGAGGAGCCGGAAGCGTTCCGCAAGACGCTTGAGCAATATGTCTCGGCTAAGGACCGCTCGATCAAGACCGAGCTGTTTCCGTGGAGCGCGGAGGAGGCAAAGGCGCTGAATCGGCTGTGCATCACCTCCTGCGGCACGGCATACCACGCCGGTATGATGGGCAAAAAGTTCATCGAGCACATGGCAAAGCTGCCTGTGGACGTGGATATTGCAAGCGAGTTCCGCTATGGCGATACATTGCTTGGCAAAGGCGACCCGTTTATGGTCATCAGCCAATCCGGCGAGACGGCGGATACCATTGCCGCCATGCGCCGCGCAAAGAACAGGGGGTGTAAAACGGTCGCCGTTTGCAATGTCATCGGCAGCACCGTCAGCCGCGAGGCCGACCATGTGCTGTATACCTACGCCGGGCCGGAAATCGCGGTTGCCGCGACCAAGTCGTATCTTACACAGGTTGTGGTCTTGTATCTGGTTGCGCTTGACCTTGCTGAAAAACGCGGCGAAATGACACATGAACAGGTTGCCTTGCGCATAGCCGAGATGATGCGCGTGCCTGCGTCCATGCAGAAAATCTTGGATAACCGCGCGGAAATCCAGTTTTTTGCCAGCCGTGAGTTTGCCGTTAAGCATGTGTTTTTTATTGGCCGCGGCATGGATTCTGCGCTTGCGCTCGAAGCGGCGCTCAAACTTAAGGAGATCTCCTATATCCATTCGGAGGCGTACGCTGCGGGCGAACTGAAGCACGGCACAATCGCGCTTATCGAGGACGGCTCGCTCGTCGTAGCCCTTGCCACGCAGACGGAGCTTTGGCCCAAGCTTGCCAGCAACATGGAGGAGGTCAAGGTGCGCGGCGCAAACGTGCTGGTGGTGACCAACGGCGCGTGGGAGGGGGCAAAGGGCCATTCGCACACGCAATGGGCCATTGACGAAACGGACCCTACGCTCGCGCCGCTTTGCGCGATTGTGCCCATGCAGCTGCTGGCGTACTATCTGGCCGTACAGAAGGGGTGCTCGGTGGATAAGCCAAGAAACCTTGCAAAGAGCGTTACAGTGGAATAACCGGCCTTAAGCACCCCTCAAAACGGGTGCTTTTTTTCCGTTAAATAACTGGGGACAATCACATTTGGCCCTTTGTAAAATTGCAGCGGCGAGTGTGAACGGCGGACGCACGACCCTTTGCAGACCGCCTGAAACCGCCGCAGACGATTGCCCCCGTTCTTTCTGAAAACAGAATAGGCCGCACATAACCGCCGACCGCCCGTTCTCCCGGAAATATGAAAGCGGCGGCCGAGGGTTTTATGGCTCAAACGGTTACTTGCGCGTGCGGTTGATTGTGGCCGTAAACTCTTTGATTCCCCATATAACGGGTACCGGGTAGATGGGATTGGCCTCCTTCATAGCCCATTTAACCATCTGGGGAATGTCCTTGTCCTCGATGAAATCAAACCCGTCGATGATGTTCATGTCCCGGCTCATCCGGCGGATTTCAGCAATAAACGCTTTGGCCTTTTCCTCATCGTCCCGGCCCTGAATCCCGATGATTTCCGCAAGCCTGGCCAGCTTGTCGTATACGGCCGCGCCATAGTCCTCCATGACATAGGGGAGAATGACCGCGTTTGCCAGCCCGTGCGGCGTTCCGTAAAGCCCGCCAAGCGTATGCGCAATGGCATGCACATTCCCAACGCACGCGCGCGTGAAAGCTGCGCCGGCATAAAAGGAGGCCAGCAGCATATTTTGCCGCGCTTCGATATTTGTACCGTCCCGATACGCCTTTTCCAGATTTTCAAATATCAGGCGAACGGCCTTTTCGGCAAGCCGGTCGGTGCACTGGGGCGCAAGGATGTTGGTATAAGCTTCTACGGCGTGCGTAAGCGCGTCCATACCGGTGGTGGATGTGACGTGCGGAGGAAGACCGATGGTCAGCTCCGGGTCGAGCACGGCATAGTGTGGAATGAGGCAAAGGTCCTGGATGGCATACTTGTGATGCGTGCCGCGGTCCGTCACCACGGCGGCAATTGTGGTTTCGGAGCCGGTTCCGGCCGTGGTGGGCACTGCAAAAATGGTTGGAATACGCCGGAGCACCTTCAGCGTTCCGCCCATCTGCCCAAGGCTTTGACGGGGTTTAGCCACGCGCGCCGCCGCCGCTTTTGCACAGTCCATTGCGGTGCCTCCGCCAAAGGCAACGAACGCCTGGCACTTATTGTCCAGATATGCCTGGCGCGCGTCCTCAATGTTTTCGATCGACGGGTTCGCCTCGGCTCCGTCAAAGAGAACATAGTTAAGCCCCGCTTCCCCGCTGGCCTCGTAGAAGCTGTTGAGCAGCCCCAGCTTGGGCAGCATACCGTCTGTTACAACAAGCACTTTGCCATAACCCTTATCCCTGATAAACGACGGCAACCGCCTGATGCTGCCTTTGCCCTCCAGCAGCTCAGGTTGCCGCCAGGGCATGAGATACTCGCCTCTCGTCAGGAAAAACTGAAAGATACGATACCAGACCTTCTTAAGCGTCCACAGCATGTGATGAATCTCCTTTTCCATTACATATCTTTTGACAAAATGATAGATGCGAAAGAATGGTTTTAGAATAATCAAGTGATTTCAAAATTTATAATAGCATATTTTTTCAACGGAAACAAGCGATGCAAGCCATTGCCGCAAATCCATTTTCCGCCATCGAAAAAACTCGAACAAAAGCGGATTTTAGGAGACTTTCTCGAAGAAAATGGAATTGGTTGAATTTTGAATTTGAACGTATTATCGTGTAAACATGGGATGTTTTGAGATGCATTTATTACATAGGAGGAAATGTTGTGAGGTCCAAAATAGAACATGAACTGCTTACTCTGGGCGCGCCGACCGGTCGGCTTGGTTACGTACAGATGGCATATGCGCTTGAACTGATCCTGCAGGATAGTCAGGTTACAAGCACTACGCGCGTACTGTACCCACAGGTCGCCGAGCGCTGCCACACCAAACCAGCGCGCATTGAGCGCAACGTCCGCGAGGAGATCAAAGCCATCTGGACATATGGAAATCAGGAACGCCTGAACCAGCTGTTTATCAATCGTGGGAAATATCCGCCGGGCAACAAGGAGTTTTTATACACCATTGCGCGCCATCTCCAGCAAAACAACCGAAATGTAACAGACAAGTCGGATACGTGACGTTCAGCCGCATTTGATTCGGATAGCCGGTGCGTTTCATGCCGTTTTGAATGAATTGGCGGCACACCGGTTTGTTTGGGAATCTGTGCGTGCATCGGAAAAAGCGAGAGGGAAACCCCGCGGCGGGCGTTACCGCGACGGGGCGCATTCGGGCTCGAACGCAGTGATCGCCTCAAGCGCGTCGGGGCGAGGGTAGACGTATTCCATCTTTGGCGGCATGCTGTTGTATACACGTTCAACGTCGAGCCTGCCGGGATGAAACGCGCCTTTGACCAGCACGGACTCCATTTTGAGATTTACGCAGAGAATGGAAGCTTTGCAGCCGTCCGGCACGGCGGAACGTTCATCGCCGAACGGAACGCCGGCAAAAACGATGCGATCCGACCCGGCGGCCGTGGCCTGGATGACCGGGAGAATGCGCAACCTGCCGCGCCTGGTCGGATAACACAGAAACTTGAGGGAATCCAATTCGGAAATCAGGCGGATACCAGCCTGCGGAAGCGCTCCGTTCCGGCTTATAGAGCAAAACAGGGCCTTTACACGCGAACACAGCGCGCCAAAGACAACCGCGCCCATAGGCAACGCGCTAAGCCGGGTTACGTCCAATAAATCAAAGAAGTGCACCTGGGAGAACCCCATATAGCTGTTGTAACGGAAAAGAGGCTTGGCGTTATACAGGTCAAAAATCTCGCCGGACGTTTCGCTGTGCGTATAGGCGGCATGGCCGCACAGATACCGCTTTTGTGCATCCAGCGCAAGAAAGCCAACCTCCGGCCGCTCCAAAATGAAACGTTTGCTCAGCCCGCTGCAAAACTGTCCGAAGGCTAGGTGCGTTTCATCCAGCGCCTGTATGGAGGAAAGAAACGTCAGGTGTGGGTATCCCGATTCATCGAGCGTGGCAAGAACGCCGATCTTGCTGTCCTGCTCCAGGAGTTGAAAGGCTTCGGAATCAATCTTTTTCATCATGTGCAAAGGGCGCCTCCTCTCTAACGGTTCCAGTATACCGGATGTCGGGGCAGGCCCCGGTGGCCATTGCTACGACCAACAGCGCTTCCATACGCGCGCGCGTCATGAGCGGGACGCCGTCGCAGGCCCAGGGGATATCCAACCGGCGGTATTTATCCGCGCAAAGGTTGTTAAACGCGCAAAGTTCCCAGCGTTCCACGCTGCCGATGGCGGCGATTCGCTCGCCAATGGCGCGGATATTCTCCACAGTATCGGTAGCGCCCGGAACCACGGGCGTGCGGATCCAGAGCCGGCCCGTTCCCTTGGCCCACTTTGCGGCTATGCCGAGATTGCGCAGGATCATGGCGTTGCTCTGCCCGGTGTAACGGAGATGCGCCTCTTCGTCCATGAGCTTGAGGTCGTAAAGCAGCACGTCCGTATAGGGGAGCGCGCGCTCAAGCTGCTCTGGGAACAGCATACCGCAGGTGTCGACGGCTGTCTGGATGCGCTCGGCCTGAAGCAGGCGCAGCAGTTCAAGCGCGTCGTCCTGAACGAGCGCCTCGCCGCCGGAGAGCGTGACGCCGCCGTCCGTTCCAAAATACGCGCGGTCCTTGACTAGCTCGTGCACAAGCTCCGCGGGCTCGGCGTCCAGCCCCTTTCCTTCGATTGCGCCGGTCGGGCAGCTTTCCGTGCAGGCAAAGCAACCTTCGCAGCGCCTGCGGTCGATTTGAACGCCCATTTGGCTCATCGTCAGCGCGGACTGCGGGCAGGCGGAGATGCAGCTTTGGCAGCCAAGACAGCGCGCGGCATACCAGAGCACCTGACGCTTGCGCTGGATGCTTTCGGGGTTGTGGCACCAGCTGCAGGCAAGCGAACAGCCCTTAAAGAAGATCGTGGTGCGCAGCCCGGGGCCGTCTTCGCTGGACATGCGCTGGATGTCGAGATACCGGATACTCATGGTTCGTTCAGTCGCTTCCTAAAATTGATTGTGAATTTCCCGGGCAATGATCTCGTTTTGCAGCTCACGCCCGATGCTGGTGAAATATGCGTTGTAGCCCGTTACGCGCACCAGCAGATTCCGGTAATTTTCCGGATGCCGCTGCGCGTCGGCGAGCGTGTCCGCGTCGAGGATATTCAACTGCAGCGCGGTGCCGCCGTTTTGTGCATACCCCCGCAGGAACGACTTGAGCTTGGCCTTGTGCTCGGGGCTTCGCGTCAGCGAGGGGGAGAGGGTGATGGTATGACTCGCGCCGTTGGGGAGCAAATTGACCATCTCGCCGTCCTCGCCGTACCCGCCAAGCGCTTTGCCGACGGAATTGGCGTTGGCCGTCGGGCCATTTATGTCCGCGCCGTTGACCGGGCAGATGGCGTTGCTCAAAAACTGGCCGTGCATGCGTCCGTCCGGCGTGGCAGGCAGAAGGAAACCGGAACCAATCCAGTAGTTCCAGCTGAGCATGCCCGGGCGGAAGCGCGCGTTGGTACGCCGGGTTTTGTGCCGCCAGACCTC
>CAYUTA010000028.1:0-33542 GCA_964447605.1 uncultured Oscillospiraceae bacterium | reverse complement strand
CCAAACGCTTCCTGCAGGCGCCTGACATTTTCCCGGATGCCGCGTTCATCATACAGATGAAACGGCGTGGGATACCGTTTTGCAATGGCTTCCAGCTGCTCCTTGTCAAATGGCAATGGTCTCATGGCGATCCTGTTTACCCTTTCCTATCGATTGCATGCTTTTTTGCAGAGGCGTCCGCAGGCCGTCCCCAAAGCCCATGCGCCTGCTATTGGCGGTCCTCTTTGATGCGGCGCTCCATTTCACGCCCCGCGTCGCGCGCGGCGATGGAATGCCGTTTATCATAAAGCTTTTTACCCTTGGCAACGGCCAACTCCAGCTTCACGCGCCCGTCCTTGAGATACAGGCTGAGTGGAATCAGGCTCATGCCGTCGGCCTGCGACTGCTTGCCAAGGCGGTTGATCTGGCTCTTATGCGCCAGAAGTTTACGCGTGCGGAATGGGTCGTGATTATAGATGTTCCCCTGTTCATAGGGCGAAACGTGCATGCCGACGACGAACAGCTCGCCGTTTTTCACCTGCGCATAGCAGTCCTTCAGGTTGCACTGGCCCCGCCGGATGGACTTTACCTCGGTGCCGAGCAGCTCGACGCCGCATTCAAGCGTATCCTCGATGAAGTAATCATGCCTTGCCTTTCTATTTTGTGCGAGTTGCTTTACGCCCTTTGCGCGTGGCATGCCGTTTTCCTCCCCGCTTGGATGCGAATTCTTCTTTTTCCTTGCTTTGCGGCTTTGTTCGCTTTTGATCCGGCGCGTATGCCACTCCAGCCGCACGCGGCGCTGCGCCGTTTCCATGATTATATATTCTTTGCTTATGATACCGGGTTTCCGGTATGAAGTCAATAGCGGCCAGTTCTAAGTCAACGCTCTGTACCGTTACGCGCAGCTGGTCGCCAAGACGGATGACGCGCCCGTGCTCCCGCCCCGTGATGCGATACTGCTTGGGTTCCGCCACATAATAGTCGTCTTCAAACGCGGAGAGCCGGATAAACCCCTCGGCAGTGTTCGGCAGCTCGACATAGACCCCGTTGGCCGTTACGCCGGAGACCACGCCCGTATCGCTTTCCCCAATGCGCCCCTGCATGTATTCGCACTTTTTGAGGTTGTCCACACAGCGTTCCGCTTCCATTGCGGTACGTTCCGCCTCGCTGACGCCCAGGGCAAGCCGTTTTGCAAGCGCGCCGAGCTTTTCCCGCTGTGCGCCCGAAAGCGCGCCGTGCAGCCACAGCTTGATCACCCGGTGGATAAACAGGTCCGGGTAGCGCCGGATGGGCGACGTAAAATGGCAGTATTCTTTTGCAGCAAGTCCAAAATGGCCGATACACGCCGCGTCGTAGCGGGCCTTTTGCATCGCACGCAGCATAAGCTTGCTGATCAGCCCCTCCTCCTGTGTTCCTGCGGCTGCGGCGAGCACCGCCTGGATGTCCTTTGGCGACGGATCGCCCGCGTGCTTAACGGCGTATCCCATCGTACCCAAAAACGCGTTCAGTTCGCGCAGGCGGTCGCCGTCCGGCGCGCCATGCACGCGGTAAAGGAACGGCGCGTTGATCGCGTGCAGCGTGTGAGCGACGGTTTCGTTGCACAACAGCATGCATTCCTCGATAACGCGGTTGGCGATACCGCGATGCGCTCGGCCCAGCCCCACCGCGCGTCCGGACCGGCCGAGCGTAATCTCACTTTCCGGCACGTCGAAATCAATACTGCCGCGGCGTATGCGCCTGGCAGACAGCACCGCTTGCAGCTCCCCCAGCCGCGCAAGCGGCTCCAGCGCGTCCGCATACCGTTTTTGCAGCGCGGCGATTCGTTCCGCGTCATAGCCGGGCAATTCACACCGCTGCCCGTCCCAGGTCAGCAGCGCGCTTACATCGTCATAAACAAACCTGTGGCGCGAGCAGATGACAGATTCCACAATTCTGCTCCGTACCACGTCTCCGGCCTCGTTCACCTCCATGATGCACGAGAGCGTAAGCCGGTCTGCGCCCGCATTGAGCGAGCAGATGCCGTTGCTCAGTTCCTCCGGCAGCATCGGGAGCACGCGGTCGGCAAAGTAGACGCTTGTCCCACGCAACTGCGCCTCGCGGTCGAGCGCGCCTGAAGCGCGCACATACGCCGTTACGTCGGCAATATGTACGCCGAGCTCGAAATTGCCGTTTCGCAGGCGGCTTATGGACACCGCGTCGTCAAAATCCTTGCTGCCGCGCCCGTCGATGGTGAACGTCAGTTCGCCGCGCAGGTCCGCCCGCCCCGCAAGATCGGCCTCGCGCACCCGCTGCGGCGCACGCGCGGCCGCGGCGCGCGCGGCCGCAGGGAACGCCTCGCGGATACCAAAACGCCGGATGACGCTCATCACATCCACGCCCGGCTCGCCCGCGCGCCCAAGCGTCTCCACAATGCGCCCGAGAAGCGGCCGCACACCGTCGCCGTAATGCGTGATTTCCGCCACAACCTTCGTGCCGTCTGCGGCGTGTGCTTCCCCCCTGGCGTAAAGCAGCGTGAGCGTGGGCAGGCGGCGCTCGTCCGGTATCACCGCCCCCTTTTGTACCATGCCGACAATTCGCGTCCGCGACCGCGTATCGACGGAGACGACCACAGCCTCCGGCATGCCGTTTTTCCGCACGCCGCAGACGCTCGCGCGCACCGTGTCGCCGTCCATCGCCCCGCGCAGCGCATCGGCCGGGATGTACAGGTCCTGTCCGCCGTCCTCTGTGCTCATGTATGCCGGACCATGCAGCGTACCGCGGATGCGGCCAACAATCGTCCGGGTCTTTTCAACCTTGCGTTTTCTCATTTTATTATTATATCCTGCATATCCCGTTTCCCTGCCGAATGCGTCCGCTGTAAAAACGCATTGCATTTTGCTCCGGCCGCCGCATAGAAAATGGCGCGCCCCCGTCCGGAGACGCGCCATGCCGTCCGTCTGATCCCGCTCAGGAAAAGATGGTCAACGCCACCGCCAGCACGCCCATGATACTGGCAAGAATGATGGTCAGCTTCTGCAGCTTGGCCTCGCGGCTGGCCGCCTTTCCCTTTGCGGTAAACGACGCGGTATCGCTTCCAAACGCGGACCCCATGCCGGCGCTCTTGGTCTTTTGCATCAGCACGACAATGATGAGCAGTATGGCAACGATCACAAGCGCAATCGTAATAATGGTCGCAACGACATTCATGGTTTTCTCTTTCCTCCAAATCCTTCTCGATACGGCCTGCGCGCCTTGTATGCGCAACCGTCCGCTGCAAAGCGCATTATATCATCTGACGATGCGCTTTGCAAGCAAAACGGCGCATTTTCTCGTATTCCGGCCAATCCGCTCCGCCTGTTCCCCGGCGTATCCCCTTCATGCTTCCGCAATGCGTCCACGGCACGCCGTTTTTTTATCCGCATGACGCGTCAATCCGCCTGGATCAACGACGTCCCGGTCATCTCCGGCGGCACGGGCAGGCCAAGCAGCTCCAGGAGCGTGGGCGCAAGGTCGGAAAGCCTGCCGCCGCTGCGCAGCGTTACATGGTTCCGCGCGTCGTCCACCAGAATGCATGGAACAGGATTGGTCGTGTGCGCGGTAAACGCAACGTTTTCCCGATCGTCCCACATCTGCTCGCAGTTGCCGTGGTCTGCGGTGATGATACAGCGCCCGCCCGTGGCAAGAATCGCGCTTATCACCTTTTCCACGCAGGCATCCACGGCGTGCACCGCGGCGGTCGCGGCCTCCATCACGCCCGTGTGCCCCACCATATCTGGATTGGCAAAGTTGAGAACCATCACGTCGTACTTACCGCTTTCAATCTGCCTGACCGCTTCGTCGGCCACCTCGTATGCGCTCATCTCGGGCTTGAGATCATAGGTCGCCACCTTGGGAGAGGGAACCAGGCAGCGGTCCTCGTTTGGATTGGGCGCTTCAACGCCGCCGTTGAAAAAGAACGTGACATGCGCATACTTTTCCGTTTCGGCAATGCGAAGCTGCGTCTTGCCCTGCGCGGCAAGATATTGCCCCAGCGTATTGTCCAGCGATTCCGGCCTGAACGCCACGAGCACACGGTCGCCAAAGGTCTTGTCATACTGCGTCATACAGACATAGCACAGCGGAAAATAGCCTTTTTTGCGCGCGAATCCGTCGAAATCTGGGAAGATATAGCTTCTGGTGAGCTCCCGGGCGCGGTCGGGCCTGAAATTGAAGAAGATCACGCTGTCGTTTTCCTTGACTGTGGCAACGGGTTTGCCATCCGCAACAATGACCGTCGGCACGACGAACTCGTCGGTCACGCCCGCGTCATAGCTTGCCTGCATGGCCTCCTCAGCAGAACGCGCGGTCAGTCCCTCGCCATACGTGAGCGCCGCGTACGCCTTTTCCACGCGCTCGTAGCGGTTGTCGCGGTCCATCGCATAATACCGGCCCATCACGGTTGCAATCTTTCCACAGCCGATGGCGGAAAGCGCCGCGTCCACCTGCCCGACGTAGTCCTTGCCGCTCGCGGGCGGCACATCCCGGCCGTCCATAAAGCAATGGACGTATACCCGGGTCAGCCCCTGCTGCTTTGCCAGCCTGACAAGCGCATACAGGTGCTCGAGATGGCTGTGCACGCCGCCGTCGGAGCACAGCCCCCACAGGTGCAGGCTGCCGCCATGCTTCCTGCAGTTGCCGATGGCGGTCAGAAACGCCTCGTTGGCAAAGAAGTCGCCGTCCGCTATGGACTTGCTGATGCGCGTGAATTCCTGATATACGATACGTCCCGCACCGATATTGAGGTGCCCAACCTCGGAGTTTCCCATCTGGCCCGTCGGCAACCCCACATCCATGCCGCTGGCCTGAATGGTGGTATGCGGATAGCTGTCCCATAGTCTTTTAATATGCACCGCGCCATCGGCCGCGATGGCATTGTATTTTGTGTCCCCGGAGCAGCCGAAGCCGTCGAGGATCATCAAGGCGGTAATTGGTTTTGTCATCTGTATTCCATTCGCCTCAGTAGTTTACGACCTTGCTGAAATCCTCGGACTTCAAGCTTGCGCCGCCGATGAGTCCGCCGTCAATTTCCGGCATAGCCATCAGTTCGGCAGCGTTCCTGGGGTTCATGCTTCCGCCGTACTGAATGCGTACAACCTGAGCGACCTCCGCGCCATACACGCCCATAATGGCGCTACGGATGGTGGCGATGGTGGCGTTGGCATCCTCCGACGTGGCGGTCCTGCCCGTTCCAATGGCCCAGATGGGCTCGTAGGCAATCACAAGCCTCTTCACGTCGTCGGCCTCGATGCCGGCCAGCGCCGCAACGGTCTGCTTGCTGACGATGGCGTCGGTCACGCCGCTTTCACGCTGCTCGAGCGTTTCACCAACGCAGATGATGGGCGTGATGTTGGCGGAAAACGCCGCCTTGGCGCGCTTATTGACCGTCTCGTCCGTTTCGCCAAAGTACTGCCGGCGCTCGCTGTGCCCTACGATGGCATACGTGACGCCGACGGCCTGCAGCATGTCCGCGCTGATCTCGCCGGTGAACGCGCCCTTGGGCGCCCAGTGTATGCTCTGTGCGCCAAGCGCGATGTTTGTGCCAACCAGCAGCTTTGCCACCGTGGGCAGGTCTACGTACGGCGGGCATACCACCACGTCACACTTTGCATCCTTTACCAGCGGGATCAGCTCCATCACGAGCTGCTCGGCTTCGCCGGGAGTCATGTTCATTTTCCAGTTGCCTGCAATGATCGGTTTGCGCATGTTTTTCTCTCCTAAATCAACAGTTTTCTGCTTTTGTACCTTCGGTGGATATAAAGAATTAAATGAAACGCCTGAACGCCGGAGGCAGCAAACCGCATACGCGCGCCTGCCCCCGGAAATCCTGCGCCGGACATGCCCGTCATCCCCGGCGAAAAAAACGGAAGGGGGTTTATTTATTGTTGAGCACTGCCACGCCCGGCAGCACCTTCCCCTCCAGGAACTCCAGCGACGCGCCGCCGCCGGTGGAAATATGGGTCATCTTGTCGGCAAAGCCAAGCTTTTTGACCGCGGACGCGGAATCCCCGCCGCCGATGATGGTCGTACCCGCGCACTTTGCGCACGCCTCCGCAATCCCGGTCGTGCCGACCGCGAACGCCGGGAACTCGAATACGCCCATCGGGCCGTTCCATACGACGGTTTTGGCCGCCTCAATCACCCTGGAAAATTTCTCTATGGTTTGGGGGCCGATGTCCATGCCCATCCAGCCCGCCGGAATCTTGCTGCTGTCAACAACCCTGTGCTCGGCCGCCGCGTCGAACCGATCCGCCACCACGGTATCCACGGGCAGCAGCAGCTCCACGCCCTTTTCCCCCGCCTTCTTCAGCAGGCCCTTTGCCAGCTCAACGCTGTCCGCGTCAAGCAGTGAATCGCCGATCTCATAGCCTTGCGCCTTGAAAAACGTATAAGCCATGCCGCCGCCGATGATAAGGCTGTCGCATTTCTCCAGCAGATTGGTGATGACGCCGATCTTATCGGCCACCTTGGCGCCGCCGAGAATGGCCACGAACGGCCGCTCCGGATCGTCGAGCGCCTTGCCCATTACGCCCAGCTCCTTGCCGATCAAAAAGCCCGCCACCGCGGGCAGATAGCTTGCCACACCCGCCGTGGACGCATGTGCGCGGTGAACCGTGCCAAACGCGTCGGACACATAGATCTCCGCAAGCTCCGCAAGCTCTTTGGCGAACGCCGGATCGTTTTTCTCCTCCCCGGCATGGAAGCGGACGTTTTCAAGCAGCACGATCTCGCCGTCCTTCATGTCTGCAATCGCAGCCTTTGCCGACTCGCCAACCGTATCCTTGGCCATGTAAATTTTCGTGTCGGGCAGCAGCTCGGCAAGCCGTTTTGCAACGGGCGCAAGCGAGTACTTTGGATTGACCTGCCCCTTGGGACGACCCAGATGCGAGCAGAGAATCACCTTCGCATTGTGCTTGAGCAAATACCCGATGGTGGGCAGCGCGGCCACGATGCGCTTATCGTCGCTCACCTGCCCGTCCCCGGTCAGCGGTACGTTGAAGTCCACGCGGACCAATACTCTTTTGCCGTTTACGTCGATGTCTTCAATCGTTTTCTTTGCCATGATGCTACTCCTCTTCCTTATGATTATATGGTAAAACTACATAATGCCCCTGTTCTTGTACCACAATCGCGCCGGGCATGTCAACCTCTTTTTCAACCGCGGTCTCCGTGTCCGCGCCGCCCCATAAATGCGTTAAAAATATCCGCGTGATTCCCGCCTGTTTTGCAAGCCGGCCGACCTGCCGCGCGGTCATATGCGCCGGCGTCCCGCCCTGATCGTCCGCGTCAAGAAAGCATGCGTCGGCCAGCAGCGCATCCGCCCCGCGGCACAGCCCCGGCAGCGCGTCAAAATACCCCGTATCCCCCGTATAGAACAACCGGCTGCCGTCCCCGCCCGCAAGCATCATGCCATAAGCAGGCACAGGGTGCGCCATTTCAGAAAACGTCAGTTCCAGGCTTCCGATCTGCACGCGCCGGCCCTGCCTGAGCGCATGCGGCGCAAATACGGGATGCTCCAGCAGGCGATGCGCCTCCTGCGGCGCGGTCGGCGCATACACCGGCACCGGCAGGCGGATGCCGTCGCGCGCGGCCAGTTGCTCGAGCGCATAGCGCAGCACGGAAAGGTCCGAGCAGTGGTCGTAATGCAGATGGCTGAGCACAATGGCGTCGATGCGTTTAAGCGGCGCGACCTGCAGCAATCTCGACAGCGTCCCGGCCCCGCACTCCAGCAGGATGCGCGTGTCCCCATCGCGTATCACATAGCCCGGGCACGCGCCGCCGGGCCGCGGATACGGCCCGTACCGGCCCAAAACCGTCAGTTCCATACGTCCTCGTCGTCCTCTTCCCGTTTGACCGGGCGCCTGATCTCCGGCATCAGCTCGGGGTGTACAATGGGAACGTAATGCAGCACAACCCCGCCGAGCCCGGCGCACACCACGCCCTGCGCAAGGTTGATAAGAAGCGCCTGTCCCGCCACAAGAAATTCCCGCACGATCACCAGGTCATAGATAAAATAGCCCGCCAGCATGACAAGCTCGGTTATCCCGGCCACGACAAAGCATTTCTTCCAGGAATCGCACTGCGTGGCTAGGCTCGCGGCAAAAAACGCCATCGCGGTCTTGACCAGCAGGCTGCCGATGATATAGAGCTTGCTGCCGACCACCAGATCGGCCAACGCCGCGCCGACCGCGCTGACCGCCGCCCCCCACGGAAAGCCGAGAATCAGCACCGACGCGTAGACGCATACGTCGCCAAGCGTAGCATACACGCCCGCGTTGACGCGGCCCTGCCCGACCTGATAGGTAATGTCCGTTTTCACGCGCAGCAGGGCGGTTACCGCAAATGTAATCACAAACAGGGAGGAGATCAGGATCAGTTGCTTTTTATTGATTTTTATCATTCGCTTGCGCCTCCATTCGCCGGTTTGGTTCCCGCAATGGGGGAATGCGCCGCACCGTCACTCCCCGGCCTTGATGATTTCATCAAGCAGCGCGTCCAGCGAAAGCTCGTCGTCCGGCTCGTCCGGCATCAGTTCGGACACCGTTGGAATTTCCAGCTCCGGTTCGGGTTCTGGCCGCCATTCCTCCGCAGGTTCCGCCTCGTTTTCAGGCCACCATTCCGCCTCGGGGCGCGGAGCAAGGTCCGCAACCTCCTCATCCTGCCGCATCTCCGGTTGCTTACCGTTCTGCGCTTCTTCCGCCTCCGGCTTGGGCACAGGGAACGTCTGCTGTTGAACGCTCCCGGGAATATCGCGGTTTTGCAGCGTGTAGATGTTTTGCATCAGCCGCGCGGGATCCCCCTGCGCATCCGGCAGCTCCTCCTGCGCGACCTGCGGCGCCGCAGATTTGGAAAGATCGACGGTTCCGCCGCTGATAAATGAAGCAAACTGCTCCATCCCTTCGCGCATCTGGGCTGCGGTCTGCGTCACAAGCGCATTGTAGCGCGCCGCTTTCTGTTCGCTTTCCACCGTCGACGCGCGCGCCTGCTCCACAAGCAGCCCGCTCTGTGCCCTGGCGGAGGCCAGAAGCTCCTCTGCCTGCGCGCGCGCCTCGGCAAGCGTTGACTGCGCCTGTGCCTCCGCGGCGGCGATTGCATGCTTTGCCTGCTCCTGCGCGCTTTGCGTCAGCGCGTCCGCCTTGGCCTGTGCCGCTTCGATGCGCGCGCGGGCCTCCGCCTGTGAACTGGCAAGCGAATCCACAATGGCTTGCTCGCGCGCGCGGTAGTTGTCGATGATCTGATTCTGGTTTTCCATGCGCTGTGTCATGACCAGTATGCGCTCCGCGCGCTCTTCCAGCAGATTCGCCATTTCTTTTTTTCTCATGTTAACCATCTTCCTCCATTCATTTGCAGCGGCCTCGCCCGCCGCGCGTTGCCGGCAATCCGTCCCGGCAGCAGTTGATCTTCTGTCAATGTTATTCCACGCTCAGCCGCAACTGATGCGAATCCGGCCGGTATCCCATGTGCGCATAGCCGTTTGGCAGCACAATCCGCCCGCGCGGCGTGCGCGCGATAAAGCCGAGCTGCAGCAGGTAGGGCTCGTATACGTCCTCGATGGTTGTCGCATCCTCGCCCGTTGCCGCGGCGATGGTGTCCAGCCCCACCGGCCTGCCGCCAAACTTGGCGATCATGGCCTCGAGCATCCGGCGGTCGACCGTGTCGAGCCCCATTTCATCGATCCCAAGCATGGCAAGCCCGTCCTGCGCGGCCGCAAGATCGATTATACCGCCGGCACGCACCTGCGCAAAATCGCGCACCCTGCGCAGCAGGCGGTTGGCGATGCGCGGCGTTCCGCGCGAACGCGAGGCAATCTCCATCGCGCCCTCGCCGCTGACGTCGATTCCAAGGATATTCGCGCTGCGCGTAACAATCTCGCACAGCGACTCCGGATCGTACATTTCGAGCTGCTCCTTGATGCCGAAGCGGTCACGCAGCGGCGAGGTTAAAAGCCCCATGCGCGTGGTTGCGCCCACCAGCGTAAACCGCGGCAGATCGAGACGGATGCTGCGTGCGCTCGGGCCTTTTCCAATGATGATATCGAGCGCAAAATCCTCCATCGCCGGGTAAAGCACCTCCTCAACGGTTGCGTTGAGACGGTGAATCTCGTCGATAAACAGCACGTCGCCGGGCGCGAGGTTGGTCAAAAGCGCCGCCAGATCGCCGGCATGCGTGATGGCCGGACCGCTCGTTACGCGCAGCGAAACGTCCATTTCATTTGCTATGATCCCTGCCAGCGTAGTCTTGCCCAGACCCGGCGGGCCGTACAGCAGCGCGTGGTCGAGCGGTTCGCAGCGGCTCTTTGCCGCCTCGATATAAATGTGCATATGCTCCTTGACCCCATGCTGGCCAATGTATTCGTCCAGCTTATGCGGCCGCAGGCTATATTCCGATTTTGCGTCCTCCTCGCGCATTGACGAGGTGAGCAGGCGTTCTTCCATATCGTCCTCTTATTTTACAAGTTTTTTCAGCGCGGCGGTCAGCAACGCCTCCACGCTTGTGGCGTGCTCCACCGCGGATACGGCCTTGCCCGCCGCAAGCCCGTCGTAACCGAGCGAAACGAGCGCCGCCACCGCCTCCGCGCGGATATCCGGGGCGTCGCCCGGCAGGCCGCCGGCCATCTGGCCCGTTCCAACGCGCTCTTTAAGCTCCAGCAGCACGCGCTGCGCGGTTTTGCGCCCCATGCCCGGGACACGGTCGAACGCCGCGGCATTCTCCGTCACCACCGCCGCCGCAACGTCGGAAGCGGTCAGTACGCTCAGCACGCTCAGCGCCAGCTTTGGCCCAACGCGCGTAACGGAAAGAAGCCGCCGGAACATCTCGCGCTCCCCGGTGTCGTAGAAGCCGTACAGCGCCATCACGCCCTCGGCCAGGTGCAGGTGCGTATACAGCCGCGTCCGCTCCCCCGCAATCAGCCGCCGGATGGTCGTTGCGCTGCACGCAAGCTCGTAACCCACGCCGCCGGTTTCGAGCACGGCGCGGTCCGCGCCGATCTCCTCCACCGTGCCATGAATATATGCATACACAGATGTTTCCTCCGTTTATCGAATCAGAAATTCGTTTGAAGCCGGCCCGATTGTGCTGCCATGGCAGATGGCAGCCGCCAGCGCGTCGGCCGCGTCGTCCGGCCGGGGCATGCTTTTCAGGTTCAGCAGCATGCGCACCATCGTCTGTACGGCGGTTTTGTCCGCATGTCCGTTGCCCGTAACCGCAAGCTTGATCTGCATGGGTGTGTACTCATACAGCGGGATGCCCGTCTGCTGCACGGCAAGGATGGCTACGCCGCGCCCCGCGCCTACGGAAAGCGCCGTAGTCGTATTGCGGTAGAAGAACAATTCCTCAAACGCCGCCGCATCCGGCCGGTAGGCGCGCAACAACTCGTTTACGCCGTCGTACAGCCGTACAAGGCGCTGCGGAAACGGTTCGTTGGGCTTCGTTTCAATCACACCGAAATCGACGGGCGCCAGCTTTGGCCCCGTAGCGTCGATTACGCCGTAGCCAAGCAACGCATACCCGGGATCGATCCCCAAAATCCGCATAAACCCGCATCCTGCCTATATAAATTCAGCTTATTTTAACACGATTGGGAGAAGCTGTAAACGAATCGTATCGAAATGGCGCATTGTTTCATATTGTGTTCACAAGTTGCAGGACTGTGACGGCGGGCACGCTCAGCCCAAACCACAGCAGCGAGTACCGCAGGCAGATCTGGCCGTAAAGATTGCAGGGCAGGTGCGAATAATCCCATACCCTGAGCCCCAGGCGCACATTGACCACCGCGCCCGCAATGAACTCCAGCGCCGTGATAATCAGCGCACAGATTGCGCACAGCAGCACCAGCGGCAACGTGGAAAAGCGCATAACAACGCCCTCAAGCAGCACCAGCGCCACGCCGCCGGTGATAAACATGGAAATATGCGACCAGCCGCGCCAGAAATACTCCAGCACGACATACAGCGCGCCCCCGATGAAAAAAAGCATCCATCCGTTTAACATACGGTTAGCATGAACGGAACGCGGTTATCTCATGCCGCCCCGCTAAAAAAGGTTGCTGCAAAAAAACGGTGCGGCCATCTGCGCCCCTCTAAACAAGGACGCTTACGTAAACCGGAATTGTTTTGTGTCGCAGCCCTACCCCTGATATCCGAGGGGACGCATGCCTGAAACGGCCATAATCGCCCGTTTCAGCGTTGTCGGCGCATGAATCAGAGCATTTTGAGTCTGGTGCGGCGCGGCCCGCCAAAGCCGCATGCCACCGAAGGAAACGATAGCCGATGAATTGCAGACTATAAAATTCACTCGGCCCGCACCGCCCCCGCCAGTGCAGGAGATTGGCTTGCCTCCCGCGCAACGGCAATTAAACGGTGTTGATCGTGCAATGCTCATGTCCCACGCTTTCGTTTTGGCGTAAGCAAAGAAAACAGTTCGTATATTCCCACAAGCGCTATGCCGATACCAAACCAATAGAGGCTGGTCGATTGAATATAGTGTAACGCCATGGCTGGGACGGTGCTTCCTGTCCGCTTCACAACAAGACAATACATCACGCCAATCAACGCTGAAACAATCGCATTTATGGGGGAGAGCATAATATGCAATATGCCAAACAGCAGGCTGCTTATAATCATTGCCCATGTATCGGAGAATGCCATGAGGAGCAAAGAAAAAACCAGGCCCCTAAACAGCAGTTCCTCTACAATCGGAGGCTGTATTGCCGTTACAGTATGAAAGGGAAGAACGACCATATACATTCCCCCAAATCAGTTGTCCGGTTATTACACCCAGCGCCAATAAAACGATATATATACAAACTCTTTTGCTGAAATTGAACCTGAATAGCTTATAATATCCTATTTTGTCTTTAACAAACAGGGGGACGATCAAAAGATACCCCAGCAGGGTTATAGCCAGCGCCGTCATATAGTAAAAGAACTGAAACCAGTTTCCCTGCCCGCCAACACCATTAACGCCAAAATTGATTGCTGCGCCTATGTGCATAGACGCGTAAATAATCATCCACCATGATGCTAAGACAAGCGGGGATAACGTAAGCGCTTTTGCCTTTTTCAAAGGATTGCCCCCAAAGATAATCGCCGCGGTCCACGCGGTTATTTTTTACACGGAACGATTCCATCTTTCGTCATAGACGTTGCCCCAATGTGATATGAACCATGCTTTCATTATTTATTAAGCGTAGCATGATACATTAAGACGCGTCAAGGATAGCATAAGCAGGAGGCTTGCCGCAACGGTTTCCCCCTGCCGCACGCCTCCGGTACCGGGCACGCATATGATATGGGCTTGACGAATCAATCCGTTTCTCCTCGCATCCTTTGCGCCGCACCGCGCGGAAACGAGGGCATGCGCCTTTGCGCTTCCCGAAATTTTAACCTCAGCGCAGCGGCCGGCTTTTGCGGGCCGCCGTAAGGCTACAGCCGCGCAATGGTCGCGGCGGACACCTCGTAGGCCATCATGCTGCGTTCCTCACCCTCGGGAAGGCGCTTTAGATATACGCGGCTTTGCAGCCGTCCTTCCACGCTCACGCAGTCGCCCGGCTGCCAGTATTGCGCCATGCGCGCATTGCGGCCCCACGCGATCACGGGCAAAAAGTCCGACTTGCCGAACCCGCGCTGTACCGCAAGCAGCAGGTCGGCAATCTCGCGCCCCAGCGGCGTGCTGCGGTAGACCGGCGGCTTGACGACGCGGCCCGTGATGCATACGCTGTTATCATGCGGCGCTTCCTGTAAATGGAGCGCCCTCGCAAAGGCAAGGATATGCAGCCGGCTGCCGGTAAGGGTGTGGCGACTGTAAGCGCGCAGCTGTCCCGTTACCACGATGGGATCGCCCGCCGCCGGCATCGGCGGCAATCTGCTCTCCTCGCACAGCACGGGCAGGATGTCGGCCACGCCGCTTTTTCTAAGTACGGACATCTGAAATACATAAAACCGGGTTCCGCAGCATTCGTGGCTAAAAACCGGAAGATCGCTGATTTCTCCAGAAAGGTAAAGCCGATTGGCCTGCTCCTCCATTTGTACGCCCCCCTAAGTAATGTTCCCGTGCGGGTACTGTTTAGATATATGCGTGCAATATTGGAAACATGCATGTTTTCCACCGCGTAAAGCCACACGGTCAATCGCGCGCCGCAGAATGTGAACATATTGTAGCGAGCAAGCCGGTGTGCTTGATTTTGGATGGATTGCGTACTATATTGGTGTTAGCACTCGTCAATTAAGAGTGCTAACAGTGATTTTATTTTGCAGGGAGGCACGCACATATGGCAAAAAAGCAATTCAAGGCGGAATCAAAGCGGCTGCTGGATCTGATGATCAACTCCATCTACACGCACAAGGAAATCTTCCTGCGCGAGCTGATCAGCAATGCCAGCGACGCCATCGACAAGCTGTACTTCCTTTCATTGACGGATGAAAACGTGGGCCTTAACCGCGAGGATTTTGTCATCAACCTTGCGGTGGATCAGGACGCGCGTACGCTGACCATCAGCGACAACGGCTGCGGCATGACCAAGGAAGAGCTGGAAAACAATCTCGGCGTGATCGCCAGAAGCGGGACGCTTACGTTCAAGCAGGAACATGCGCTTGGGCAGGATGTGGATATCATCGGCCAGTTCGGCGTTGGCTTTTATTCGGCGTTCATGGTGGCAAGCAATATCAAGGTGCTAACGCGCGCCTACGGCAGCGACGGGGCGTGGCTCTGGGAATCGAGCGGCGAGGACGGCTATACCATCACCGCGGCCGAAAAGCCGGCCGTCGGCACGACCATCGTGCTGACCATCCGGCAAAACACCGACGAGGAACGCTACGACCGTTTTCTGACGCCCTATACCATCCAGAGCCTGATTAAGAAATACAGCGATTACATCCGCTACCCCATCCGCATGCCGGTGGAAAAGTCGCGGCCGAAGGACGGCGGGGCGGACGCGGACGACGGCAAGCAGCCCGCGTATGAAACGTATTATGAGGAAGAAACGCTCAACAGTATGGTTCCGCTCTGGAGAAAATCCAAGGCGGAGGTTTCCGCGGAAGACTACAACCGGTTTTATAAAGAGAAGTTCCATGATTTTGAGGACCCGCTGCTGGTGATCCATACCAGCGCGGAGGGCGCGGTCAGCTATAACGCGCTTTTATACGTGCCGAAGAATCCGCCATACGATTTCTATGCAAAGGACTATCAGCGCGGATTGCAGCTCTACACCAGCGGCGTGTTGATTATGGATAAATGCGAGGATCTGCTGCCGGATTATTTTGGCTTTGTCAAGGGCCTCGTGGATTCTGCGGATCTTTCGCTGAACATTTCGCGCGAGACGCTCCAGCACGACCGGCAACTGGTCACCATTGCGTCCAATTTGAAGAAAAAGATTAAATCCGAGCTCTTAAAGCTCCTGGAAAACGACCGCGAAACGTATGAGTCGTTCTGGAAGAGCTTCGGCCTGCCGATCAAGTACGGCCTGTACAGCGGTTATGGCGCAAACAAAGAGTTTCTAAGCGATCTGGTCCTGTTCCATTCCGCCGTAAAGGGTAGGCTTGTCACGTTAAAGGAATACGTCGAGCACATGCCGGAAGGCCAGAAGTACATCTATTATGCCTGCGGCGAGAGCATCGGGCGCACCCTGAAGCTGCCGCAGACGGAGCTAGTCCGCTCCAAAGGGTACGATATCCTGTGCATGGTGGACGACGTGGATGAGTTCGCCATCCGCCTTATGAACGCATACATGGAAAAGGAGTTCAAGTCCGTGTCCGACAACGACCTCGCGCTTGCGTCCGAGGAGGAGCGAAAGGCCGCTCAAGCGCAGCAGAAGGAGCACAAGGATGTGCTCGAGGCGCTCAAAAAGGCGCTGGATGGCAAGGTTGCGGATGTGCGGCTGAGCGACCGGCTGATTCATTCGCCGGTGTGCCTGACCAGCGACGGACCGCTGTCGATTGAAATGGAGAAGGTGCTTTCTTCCATGCCCGCGCAGGGCAATGCGGCCAGGGCGGAGCGCGTATTGGAAATCAACCCCGGGCATCCGGTATTCCAGACGGTCTCGGCGCTCAATGCGGATGACGCGCGCATTGCAAAGTACGCCGAACTGCTTTACCAGCAGGCGCTTTTGATCGAAGGCTTGCCCATCGACGATCCCGTGGCGTTGAGTAACGCGATTTGTGAATTGATGGTATGATTGAATATGGCGCCCCGTTAGCGCCGCAAAAGGGCGGTCGGGGCTGTGGCTGCATGGAAAGCCCGCGCCAAAGCGCGTTCCCGTCGAAAAGCCACGTTTTTGATGGCCTTACAGCCGCTCCCCTACGTCCGCATAGAAATGGATGGCGATATAATACAGCGAGGAGAAGCGGATGCTGCGCGGGTCGTAGCCGGTTTTTTCGGCGAGTTGGCGCAGCCGGTATTGCAGCGTGTTTTTGTGGATAAACAGCTTTTCGGCAGCACGCCAAATTGATCCCTCGCATGAATAGAGCGTGTCCAGCAGGGCGACCCAGTCCGCGATTTCCTGCGCGCTGCAGTTGTGAAATACGCGCTGGATGTACTCCAGCTTGGTGATGTCCGGCACGTCTCCGGAGAAGATTTCCATATTGATGCTGTCGTAAAGGCGCACTGCCTTGGACGGGGAGCGCATGCATGTGCGCAGCGCCTTTTCGGCGCGGATATATGCCGCGCTCATGTTTGCAAAGCCCGGCACGGCGCTGTCCACGCCAATGCACGCAATCAGCGCGCCGTCGCGCTGGACGTACGCCTTGAGCGACTCGGCCAGCGCGCCGATTGCGCGGTCGTCCATGCTCCTTACCGCCGCCACGACTTCGCTGCCACATTTGAATGTGATGGTTTCCGCTTCTTTGCGCAGCCTGCGCATCAGCTTCTTTTCCGCTTCGTCAATGTTGCGCTGCAGCGCCGCGGCATCCGCCTCCCGGGAGGGGAGAATGCGCACGAGCAGAATCCGCCGCGGCAGCGTGATATCTATGCCGAGCTGACGGCCGTTTTCCACCATCTGGCGGGTAACGTCCTTTTGCGCGGTATGAATCCAGTCGTTGAGAAAGCGGGTGCGGATGCGGTCCTCCAGCCCGTTTTCCTCCTGCATGGAGATATCGAGGATGAGAATTTCCGTCATCTTCTTGATGATCTGCCCGTACTTTTTGACCTGCTCTGCCGGTCCCGTTACGCCGATTACGCCCACGATATCGCCCTGATACTCGATGGGCAGATTGATACCCGGCCGCGCGCCCAAGTATTCGTCCACATCAAGAACGGTCAGTGAGGAAAGCCGTTCGTCAATGATGCGTTTTGCGCCGCCGTGAAACGTGCCGATACGCGCCGGGTCGGTGCTGGCGATAATGATGCCAAGTTCATTCATCATGTTCACCTGCTGGCCGATCACCCCGCTGATCTCTTCTACAATCCGTTTGCTGCTATGTTTGGGAATCTTCATTGGTATATTCCGCCCAGGTTTGCAAAATAAGGCCGATATCCGGCTCTCGCGCTTTCATCAAAATGCCTACACACGCCGGCGTTTTCCCGGGCAACCGCCACATATGGCCTCTTTACGCCGGTTTGCTTTTTAAAAAGTATACAACACTTCCTCCTTCCGCACAATAAATTTCAAGCATCGATCAGGCGTGCAATCGATCCGCGCAGCGTGTCAAAAAAGGGATACTGCGGGTTGCCCCGTCAACCCGCGCGCGATGGAAACGCGGGAAGAACCAAACAACCGGTCTTTTTCAGCGGCCTGTGCGGTAAAAACGACACGCCTATCCTGCAGAAAATGCCGCGTCAATTCTGCAAAAAAAACCCGCGCTCGGACGGTCTTTGACAGGGGCGAAAAGGAAAGCCGATCAGAACTGTTTCGGAAATGAAAGAAAGCAAACCATATGGCCGTACAAAGCGGCTATATGGGACACCCATGGCGCAAATACCCCCTTGAGATGAAGGAAAAAGAGAATCGTATAAAAGCAAGGGACCAGGGGGCAGATCGGTCAAACTTGGCGCGTAAGACTGTTGCGGACAAATACATTCGCAACATCTTTCCGATTCCCATCGGCGGGCGATCCCGCCGTCCCCTGAATAATCCCGTCCATAATCTCCAGGAATTCTTGCCACCGTATTCTGTTCTTGCAGACACTGTGTCCATCAGCTAGCAACTAAATCGAATCAAAAACGGCCGTTGAAATACTGTGCTGCGGAAGCAATAACGGGTACAGCTTGCCGTTCATGCGCAGCCAACAGGACTCCGAGCGCTCCGTTTTGTTCAAAATGACGCAGGCAAGCTTTCCGTCGGCATTCATCCATGCTGTCAGTTCGATTGAATCGGAAAAGCGCGACGACCCAGTACGAACAGCGCCCGGTCGGATGTAGCGGCTGAAGTGCCCTATTGCAGCATAGCTGCAATGGAATTGTAAACTCCCGTCCTCGCAAACCATCACGGGCGCTTCACAGAAGTTGCCGACATAATTCGGACCGCCATTATGATCGAGCAGAAGGTTCCAATCCAAAAAAGCGTGAAGTCCATTGTTCATGCCCCCGATGAGCTCGTGCGCATAGCGCTCCGCATTGTCCACAGCGCTTGCGTAGGCGTAATGCTTATATTCAATGCAGCCTTCGGTAAAAATCAGCAGCTTTTCAGGATACTTGCGCGCGGCCAGCGACAGCGCTTCAAAGTGATCGCCGCTGTACCAGTGAAACCCGATTGCACGAACCGCGGCCCGTGCGGCCGGATCCGAAAAGATCATATCCGCACGATCCAATAATCGTTCCTTGTTGTGATCCCAAACCGTCAAGGCTATATCTGAAAGACCATGCCGCCGCAGCGCCGGCGCAAGGTATTCCGATACAAAGTCGCGCTCCTCCCGCCCGAGGTATAGGCAGGAATCCCAATCCTGTACAGCGTTCGGTTCGTTTTGCACGGACACGGCAAAAACATGAATTCCGCGCGCTTTGTATGCTTGTATATATGTGCAAATATATTCAGCCCAGCGCGCACGGAATTGCGGAAGAAGCTTTCCCCCGTGGCAACGCTGTGCATTTGTTTTCATAAATGCAGGAGGGCTCCACGGAGACAGCATAACGCGGAGCTCCGGGCAGAGTGCGCCGGCACGCAGAATAAAAGGCAGTATGTGTCGTTCGTCCTCACGAATGGAGAAGCCGTTCAGCGCTTCATCGGCAGGGTCCGATACGGCGGCATACGGCGCGGTCGAAAAATCGCACCCGTCCAATGGACAACGGCCTATCGTGTAGCCAAGCCCGTCTTTGCCGAAGTATGCCTCCACAACCGCGTCTTGAGCAGACGCGTCCAACGACAAAAAGACGGTTCCTGCCGACTGTGTAAACGCACCCCCAAACCCCAGAAAGGTTTGAAACGTTTCCTGCGGATACAAATTCAGAATGGCAAGTTCCTGCGTCCCGTCGTCGTCCATCGGCATAACGGGCAATATGTTTTGCGTCATCCCCTTTGCCTGAAATATCGTTTGGATCAATCGCATGTGTCAAATTCCTCTCTGGCGACAACCAGTCGCTTTGCATTAATCGCCGCCCCCTCGCAGCAAATCTCGATTCTGTGCTTTCCGCGGCGTGCAAAAATCGGAAACACAAAGCAGCCCTCAGAGCCCGACCAGCTTCCCATGACCGGCGTCCCATCAACGCGGATCGCAGGCCTGTCCGCGCTTGCCGCGTACAGGCGCCCCGCATAATGCGCGTCGTCCGTGGTCACGCAAAACTCGATTGCGTCCCCATGCTTCAGGCGCGTGAGAATCCGCTCGGATGCGGGCTGAGGCTCGCCCTCCATTCTTTGATAATCAGGAACGCCTTTGTGACCGTCTGCAAACAGGAGCGTTACCGGCTCGTCCATACGCAGGACTGCGCCCGGTTCACGCCTGGATACAATTCGGCAGGCGTCATAAGCCTCACAGGGGATTTCGACGGGCGCGCGGCGCAATACGGCGCGGAATACCGCCTCGTTTATTGTGGGATTGGCAATCGATTCCAAAAACCGATTGAAGATTGCGCGCCCCTCGTCGGCGGAGAGCGCAAGCCTTTTGTCCAAATGCAGGAGGAGGCGGTCCCACCCCTCCGGTGCAAAAAAAGTAACGGGAGAATTGCCGCAATCCATTTTTTTGTAACTCCAGAAAGACCATCCTATTCGAAGCCGTTCATACATCGGAAAAGCCGCCGTGTACCAGTCCAGATTGTTCTCGCCGCCCTCGCCCATGAACAAGGGTATTTGAAGCCGTTCGGCAGCGGCGCGGTATGGCGCAACGCCCGCGTGATCCGCCGGGCTCCAATATCTGTGAAACTGTAAAACCAGATTATCCTGCGCTTCTTCCTGGGACATGCCGTCCAATACGGAAAAATCCGTTGCCCAGTGGACGCCCTCCAGCATAATGATGTGCTTTGGATCCACCTTGCGAATGGCGCGGATTATGCGCCTGTACAGCGGCAGAACGCGGTCATTGTACTGCCGGTTCCAGTTTGGGAGCGGTTCGTTGAGCAGATCATAGGCCGCCACAACGGGTTCGTCTGCATATCGGGCGGCAAGCAGCGCCCACCCGTCCGCCAGGCGGCTTTGGTGGATCGGATCAAGAAACAGCTGCGGGACATCCGCCTCCGAATCATCGATATTCTGGCCGGTCTGTCCGCCCGGGGCCGCATGCATATCAAGGATCACATATAATCCGTGCGTTCTGCACCAGCCGAGCAGATCATCGATCCTTTTGAGCGTTTCCGGCTGAAATCGAACGCCGTCCGCTTCGAAGCAGAACAAATGCCGCGCATTAAGCGGCAGACGCACGCTGTTCAGTCCCAGAGAAGCAAGATAACGGATGTCGTTCTCCGTGATAAAACGATCGCCGTAACGCTTCCAAAACGTATGGGCAAATTCCGCTCCGCACAGGGCTTCAATCGCGGCTTCGATGCGCCTTGGCCGGTCGCAGTCTCCGCTCAGCCGCCACATATACCCCTCCGGCAGCAGCCAACCGTTGAGGCCCGCGCCGCGCAGCAAAATCGCCCGATCCCGGCAGACGATCTCCTGTCCCTTCGTCTGTAAAAAATCTTGTTTCATCCCTTTATCGCTCCATCCGTCATGCCTTGCAAAATGCGTTTTTGAAAGATCGCATAGAATACGATCACCGGCAATGCCGCCAGAATCAATGCGCTGAGGATGGCCGACCAGTCGCTGCTGTATTGTCCAAACAGCGTATTGGTGGACAGCAAAAGCGTATACTTTTTATTGTCCGAAAGAACGATCAGCGGCAGCAAAAAATCGTTCCATATCCACAGCGCATTGGTGATGCAGATCGTTGCCGTAACAGGCTTGAGCATGGGCATCACGATAAGAAAAAAGGTCTGTGCCGGATTGCAGCCGTCAATTTCCGCCGCTTCCTCAAGTTCACGCGGGATGCTTTTGATAAACCCATGGTAAAGAAAGATTGCCATACTTACGCCCAGGCCGGCGTAGACAAACGAAAGGCCCAGCAGGGAGTTTTTGATGCCAAGTCCGAGTATCACCTTATACAGCGGAATCATGATCGAACTAAACGGGATCAGCATTGAAACTATGAACAGCGCAAACAGCGCTTTGGATAGTTTCGTCTTGACGCGGCAGAGCTTCCAGCCGGCAAGCGCGGAAAAGAATACCATCAACGTCACGCTCGCGACAGCAAGGAACGCCGTATTGAAGAAACTGCGGACATAGTGCATTTTATCCCATGTGCGCGAATAGTTCTCTGCGTGGAACTCCGCGGGCGGCGTCAGCACATTCGTCAGAATTTGCCCGTTCGTCTTAAACGAATTCATCAGCGCCAAGATCAGCGGCGACAGCGTGTATAGCGCTGCCAGAATCAAAAGGCCATACACAAAGATATCGCCCACAAAACGCTTCCTCTTCATAGTTCTTCCTCCTTCCGCTTCATCAGGGAAAGCTGCAATGCTGTGATAACCAATACGATCAGAAAAAGAACCGTCGATTTTGCCGTCGCGTAGCCATACTGAATATTGCCGCGGAACGCTTCCTCATATATATTGAGCGCGACAGTCTGCGTGGCGCGCCCCGGGCCTCCGCCGGTCAGCGTATATACCACGTCGAATACCTGAAACGCGCTGTTCAGCATCCAAAAAACGCAAATTGTAATCGCGTGTCGAATCAGCGGAAAGATAACGCGCCAAAAAGTTTGCCATGCGTTCGCGCCATCCAACCGGGCGGCTTCCTTAAGCTGCTCGGGTACGCCCCGCAGCGCGGCCATATAGATGATCATCAGATACCCGACCGCGCCCCATGCCGCAACAATGATGATGGCTATGAAGGAAAAGTTCGGGTCGCCAATCCATGAATGATCCAGAAAAGAGAGCGCCGTGTAATGATCCGCGAGATAGTAAAGTACCTTTGTGAATATGAACATCCACATATAGCCGCCAATCACCATGCTGATCATGTTCGGCATATAAAAAACCGTACGGAACAATCCGCAGGCGCGACGTCTTGTTTCGATTGCCACTGCCAGCGTCAACGCCGCAGCGTTGGCGAGAACAACCATTACGGCAACATAGCGCAGAGTAAACAATATGGACTTCCAGAAATAGACGTCGTCTAAAAGCCTGCTGAAGTTTTCGAGCCAAATAAAATCGTAGGTTTTATTGACGCCGTTCCAGTTCGTCATGGAATAAAACATACCGGAAAACGCCGGATATAATTTGAAAACCGCATGCACCGCCAAGGCCGGAAGTACAAATAACAGTAAAGTGAGATTGTCTTTGCGTTCCCGCTGTTTTGATTGCATAACAGATACTCCTTACACGGCCGCCTGAACCTTTTTGAAAAGGGACGGTTGCCCGCCCCTTTTGTACGTCGATCGGAATCGATTATGAAAGTGCGTTAGCCTCGCGGAACACCTCATCCATACGGGCGATGAATCGATCCGCCGTAATCGTGCCCACATAGTACTCCTGCAGCAGCTTCCCCTGCTCATCCGTTACGGCCGAGGGCAGAACCAGATCCTGATAGGCGCGGCCTGCGGCGACATAGGCGGAAGCATCCGCGACCCAGGACGCAGCTTCATATTCATGGCAAGTTGCGATGGGGTTGAAGGAACAGCTTTGGAAGAGCGCAGGGGAATCCGCATCGTCAAGCACATAGTTGGCAAATGCGAGCGCGAGATCCATTTCCTTGCCGGAGGGATGCACGGCAAGCGTCGTCGATGTTGAGAGGTTGACGCGCGTGCAGGTTTCGTTGTTGTTGACCGGCAACGCATATACGCCAAGTTCAAAATTCGGATTGGTCTCCAGAATGGTGCCGGAAGCCCATGTGCCTTGCAGGAACATGGCCGCCGCGCCGTTGGCAAAATCTGCCGCGCCAGCCTGAGAGCCTTCTTCCATCGCACGCTCCGTACCGTTGTGCATGATGAGATCCATTACGTTAAAAATTTCACGGACCTCTTCGTAGGAACCCTCGTCTTTGTACATACGATCCACCCAATCGGGAATGTCGCCGGATACTTTTCCGCCGAGCGCCAGCGCTGTCATCAACTGCGGCACCCACTGCTCCTGATATGCCAGCATAAACGGCGTATATCCTTTTCCCTTAAGCGTATGAACAATAGCGGTCAGATCGTCCAGCGTTTTCGGCGGCTTCAAACCACACTCGGCAAAGATTTTTTTGTTATAGAGAACACCCCATGCCTGTGATTCGATCGGAACGGCAACGACTTTTCCATCTACCGTTACGGTGTCGCGGACATCGTCATACAGTTTATCGCACAGCGGCTGCCCCGTCAGGTCTGCAAGGTTGCCGGCGGCATAGTAAACGCCGAGATTATTACAGTGAATCGTGTAAAGGTCCGGAGCGTCGTCTCCGGTCAATCGTGCCTGCAGAACGCTCTCGTATTCGCCGGAACTGGGCATTTCCAGGTTGATCGTCAGCTTGATGTTGTTCTCGGCAAGAACCTTTGTTTCAAACTGCTTGCAGTAAGTTTCCCACTGATCCATATATTGCGGGAAGCTCATCATGATATTCAGTTCCGCCTCGCGTGGTTCTTTGGCCACGGGTTCCGGCTCTGCCGCCTGCATCTCCGCCGCTTCGGGCGCAGTTGCGGGCGTCGCGTTCGTCTGACATGCGACCGTCAGAAATGCCGTCATAACAACCAATGCCAGCGCAAATAACTTTTTCATGTTTCCTCCTTGCTCGATATGTTCTAGAAACGGGCTACATGCCGTTATCTATAACGTAACGGAAACAGACTGATTTTTCATTGGCTATTCTTGACGCGTTTCCTTGTCGCTTTTTGAAGCGTCGCGCATCCGCGCGGGCGTTACGCCAAAGTGCCGTTTGAAAACCTTATAGAAATGCGCCTGATCGCGATACCCAACCGCCTCGGCCGCATCCCGAATAGGCGTGTTGTACTCCGCAATCAAACGCTGCGCGCGCTCCATTCTCAGGCGCGTTACATACTCGCTGAATCCTTCGCCGGCGCTCTCCTTAAAAACCTTGCTCAGGTATTCTCTGCTGACAAAAAAGCGGGCCGCCGTTTCTTCCAGCGTAACGGGCCGCGCATACTGCAGGTTCACATAATCGAGCACCTTTTTAACATCGAGGCGCGCACGCTCCCGCGTCAGTGTTTTCACCTGTTCGAGCGCAAGGAGATACAATCGTTTCTCGTGCGAAATGATATCGGAAAGCCGCGTATCCCTGCTGAATACGAAGGAAGGGTCGCATGGCTGAAATACAGATTCCGCCGTATACCCGCTTTCCACAATATACCTTTGCAGCGTTTCCGTCAGGGTATAGTAGAGTTGAATCAGCGTATCTGCCGAAGGCATTCCGGCATCCTGCCGATCGATCTGCGTTTCTATCTCGCTCAGTTTCCGGTCGGTCAGCAACGGGTCGCCGGCGTTCAACGCGCACACAAGCTGCTCACGGAGCGTATAGAATTCCTGGACGTAACTGGCGTCTAAAAAGCCTTTCACGGCGCCGAACGAGTCGCCGCCTTTTCGAGTGGACGCATCAAGCCGTTCCACGCATCGTTTCAACTGCATATTCAATTCATCCTGTCGGATGGGCTTGAGCAGATAATCCGTCGCATTCAGTTTCAAAGCGCTGCGAATAAATGAGAAGTCGTCGTAACCGCTGACAAAAATCACCTGCGCATCGTTGCTTTCAGACCGCATTTTTGTCACCAGATCGATTCCGCTCAGATATGGCATACGTACATCCGTTATAACAATCTCCGGGTGGAGCCGTCTGATTAGCTGCAGGCCCAGATCGCCGTCCGATGCTTCCCCCGCCACATCCAGCCCGAGCGCGCCCCATTCGCCAAACTGCTTGAGAACCTCCCGTGTCCACGGTTCGTCATCGATGATAACGACACGATACATGCCTATGCCTCCTCTGCTGAAAAGATCGCTTGCATCACGGCGGAAATGGCAGTGCCTTCGCCCTGCGTGCTTTTGATAAAAATACCGTATGGATCGCCTGGAAATTGAAGGCGTATGCGCGCATCCACGTTCGCAAGACCGATGTGCGATGCCGTTGGCACACTGTTCCCCGCCTCCTGCGCCAGCGTGTTTTGAATTTCTGCCATCTTCTCAGGCGGCATACCCACTCCGTTGTCGGATACCGTCAGCGTCAGCCGGTCGCCTTCGCATACCGCGCTGATGTGCAAAAGCCATCGCCCCTCCTTATTGGCAAGACCGTGTTCAAAACAGTTTTCAAGCAGCGGCTGCAGAATCAGCTTCGGCACAAGGCAATTATGCAGCTTGCCCGGAACATCCAGCCCGATGTCAAGCCGCCTGCCGAATCGCTTGTTTTGAATATTCAGGTAGTGATCCAGATAGCGAATCTCGCCGTCAAGCCGTACCATATCCTTCCCAAAGTTGAGCGAGTATCGCATGATGCTAACCAAATCCAACGTCGTTTCATAGATTTCCGGCGCATGGTTTTTCAAGGCCATTCCGCCGATTGCCTGCAGCGTATTGTAGATAAAGTGCGGATTAATCTGCGCCTGAAGCGCTCGCATCTGCGCATTGCGTTTTTCAAGCTTTGCAAGATATTCCTTTGCCACCAATGTGCGCGTGCGCTCAATCATGTCTGCAAAGCTGTTTTGCAGTAAGCCAATCTCATCGCCGCGGTCGGAATACGCAAGCGTTACGCTGTCATCCAATGCAAACGTGCGCATACATGTGGCGAGTTCGACCAACGGCTTTGAAACCAGCTTTGCAAATAGCGCGGAAGCAACTACGGCGATCAAGATGGCAAGCAACGCTGCGGCAAGTCCGCCGATGAGGGTTTTTGACAGGGTTTGCATAATGACCTGCTCCGGCACCGCCTGCAGGATGCGCAGCTTTCCGCCGTCAACCTCCCGATAGAACCAGGTGTTTCCTTCGCAGGATAATTCGCTGCTTTTTTCTTGTGTAAAGCGCTCCATCATTTCAGCCGACAACTCTGTGACTATCGGCTCGTTCTGTCCGTAATCAGCTATAATAAGCTCGTCCTGATCGTTGAAAATCAAGATGGATTCCTCGGATGTGATTTTCAGATCATCGAGCACCCGCTGAAGCTTATATGGGCGCAGGCGGATTGCCATCAAAGCAATCGGGCGCTTGTCTTCAAATCGAAAAATCTGGTGCAGCGCAACGATTTCACGCTCGCTGCGAAGATAGACGACGTTTGTCTGTAATGATGAATCACGGGCGTTCCAGCTTTCCAGACGGCTGTTCGTTGTCACAAAAGAGGCTCCCGGCCGTTCGGCAAGAAGCATCGTATCGTTTCCCAAATTATAAAGCTCAACAGCGTTAATATTGTTATCAAGGCTGATCATCATGTTCAACGCATCAATCAGATCAAGTCTTGCATGGTATCCCAATGCATCTCCGGCAACATACCATTCAATTATCTCGTTTTTGAGTGTTTTATCAACTTCGACTTCATAGAAACGGTTCATATCGCTGCGGGTTTCAAGATACAGGCGTTCCTCAAGCCAGCCAATACTCATCCGGCGGTCGTATATCAATTGCTGCTTCAATGTACTATAGGTATTGAATAGCGCAATACCGGTAACCGAAACGGTCACAACTACTGTCAGGATCAGCATATAGATAAAGAGTCTTTTTCGAATGGATGCGTTCATACCATATCACACAGTTTTGGGAATTTTTGTTTTATGATAGCATAATTCCGGCAGGAATCTGTGGGAATGTGCCATCGTTTTCGGTTGCGGCCACAGACGGCGGGAAAACGGGCGGCTTCCAATCCTGCGGAGCATATCATACCCGCCGCATGGATATTATAGCATGTTTCAGGAGCGGCGGCATTTGCCGTGCATATCCATATGTAACGGATAGGATTGTACATTTGTTAACCTGCAAGATCGGGCAATCAAGGCATGTTCGTTCCTCCATGACCAAAATACAGTCCTTCAGCCGTGATGGTTGCCTCTTTTCTGTTCTTAATACTGTCCTTTTGTTACAATGAATAGATAGAATTTGTGCAGCAGAAATGATTCGCATATTTTCACGCCCGCATGTACAGGGTGAACGGCGCATGGCGTGGCAGGATAACGCAAGCGATATGATGAGTTGCATGAAACGGACGCTTTTGCCGATGATTACAGCGATGCCGGATCGGTATAAGCGGCTCACGCGCCTGCCTGCGGCGAGAATGAGCCCGACCCGTTTTCGGAGGAATCACCGCTTTTAGAGCAGGAGCAATCCTCTGCCGGCGAATAAGCACGAGATCAGGGACGTGAACGGCATATCATCTCTGCCGCTGTTCTATCTGTTTCCCAAAGAGGCGTTAGCGGCCAACGCCAAAGAGCTTGCGGATTTGCCGCGCCATGCGCAGGATATCATGAAAAGCGGTTACCGGCATGAGCAGGTAAACGGCGATCCGTATTTTGCCTGCACCAATTCGCCGGCTGTCAGGTATGTCTGGTCCGCCTTTGACAGCAACCATCTGTTTTCAGTGTTTTCGAAAAACGCTCCTGTCGTCAGTCTATGCCGCATGACTGATGCCGGCTGAAGCTCGTGGAGGAACAGCTTCATATCTCTGCGGAAATGCTGAAAGCCCTGCCCTGCGAACAGGAGCCGCCATACTCATCACCCGAATCGGCTCCCGCTGCTCGGTGTATTAAGGGATCGATGAGTGGAGCCGGCGTCCAATCATCGTATGGGTAACGAAACATCGCTGCCACAAGGGCTGCCGCGCTGCGAAAACAGGAACCGGGGGCGACTTTCGCCGCAGATGGACGCATGAGCACACAGCAAAAAGCCATGGGAGGGCTCGGATTCCGGAGGTTCGTTCCGGCTCCGCCTGATTTGCCGGCGGAACGGATCGCCCGGTTTGGGCGGTTTCCCCGTGCATGTTGCCGAACGGGAGCCCGCAGGCGCTTCCTTATCGCTGCCGGCCTTCGCCGCGGTCGGCTTCAGGACTTGCAAGTTTCAGCCAAATGCGGGATACTGTACCGGCAGGGGATATTTTGAAAGGATTCGTTTTTTATGAAGCAGGAAGTATATAAAATTGAGGGCATGAGCTGTGCGGCCTGTTCTGCGGCGGTGGAACGCGTGACGCGCAAGCTGGACGGCGTAACGCAAAGCGGCGTCAACCTCACAACCGGCCGGATGACCATCGCTTACGACGAAACCAGGCTCTCGCAGGACGCCATTCTTTCCGCTGTCGAAAAGGCGGGATTTCACGCCGTGCCACCACAGCGGGAAGCGAAAAAGGACGCTGCTGCGGAGGCGGAACATTTCGCGCGCGGGGAGTTGCTTGCCCAGTCGCGCGCACGGCGGCGCATCACGGCGGCGTTGGTTCTTTCGGCGGTTTTGCTGGTGATTGCAATGGGGCCGATGCTGATGCCCGGCATGCGGCTGCCCGCGCTCATCGATATGCGCGCGCGCCCCGTCAACTATGCGCTGACCCAGCTGCTGCTGACCATTGTCATCCTCTATCTTGGGCGGCGCTTTTTCGTTTCCGGATTCCGGGCGCTCCGGCACAAAAACCCGAATATGGATTCTCTGGTCGCCATCGGCGCGACGGTTGCGTTTGGATACAGCCTTGCCGTCACCTATCTTCTTTCCGACAACGCGCACCTTGCGCACCAGCTTTACTATGAATCCGCGGCCGTTGTGGTCACGCTGGTTTCGCTTGGCAAATACTTGGAGCAGAACAGCAAGCGCAAGACCACCGGCGCCGTCAAAAAGCTCATGGAGCTCGCGCCGGACACCGCCGTGCTCGTTATGCCCGACGGCACGCAGCGCGAGGTGGAAACCCAAACGCTTTCGCTTGGCGATACGGTGCTTGTCAAGCCCGGCAGCAAGGTCCCGCTCGACGGCGTGGTAAAGAGCGGCGAGAGCGGCGTGGACGAGTCCATGCTCACGGGCGAATCCATGCCGGTGGAAAAAACGCCCGGCAGCGAGGTTATCGGCGGCAGCATCAATGGCGGCGGCGCGCTGTATGTGGAGATCACGCGCGTAGGCGAAGACACGGCGCTTGCCAAGATCATTCGCTTTGTCGAGGACGCACAGGGGAAAAAAGCGCCCATTTCCAAGGTTGCCGACCGGGTTGCGGGCGTGTTTGTGCCCGTGGTCGTCTGCATTGCGTTTGCCGCCGCGGCGGTCTTTCTGATCGCGGGGGAGGAACTGTCCCTCGCCCTGCGGGTATTTACCGCCGTGCTGGTCATCGCTTGCCCCTGCGCAATGGGTTTGGCGACGCCCACGGCCATCGTGGTCGGCACCGGGCTTGGCGCGCAGCACGGCATTCTTGTGCGCAGCGGCGAGGCGCTCGAGATCACGCACAGCGCCGATACCGTTGTGCTCGACAAAACCGGCACGGTCACGCAGGGCAGGCCGGAGGTGACGGAGATTCTGCCGCTGAATGTGGAACGGAGGACGCTGCTGGCGCTTTCTGCGCTGGTGGAGGCCGCCTCGCAGCATCCGCTGGCCGACGCCATTGTCGAATGCGCCAGGCGTGAACGGGCGCAAAGCCAACTCACCGTCACGGCGTTTGCAAATCTTTCCGGCAAGGGCGTTTCCGCCACACTTTCCGACGGCCGGACGGCGCTGATTGGCAACGCGCGGCTGATGAAGGAGAGCGGAATCGACGCCGGCGCGCTCGCGGCGCAGGCCGAAACGCTGTCTGCTCAGGGGCAAACCTGCATGTACGCGGCGTTTGGCGGCCGCTTATGCGGACTGATCGCAGTATCCGACCCGGTTAAGGAAACGAGCAGGGCGGCGGTGGAACGGCTCAGGCGCATGGGGCTGCGCGTGGTGTTGCTCACCGGGGACAACCGCGCGGCGGCGAATCATGTCGGCGCGCTCATCGGGGCAGACGAGGTCATCGCGGAGGTGCTGCCGGAGGAGAAGGCCGGCGTGGTCAGGGATTTGCAGCAGCGCGGCCAAAAGGTCGTCATGGTTGGCGACGGCATCAACGACGCGCCCGCGCTCGTACAATCGGACGTGGGCTGCGCCATCGGCGGCGGCAGCGACGTGGCCATCGAAGCCGCGGATATCGTGCTGATGCGCAGTGATCTTCAGGATGTGCCCCGCGCCATACGGCTCAGCCGCCTGACCATGCGCAACATCAAACAGAACCTGTTTTGGGCATTTTGCTACAACACCATCGGCATCCCGATTGCCGCAGGGGTTTTGTACCCGGTTTGGGGAATCCTGCTCAACCCCATGCTCGCAGGGCTGGCGATGAGCTTGAGTTCGGTCTGCGTCGTAGGCAACGCCCTGCGGCTAAGAGGGATGCGGCTATGAAGGCGCCGCCGTTCAATCCGGAGACAGCCGGCGAAACGCGGCGGGCGGTGGAAAAAACCTTCGCGCCGGCCGAGGTTGTATGCTGCGCCTGACGCAGCGGGAGAACCAAACACCACAGCCCGGAGAAGCGCCGCAACTCCCGCATCAACGGCTCAGGACGGGCAAATTCACGCTGGACGAGCGGCGAGTTATCGGAGACGCTCCAGGCGCTAAGGCCGGGATACATTTTGGGTTTCCTGACGAAACTTCAATTCAGACTGCCCCCCGGCAAATGTCTTGGGGTTGAATTTGTATTTACGCGCTTATTTTCGTGCCGCGGGTCGTGTTGTTACTATGCCACAACCGGCAGCCGCTTTACGTCGGGACGCACATTTTATTTCCGCGGGTCAACGGGCCGGCAGCGGCGTTTCGCGCGCAAAACAGGTTGCGTATTCACCCAATTTTTGATAAGCTGTTACAGGGTCCGAAATCTGTAGAATGGAATCGAACGCTTGTTGATTGTGGATTCCAAACAACCGGCTGTAAATATATTGTTGGGGGCGCGTTTGCTGATGTTGAAACTGTCGTTTGTCGTTCCGTTTATGAACGAGGAGGAGACCATTGCCGAGTTGTACCGGCGGATTCAGGCCGTCTGCGCGGAAAACGGCTACGGCGACTATGAGGTGGCGTTTATCGACGACGGCTCGACGGACGCTTCCGCGCAGATTGTCGAGGGGTTCATTGCCGGCGGCGATCCGCATGTGCGGCTGATTTGTTTTCGCAAAAATTTCGGCAAGGCCGCCGCGCTGCAGGCGGGCTTTGAGCGTGTCGGCGGCGACATCGCCATCACAATGGACGCGGATTTGCAGGACGATCCCAAGGAGGCGCCCAAGCTGATTGCCAAGCTCAACGAGGGGTTCGACATGGTCTCCGGCTGGAAGAAGAACCGTCACGATCCCATTGAGAAGCGTTTGCCGTCAAGGCTTTTTAATGCGGTTACGGCAAAGATGTCCGGCATCAAGCTGCACGATTTTAACTGTGGGTTTAAAGCCTACCGCAGGGATGTCTATAAAAGCCTCAACGTTTATGGCGAAATGCACCGCTATATTCCCGTGCTGGCCAAGCGGCTTGGTTTTTCTACGGGTGAAGTGACCGTGGAGCACCATGCGCGCGAGCACGGCCGGTCCAAATACGGCTTCGAGCGCTACCTGCGCGGGCTGTTCGACTCCATGACCTCGTCATTCCTGCTGCGCTATGGCGACCGGCCCATGCACTTTTTCGGCAAGCCGGGGCTTTTGATGTGCCTGCTGGGCATTATCATCTGCCTGATTCTCACCATCCAGTGGATTGGCGGGGCGGGCATCGGTACGCGTCCCCTGCTGCAACTCGGCGTACTGCTGATTATTCTGGGCTTTCAGTTTTTTGCAACCGGCCTGTCCTGCGAAATGATGCTCGACCGCATGGGCTCGCGCGGGAAAAACGAGACCTATATTGCCAAAGTGCTTGGGTTTGAGGAGGAAACGTGATGCGGCGGCAACCCGTCCGAATTCTAAAAGCAACGCGTGCGGAAACGGTTCAAAAATATCATTCCGGGAGCGCGGCAAAAAACCGTTTGCTCCAAAACTATTTTCACGCACTTCTGGAACTGGCTGAAAAAGCGGACACAACGGACGTATTCGAAATTGGCTGCGGCGAGGGCCAGGTGGCGGCCGTGCTGATGGACGCGGGGTACGCCGTCCGCGGCTGCGACATCGATGCGCAGGACGTTTCCACCGCATGCAAAAGCATTCAGAAAGAACTGGGCGTCGACGTATCGGACCGGTTTTGCGCAAAGTCGGTCTACGACCTCGACGCGCATGGCGACCGGGCGGGACTGGTCGTGTGCTGCGAGGTGCTCGAGCATCTGGAGCATCCGGACCGGGCGTTTGAAAAAATCGCAGGCCTGGCAAGCCCCTATTTTATCATTGCCGTTCCCAGAGAGCCGGTCTGGTGCATCATGAACCTATGCATGCTGCGCAATGTCAGAGCATTTGGCAATACGCCCGGGCACATCAACCATTGGAGCAAGCGCAGGCTGGTCGCGTTGGCAAAGAACTACGGCGAGGTGTTGGAAACGCGCACGCCGTTTCCGTTTATCATGCTGCTTTGTAAAGCAAAGGTCGCATGACGCGGCCCGTGAAATGGCTCAAAAAGTGGTGCAACCGCGAAACCATTGCATATGCCGTTTTTGGCGTGGCGACCACGCTGGTCAATTTGCTTATGTATCGGCTTCTGCTTGCCGCGGCGGTCGATTATAAAATCAGCAACCTGCTTGCGTTGCTTGCAAGCAAGCTGTTTGCGTATGTGGCCAACAAGAAATTTGTCTTCCAAAGCAGGACGAATGGTTTTGCCGCGCTGATAAAGGAATTTTTCCGTTTTGTCCTTGCGCGGGGCGCGACGGCCCTGGTGGATTATTTCGGCCTGATCCTGCTGGTTGAGTGGGCCGGCATGAACAACCGGATGGCAAAGTATCTGGTGATGGCCGTTGTGATCATACTAAACTACTTTCTGGGAAAAAAGCTGGTTTTTACGGCGGGCCGAGAGACCTCCCATCCGGATCCATCGCCTCCCCCGGCACAAGACGGGCCGGACCGGGCGGAACCCACGCCGGCAGCATGGAACCGAAAGGATTAAGCGTATGAAAAAGAGGCTTCATTGGGCAAAAATCGGTGTGATCGGCGTGTTCCTCGCCATGCTTGTCGTCGGGCTGTGCGTGGTTGGCGACTATGGGATCAGCATGGATGAACCCATTCAGCGGCAGCACGGCATCATCAGCTACAACGCGGTCAACGGGCGGC